>NZ_CP076103.1:4210312-4511048 GCF_018732085.1 Lysobacter capsici | reverse complement strand
ACCACCTTGCCGAACAACCTCAAGACCCTGCGTTATGTCGCGCGCAGCCTGTGGGCGCCGTACACGCTGCCCAGCGGTCCGGACACCACCGTGGTCAACGTCTCCTCGGCCACCGTGCCCGCGGGTACGCCGGTGACCATCACCGCGAACATCAACGACGGTCTGTTCAACCAGAACAACGGCAGCGAACCGGTGCAGAACATCGCGTCGGCGCGCGCGTACCTGGATGCGCCGCCGTGGGCGAGCGGCGCGACGCCGATCGCGTTGAGCGCCAGCGACGGCAGTTTCAACAGCAGCAACGAGAACGTCACCGGCAGCATCTCCACCACCGGCCTGAGCCAGGGCGTGCATACCGTGTACGTGCAGGGCACCGACGCGGCCGGCAAGCCGGGCACCCCGAACGCGGTGCGCTTCACCGTCGGCGGTACCGGCCCGGTCAACAATCCGCCGGTGGCGAATTTCACCTCGGCGATCAGCGGCTTGAGCGTGAACTTCACCGATACCTCCAGCGACAGCGATGGCGCCATCGCCTCGCGCAGCTGGAACTTCGGCGACGGCACCACTTCGACCGCGGCCAATCCGTCGAAGACCTACAGCGCGGCGGGCACCTACACCGTCACCTTGACCGTCGCCGACGACGACGGCGCGACCAACACCAAGACCGGTTCGGTCACCGTGACCGCGGGTCCGGGCGGCACCCAGACCTACAGCAACGGCACCGACGTCGCGATCACCGACAACGCCACCGTGGAAAGCTCGATCGTGGTGTCCGGCCGCACCGGCAACGGCGCGACGAGCACGCCGGTGCAGGTGACGATCTATCACACCTACAAGAGCGACATCAAAGTCGATCTGGTGGCGCCGGACGGCACGGTCTACAACATCCACAACCGCACCGGCGGCAGCGCCGACAACGTGATCGGCACGTTCAACAAGGATTTGTCGAGCGAGCCGCTCAACGGTACGTGGAAGTTGCGGGTCAACGACAACGCGACCGGCGATACGGGGCGGATCGATACGTGGAGTCTGACGTTCTGATTTGATCCGATTGGCTTTATCCGATCGGTTTGATCTGATTGGTGTGATGCGATCGATCTGGGGCAGGCCCGGGTGTGGCGAGGTGTCGCTGCACCCGGGCTTTTCGGTTTGAGGGGGGATGCTTTGAATCTGCGCATGAGGCGCGATGCGGCGACATCGCCGCCCCTGTAGGAGCGACGCGAGTCGCGACCGCGACATCACGACAACCTCGCAACCTTCGCCGTGGCCGCATTCTCGCGGTCGCGGCTTGCGCCGCTCCTACAGGTAGGTCATCCGGTTTTCGCTTGAAGTCTTGCAGTTCATCCAGCACTGCGAAGCGGCTTACTCGCGAGAACAACAGCACACCCGGAGGGCGGCGCACATGGATGTGCGCCGTGCGCCACCGGGACAGGATGTCCCGTGTGGCGCATGCCTGCGTATGCACCGATCGTGCGGGCACTTGATTCAAAGAAAAGCGTTTTTCTTTGGTTACCTTTCTTTTGTCGCTTTTGACAAAAGAAAGTAACTCGGCCGCTTGCGGACGAAAGCTGTTGACTCTGCCTTTCCGCTTCAAAAGCTCTAGATCTTCAAAGCTTTTAAAGCTGCAAGCAGGATCAAAAGCTTCCGCCACTAAAGCGGCGGGTAACTTTCTTTTGTCCAGAGCCACAAAAGAAAGTCACCAAAGAAAAAGGCGTTCCTGTTTCGAATCAAAAGCCGCACGATCGGTGCTTGCGCGGGCATGCGCCACACGGGACATCCATGTCCCGGTGGCGCACGGCGTGCATCCTGCACGCCGCCCTCCGGGTGTGCTTTTGCTAACGCGAGTTACAGGCCTCGCAGCGCTGGTAGGACGTCTCTGCTTCAGGCTCAAGCCAAAGCCAAAGTCAAATCCAAAGGCAAAGGCAAAGGCAAAGGCAAAGCAAGGCTTACTCAAAAATTAGGTCAAACCAAAGAGGCGAGCCAAAGCGAGGCGCATCATTGGAATTTGCGGCGGGGCGAGGCATTGCCAGCGGAGGTCGAGCGAACCCCATTCGCGGCCGCCATCGATTTACGAAAGCGACTTTTCTACAGCCAATCAAAGCAACAGCTCACTAAAAATGTGATGCAAAGATAACGTCGGACAATAGGAATGAAGCGCGCGAAGTGCCCCCGATGGCCGCATTGTTTCCTTCGACGAAACCCCGAAAATTCCGAGGATTTATCGCGTCAAGCGTCGGCGAAGACCATCCGCATCCGCACCGTAAGCGTTTACTGCACGGTTGCATGACTCAAGTCACGAACGCGAATGTGCGCTCGAACCGATTGCGGCTTGTTCGCATCATGCCTACCCGCTTAGGGTCGAAACCCGGGCGTATCGGAACCTTTCCCCCGCACGGTTCGGCGCCGCTTTCACGCGCAGCAAACCCCTCGCGACGACCGCGCCACGCGCGGTCGTCATCCCAGTCCAGCCGCGTCCCCGCGCCGATGCCGAAACATCGCGCCGGCGACGTCGAACCAGGAGCGCTTTCCGTGAATCAGCAACTTGCCACCGTGCCCGCCTCGCCCTTGCGGACGATGTTCGTTCCGACCCTGCTCGCCCTCGCGCTCGCCGCCGCCGCCGCGCCGGTGTTCGCGCAGGACCATGCGCACGATCACGTGCGTCCGGCCGATGCCACCGACGATCCGTTCAAGCCGGTCTACATCGTGACCTCGCGCGCCACCTTCGATGCCGGGGTCAAGACGCTGACGAACAATGCGCTCGGCCTGAGCAATCCGGCCGGCGCCAAGCTGGTGATCTCCGAACTCAAGACCCACCAACTGGTCGACATCGCCCGCCACGTCCACGAGAAGGAACAGCGCTGCGGCGGTTTCGTTGCGTTCGATTCGCGCGAAGAGGCCGAAACCTTCGTCAAGAACGATCGCAGCGTGCAGGCGATCAACGCCCAGTTCGCGACCTACACCATCGACAACCAGGCCACGGTGACGCCGTGGCTGAGCCAGGTCGCCGAAGCCAATATCCGCGGCACCATCAATCACCTGTCGACCTCGTACCCGAACCGCTACTACGCCTCCACCCACGGCCGCACCTCGGCGACCTGGATCAAGGACACCTGGCTCGGCCTGGCCAACGGCCGCAGCGACGTCAGCGCCGAGCTGTACACCGGTTGCACCAACTGCTCGACCCAGCCGTCGGCGATCCTGACCATCCAGGGCAGCGAGCTGCCGAACGAAGTGGTGGTGCTCGGCGCGCACCTGGACTCGATCTCCAGCAGCGGCAGCGGCGATGCGATGAACGCGCCGGGCGCCGACGACGACGCCTCGGGCATCGCCACCTTGACCGAAGTGCTGCGCGTGGCGCTGGCCAGCGGCTACAAGCCCAAGCGCACGATCAAGTTCATGGGCTACGCGGCCGAGGAAGTCGGCCTGCGCGGATCCAAGGCGATCGCCACCGACTTCCAGACCCGCGGCGTCAACGTGGTCGGCGTGCTGCAGCTGGACATGACCAACTACCGCGTCAGCGGCGCGCCGGCGGTGCGTCTGGTCAGCGATTACTCCAATTCCAGCCTGCAGCAGTTCCTGCGCGATCTGTACACCACCTACCTCGGCGGCACCGTCGGCAGCTACACCTGCGGCTACGGCTGTTCGGATCACGCTTCGTGGACCGCGGCGGGTTTCCCGGCGGCGATCTATTTCGAAGGCGGCACCGCCAACGGCGGCTATTCGCCGTACATCCACACGCCCAACGACACGATGGCCAACATGAGCAACTCGGCGGCCAACAGCGTGCCGTTCGCGAAGCTCGGCCTGGCCTTCCTCGGCGAGCTCGGCAAGACCGCCGGCACCGGTCCGGGCCCGGGTCCGGGCACCCAGACCTACACCAACGGCACCGACGTGGCGATCACCGACAACGCCACGGTCGAAAGCACGATCAACGTGTCCGGCCGCACCGGCAACGCGCCGAGCAATGCCTCGGTGTCGGTCAACATCCTGCATACCTACAAGCAGGACATCAAGGTCGACCTGGTCGCGCCGGACGGTTCGCTCTACAACATCCACAACCGCACCGGCGGCAGCGCCGACAACGTCACCGGCACCTTCACCTTCAATCTGTCCAGCGAAACGCTCAACGGCGCGTGGAAGCTGCGGGTCAACGACAACGCCAGCGGCGATGTCGGCCGCATCGACACCTGGAGCATCACGTTCTGATCGGCGGCGGCGAATCGATGCCGTGCGCATCGGTTCGCCGCATCTGCGCATGAACGAAGACGTTGCGA
Source organism: Lysobacter capsici (assembly GCF_018732085.1). Lineage (NCBI taxonomy): Bacteria > Pseudomonadati > Pseudomonadota > Gammaproteobacteria > Lysobacterales > Lysobacteraceae > Lysobacter > Lysobacter capsici. The sequence goes on along the minus strand of NZ_CP076103.1, from coordinate 4,506,777 downwards.
CCCCGGCTCCGGCCGGGGTTTTTTCATGCCGATGCCGATGCCGATCCGATGCATGGCGCTGGCGCTGGCGCTGACGCTTGGGACCCGCGCGGCATCGCGATCGGTCGACACCGCGTGTGGCCACGGGGATGGAATGCGAATGCATCGAAATCCGCTTCGGACTCGTCTGATTCGCCGATTTGCACGACGGCCATCACCGCCGGGCGGCTTCCGCGAAAGCGTGGCCGGCCTGCGCTCGCTGCGCGGCGATCTAGCCTGGGCTTGCGCGCATCGGCGCCGCTCGGACACAGGCGAACCTCGCAGTGCATGGCCGGCGAGTGCGGTCGCGCCGCACGCGGCGCGAAGGCGGCATCGACCCGCGCAATCCGCACCGCCTCGTGTGCGACGCCCTCATCCAAGGAGCCTCACCGTGCAACGTTCGATCCTGCTGTCGCTTTCGCTGCTCTCGCTGACCGTCGCCGCGCCCGCGTTCGCGCAGAGCGCCCCCGCACGCATCGACGCCGCCCGCGTCGTCCCGGCCCAGGCCGACCCCGCCATGGCCGCCGCGTTATCGGATCCGTTCAAGCCGGTGTACGTGGTGACCTCGCGCCAGACTCACGACGCGGGCCTGAGCACGCTCGCGCGCAACGCCAGCGCCCGCGTCGGCCGCAGCGGCGCGGCCCTGGTCGTGTCCGAACTGCAGACCCATCAGCTCGGCGACCTGAGCCGCCACGTGCATGAAAAAGAACGCCGCTGCGGCGGCTACTTCGCCTTCGACAGCCGCGCCGAAGCCGAAGCCTTCGTGCGCAACGACCGCAGCGTGGAAGCGATGACCACCGCCTTCGCCAGCTATGCGATCGACAACCAGGCCACGGTCACGCCCTGGCTGGGGCAGGTCAACGAAGCCAACATCCGCGCGACCATCCAGTCCCTGTCGAGCAACTGGCCGAACCGTCACGCCAGCACCAGCCACGGCCGCAACGCCGCGACCTGGGTTCGCGACCGCTGGGCCGCGCTCGGCAATGGCCGCGGCGACGTCAGCACCGAACTGTTCAACTGCAGCAACTGCGGTTCGCAGCCGTCGGTCATCCTCACCATCGGCGGCAACGAACTGCCGGACGAAGTGGTGGTTCTCGGCGCGCACCTGGACACCGTCTCCAACAGCGGCAGCGGCGAAAGCATGCGCGCGCCCGGCGCCGACGACGATGCGTCCGGCATCGCCACCCTGACCGAGGTGCTGCGCATCGCCATGGCCAGCGGCTACAAGCCCAAGCGCACGATCAAGCTGATGGGATATGCGGCCGAGGAAATCGGCCTGCGCGGTTCCAATGCGATCGCCGCGGACTTCAAGCGCCGCGGCGTCAACGTGGTCGGCGTGCTGCAGCTGGACATGACCAACTACCGCACCAGCACCGCGCCGGACGTGCGGGTGATCAACGACTTCTCCAACGCCGGCCTGCAGCAGTTGCTGCGCGATCTGTTCGCGACCTACCTCGGCGGCAGCCTGCGGCTGGGCAGCTACACCTGCAATTACGGCTGTTCCGATCACGCCTCGTGGACCGCGGCGGGTTATCCGGCGGCGATGTATTTCGAAGGCGGCAACGCCAACGGCGGCTATTCGCCGTACATCCACACCGCCAACGACACCCTGGCCAGCGTGGGCCAGTCGGCGCGCGCGAGCGTGCCGTTCGCCAAGCTGGGACTGGCGTTCCTGGGCGAGGTGGGCAAGACCGCCGGGCGCTGAGGGCAGGGCGGTGGCGACGGCCCGGGCCGAGGGGCCGGGTCGTCGCGGGATACCAAACGCTGGCTCAGCGGGTGCAGCTTTCGTCGGGTTCGATCGCGCCGCGCTTGCCGATGCGCCAGTTGGTGACGCTGCCCAGCGCGTCGGTCTCGAACACCAGCTGGGTGTCCTTGCCGTCCGGCGGCGACACCTGCAGGAACGCGGCGCCTTCGAAGCTCGGGTTGGGGACCTGCTTGACCTTGCCCGGGTAGGCCTTGTTGATCTCGTCGATGCTCATGCCGATGCGGCCGCCGCCGGGAGCGAGCGCCTTGGGATCGTAGACGTCGATGCCGGTCAGGCCGCCGGCGCCCATCAGGAAGCCGTACTGGTGGGTGATCGCGCCGCGCACCGGGTACAGCAGGTAGCACTTGGCGTCGGGGCGCTGGCCGTTGTTGTCCTTCATCTCGCCGCCCCAGGCGCCGCGCACGGCGGCGGCGTCGGCGCCGAACTTGGCGCTGACCGCGCCGGCTTGCGTGCTGCCGTTGAAGCCGTCGTAGCCGATCGCGTCGTTGCGCAGCACGCGCGCGGGCGGTTCCAGCGGGTTGGGGGCGGCGTCGGCCGCGGCGGCGGTCGGCGCCTTGCCGGTGTCGGTCTGGGCCGCAGCGGCGGGCTGGGCGGGTTCGGCGGGTTTCTGGCAGGCCGCCAGCGCGAGCAGCGCCAACGCAGACACCGTCAGGGCCGGAACGATTCGACGCATGAAGATCACCGCAGCAGTGGACAAGCCGTCGATGCTAATCCATCGCGGGGCGGCGCAAGGGCCGAATCCACAGCCGATGTGGACCCAAATGCGCGACGGCGTTGGCGATCCGCGAGACGCCGTTGGAGCTTGCGATGTGATGCGCGGACGGGTTTGCCGATGTTGGCCAAACCCGGAGCCTGGCCGCTTCGGGCCGCGCGATCACGCCGCGGCGCGGTTCACAGCGCTTCGAAACGGTTGGCTTCGACGTTCTTGCGCACCTTGGCCGGGTCCCAGATCCGCCCGTTCATGGCGATGTAGACGCCGGCCGGCAACGACTGCACCGCGCCGACCGCGGTGCCGATGTTGAATTCGGCGTCCGAGCCGCGGAACCGCGCCGGGTTCAGCGCGCCGGTCAGGACGATGGTCTTGCCGGGGATGGTGGCCAGCACCTTGGCGGTCTCGACCATGCTGTCGGTGCCGTGGGTGACCAGCACGTGCTGCGCGTCCTGGGCGGCGATCGCGGCGCGGATCAGCTCGCGGTCGGCGCCGGTGATGTGCAGCGAATCCTTGCGGATGATCGGAATCACGCTGTAGCGGAAGGCCACGCCGAGCTCGTCGAGAATGCGGCCGATCTGCGGTTCGCCGATCTGGTAGTCCGACTTGTCGTCGAAGTAGATCTTGTCGATCGTGCCGCCGGTGGTGACGATGCAGAGCTGGTCCATCTCGAGGGATTCACGTATTCGGGGAAACGCCGATTATAGGTCCAGCGGCATGCGCGCGTTTGCGCCGGCCTGGCGGCGCAATCGAGCGCGGCCCCGTACCGGTACGTGCGGACGCCTCGCCCGGTAGCGGGACATCTTCGCTGCGGCCGTGCGCTCATGTGATTCGCGCATGCCCGGGCTGCTGGTACGAATGCGACGCGGCCATGGCTCGCCACGGTGGCGGGTACGCCGCCTGGAAGCTCCGGGGGATCAGGGTTTCTTTTGGAAGCGCGCTTTTACCCCGGCCAGGTTGGCCGCGAAGATCACCGCCAGCGCCAGCACCACTTCGATCAAGGCATACGCGCGCTCGGGCGGCGACGACCACGCCAGCATGACCCCGTGGCAGAACCAGAACAGCGCGAGCACGCCGGCCCAGTACGCGGCCAGGCGGCTGCGCAGGGCGACGCCGAGCGCGAGCAGCGTCGGCGGCAGCACGAACACGGTCAGGCCGGCGATCGGATGTTGCCGCGGCAGCAGGTACCAGACGCAGAACAGGGCCGCCAGCAACAACAGCGCGGTCAGCAGCACCCAGTCGGCGCGGGTGCGCGGCGCGCGCGCCGGAGCGGGCGCGTTCAACGGCTCACCTTGGCGACCAGGTCGGCGACGCGGCGGCCGAGCGCGCGGGCGAGGATCGCCTCGTCCTCGCTGGGCTGCGGATCGTCCTGGGCGCCGGCGACGTGGCTGGCGCCGTAAGGCGTGCCGCCGCCGCGGGTGTGGCTGAGCGCGGGCTCGGTGTAGGGAATGCCGACGATCACGCAGCCGTGGTGCAGCAGCGGCACCATCATCGTCAGCAGGGTGGATTCCTGGCCGCCGTGCTGGGTGGCGGTCGAGGTGAACACGCCCGCGGGCTTGCCGACCAGGGTGCCGCTGGCCCATTCGGCGCCCAGGCCGTCCAGCCAGTGCTTGACCGGCGCGGCCATGTTGCCGAAGCGGGTCGGGCTGCCGAGCACCAGGCCGGCGCATTCGACCAGGTCGCGCGCGTCCACGTACGGGGCGCCGTCGTCGGGCACCGGCGGCGCGGCGGTCTGGGTGACCGCGGCCACCGGCGGCACGCTGCGCACGCGCGCGCTGACGCCGTCGACTTCGCCGATCCCGCGCGCGATCTGCCGCGCGAGCCGCGCCACCGATCCGCCGCGGCTGTAGTAGAGCACCAGTACTTCGGTCATTGGATTCTCCTTTGCGGGGAAGGATAGAGGAATGCGCTGATGGGGCGGGTGGGCCCTCACCCCAACCCCTCTCCCGCTTTGCGGGAGAGGGGCTTTTATACGTAGCCGCTTTGTTTCCTTCTCCCGCTTGCGGGAGAAGGTGGCCCGCAGGGCCGGATGAGGGCACGCGGCCCGATTCGACTCGAAGCATCACTGCATGCCACCCCCACACCCCATCGGTTACCCTGCGGCGGATGGAACCTTTGGACTCGATCTACCGCTGGGCCGACCGCGTGCGCGACCGCGCGCGCATGAGCACGTTCTTCCGCTTCCTGGCCAAGCGCTTCCTCGACGACAACCTGTTCCAGGCCGCCGGCGCGCTGTCGTACACGACCGTGTTCGCGTTGGTGCCGCTGTCGATGGTGGTGTTCGGCGTGCTCTCGGCGTTCCCGATGTTCGGCGAATGGAGCGACCGGCTCAGCGACTACATCTTCTCCAACTTCGTGCCGTCGGCGGCGCGCTCGGTGGAGAGCTACCTCAAGCAGTTTTCGGCCAACGCCGGCCAGCTCACCACCGCCGGCGTGATCGCGCTGGTGGTCTCGCTGCTGATCACCCTCAACGGCGTGGAAGCCGCGTTCAACCGGATCTGGCGGGTGCCGTCGGCGCGGCCGCGGCTGGGCCGGTTCCTGGTCTACTGGACCGTGCTGACCCTGGGCGCGTTGATCGCCGCCGCCAGCCTGGCGATCTCGGCGCGCTTCTTCGCCATGGAAGTGTTCGCCACCGAACCGGGCCGCTGGCTGGAAAGCCTGATGCTGCGCGTCGCGCCGATGGGCCTGGAATGGCTGGCGTTCGCGGCGATCTTCAAGGTCGTGCCGCATCGCACGGTCAAGTGGCGTCACGCCGTGGCCGGCGCGTTCCTGGCGATGGTGCTGTTCGAATTGATCAAGGGCGGCATCGGCCTGTACCTGGGCAGTTTCGGCTCGTATTCGAAGATCTACGGCACGTTGGCGTTCGTGCCGATCTTCCTGCTGTGGATCTACCTGAGCTGGATCGCGGTGCTGCTCGGCGCCTCGCTGGCCTCCTCGATCGCCGCGTTCCGCTATCAGCCCGCGTCGATGCGGCTGCCGCTGGGCTTCGAGATGTACGGCCTGCTGCGCCTGCTCGCGCGCTTCAACGAGGCGCGCAAGGACGGCCGCGGCCTGCATGTCGACGACATCCAGCAGCGCGAACCGATGCTGACCGACGCCCTGGTCCAGCAGATGCTCGAACAGCTCGGCCAGATCAACGTGGTGCGCCGCGCCGAAAGCGGCGAGTGGCTGCTGGCCCGCGACCTCGACGACTTGTCGCTGGGCGAACTGTACGAAGCGTGCAACCTGCGCATTCCGATCGCCGAGGCGATGCTGCCGTGCCGCGACGACCTGCTCGGTCAGTCCGCGGTCGCGGCGATGGACGAACTGCGCGTGCCGTTGCGCGCGCTCATGAAACGACGCGTGTCCAGCATTCACGCCGAAGAGGAACGATCCTGATGTCCAGCCTCACCCGCGCCACCACCCGCCGCAGCCTGCCGCTGCTCGCCGTCGCGATCGCCGCGGCCTTGCTCGGCGCGTGCCAGAAACCCGCCGAACCCGCTGCGGCCAAGCCCGCCGAAGCCAAGCCCGCCGAAGCCAAGCCCGCCGCGACCGCGCCGGCCGCCGCGCCCACGGCCGACAAGCCGGCGACCGACACGCCCGCTTCCGACACGCCGCAGTTGCGCATCGCGACCATCGACGGCAAGACCTACGACCTGGCCGAACACCGCGGCCGCTGGGTGGTGGTGAATTTCTGGGCGACCTGGTGCGCGCCGTGCATCAAGGAAATGCCCGAGCTGTCGGCGCTGGATACGATGCGCGAACACATCGAGGTCATCGGCCTGGCCTACGAGGAAATCGAACTGCCCGACATGCAGGCGTTCTTGAAGGAGCATCCGGTGTCGTATCCGATCGCGATTTTGGATGTGACCGCGCCGCCGGCCGCGTTCGATACCCCGCGCGGCCTGCCGATGACCTATCTGATCGGTCCCGACGGCAAGGTCGCCGACAAATTCCTCGGCCCGGTCGACGCGAAGAAGATCGAGGAGGCGATCGCCAAGGCCGGTGGGCCGAAGGCAACCGAAGCGGCGCCGCCAGTCGCGAAAGGCGGTGCATCCGCAGGCCATACGTGAGCGCAGCGCGCTTCTTCATCGCCGGCAAGGTCCAGGGCGTGTGGTTCCGCGCGTCCACCCGCGAGCAGGCGGTGGCGCTGGAACTGCGCGGTTACGCCAGCAACCTGCGCGACGGCCGGGTCGAAGTCCTGGCCGTCGGCGAGGAGGCCGCGATCGAACGACTGGCGCAGTGGCTGCATCGTGGCCCGCCGATGGCGAGGGTCGACACCGTGCTGCGCGAAGTGGCGAGCGAGGACGAAGCCGGCGACGGATTCGTCTGCGGCTGAGCGCGGCGCAGCGCGGTTCGATTCGATTTGGCTCAGCGCGGCACCGCTGCGTCGACGGCAAGGCGATACCCGCGCCGTCGCTAGGGTCAGCACTAGCGTGGGCACGCCCTAGCTAGCCGGCGCGACCTGGCAGCGCTTGAATGCTGACAGCGAATCGCCAAGGAGAGCCCCCATGCTGCCGCCCCTCGACCGGTCCTATCCGACCCAGTTCGACACCTGCAAGCCGCCCGTGCCGCCGGCCGATCCGCGCGCGCCGGACCTGCGACCGGTCAACGCCGACTACGGCCCCAATCAATTCGAAATCGGCGTCAAAGGGCCCGACCCGGCGCTCGCCGTCGGTGGCAGCCACGACCAGCAGGAGCAGCAGCGCGACTACATGCTCGCGCTGGCCACGCGCGGCTTCGCCAGCTACCTGACCGGCCACACGCCGGGTACGCCGCGTTATCCCAGCGACGGCGACGTGCGCAACATCCTGGCCGACCTCAACACCAACCCGCCGATCGGCGAGGTCGGCGTCGACGTCACCCGCGCGGTCTATCAAAGCAATATCCCCAACGCGACCGCGCAAGAGGCGTACCAGCATTTCGTCGACAACCCCGAGCAGGTGTTCGGCGCCGGCGGCATGGAAATCCGCCCGCCGGCCAGCCGCCTGGAAGACGGCGGCCGCTACATGCTCGAAACCGGCGGCCCGCCGCCGACCTGGCTGCCAGTCGAGATCCGCCTGGACCCGGGCGCCAACGCGATCACCATCAACACCCTCGACGGCCACGTCCTGCGCGGCACCCAGACCTTCACCTTCACCGACGACTGCAACGGCGGCGCGGTGCTGAGCCAGGACGCGATCTTCCAGGGCAGCACCCAGATGGTCGGCGACATCCAGCAGCTCGCGTCGGTCTCCGGCGGCCAGCACAACGCCTGGGAAAACGCGCACCGCGAGATCTACGGCCAGTTCAACGGCGACCAGGACTACACCGGCATCGGCACCTCCGCGGTCAGCCCGGACCTGATCAAGGGCTGGGGCGAAATGCTCAAGACCATCGCCGCCGACCCGGGCAACTTCGTCGACGTGCTGGTCGACAGCGGCGGCGAACTGGCCAACGAGACCATCGATCACTGGGGCGGCTGGGCCGGCGATTTCCTCGACTGGACCGGCATTCCCGGCGGCGGCGTGGTCCGCGACGTTACCGACACGATCGGCGACGGCGTCAGCAAGGTCGCCGACGTGGGCGGCGATCTGATCGAGCTGGGCTTGAAGGCCAAGTTCTGGTGAGTGATCGGTGCGATGCCGTTTCGTCCGGCATGGACGGCGGCATCAGGCGAATGCGGCAATCGCGTCCTGAACGCCGATAGCAGCGCGCCGCGTCCGACGGCGGCGCGCTGAGCCGCGCGAAGCGATGCGCGGCTCGATACGAACTGCGCTGCATCAATCGCGCGGCGCGCATCGCGGCAGAGACGAAGCATCTGCTGCGAATCCATCGCCGGCCGCTCGCTACAACGCGCCCAGCCGCGTCATCACCTGGCCGTTGCGCCACTCGCGTTGCGCGTCGACATGGCCGCTGCGGTCGAGATACTCGATGATCGAGCGCACCGTCACCACCGGATAATCGCCGGCCAGGCGGGTGCCGATCGGATGATCGGTGAAGGCGACATTCGCGCTGAACAAGCCGCCGAGCACGCGCTTGGAATAGGGGATGTGGATGCGGTCGGGACGAAAGCCGTCGCTTTCGGCCGCGCGGTAGGCGTCGCGCCGATGGCTGCTGAGCCGATGTTCGTCGCTGGTATCGAGCAGGCTCGCGCCGAGTATTTCCACCACCCAGGCGGTGGAGTTTTGATAGTCGGCGCTGCCGGGCCGCGCGATCAGGTTGTAGTGCGGCTGATGCAGCGCGCCGCGCGGCAATGCGCGCAGGTAATCGGCCAGCCGCTGCGCTTGTTCCGGTTGCAGCCAGACGATGCGCGCGTCCTGGTTGACCAGATCGTCGGCGAAGAAATTCACCAGCCCCTGCGTGTACAGATTGGACCGGTCGCTGCCGCATTCGTTGAGCAGATGCACCGCGGTCCAGCGTCCGGCCGGGTGATCGCGCACGACGAAGCCGACATGGCTGTAGACCAGCCCTTGCGCGGACAGGTCGGTGCCCACGCGCGCGACCAGCGCGGCCGGGGCGTCGCGTTGGTCGAGCGCGGCGGCGACGGTCAATGCGGTCTGCGCGGCCGCGGCGGCGCTTTGCGGGCTGATGGTGGCGTTCTCGCAGCGAGTGCCCGCACGTCCTTGTGCGGGCAACAGCCCCGATACCACCACTGCCACTGCCAGCGTGATGGCCAGCGTCCTGCCGGCCGCCGGCATCCTGCCAGCCACGAAGGTTCGAACGAGGAACGAGAGCGCTCTCCTGGAGGCCGCGCTGATGAAAAGCGGGCCGGTGGAAAGCGTTCTGGAAAGCGGGTTCATGCGCCGATTCGCGCGCTGTGCATGAGCGCGCGGGTCTGATCGTTGGGGACGAAGCCGATGAGTTTGAGCGGCTTGCCGCCGCTGATCAGCCAACCGGTCGCGACCACCGCGATCACCACCACCCAGCCGACCTTGATGCCCAGCTCCTTGGCCTGTTGCGCCGACAGCACGATCACGAACGAAGCGCCGGCGGCGGCCGCCGAGAGCGTCACCGCGACGCCCTGCGCACTGGCGGCGACGCCGGTCACCGAAAACTTGGCGCCCTGCGACAAGGCATGCGCCGCCGCCACCGGCACTTCGACCGAGGCGTTGAGACTGGCCTCGGACTGGCGGCTGACCGCGTCCGATTGCCCCGCCGCCCTTGCCGGCATCCCTGCCAGCAAGCCTGCGACGGCCAAACCCACCAAGACCCGGGGGAGCATGCGTTCGGCAATCCGTGGCATTCGAGCAACCTTGTCCTGATGTGGAGCCACCCTCGGCGGGCCCCGCGGCGATTGCAAGAATGATCGACAAGGTGGCTCGGACAGGACTGCCCGGTAGCGTATTGTGATACCCCATGGCCCTCTCTCTAGAACTCGTCGACGCCCTCAAGCGCTTTCTGCGCGCCCAGGACCTGACCTACCGCGATCTCGCCGTGCGGCTGAAACTCAGCGAAGCGGCGGTCAAGCGCATGTTTTCGCGCCGGGCGATGAGCCTGCAGCGGCTGGAGGAGGTGTGCGAGGTGCTCGACATCGGCCTGGCCGAACTCAGCGCCGAGTCGGCGCGCGGACGCCCGCCGATGGCCGCGCTCAGCGAGGCGCAGGAGCAGGCGCTGGTCGACGAACCGGCGCTGCTGCTGGCCTTGTTCCTGACCTTGAACCGCTGGAAGCAGGCCGACGTCCAGGCCCATTTCAATTTCGACAACGCCCAGTGGACCGCGCTGCTGGTGCGGCTGGACCGGCTCGGGATCATCGAACTGATGCCCGGCAACCGCGGCCGGCCGCTGACCGCGCGCAATTTCCGCTGGCGCGCCGACGGGCCGATGGAACGTTATTTCCGCCATCGCCTGCTCGGCGATTTTTTCGCCGACCCGTTCGACGGCGAACAGGACGTGCTGCTGTTGCTCAGCGGCGCGCTGAGCATCGCCGGCATCCGCCAGCTCAAGCAGCGGCTGGGCGAGGTCGCGCGCGAGTTCGATGCGCTGCTGGCGCGCGACGCCTCGCTGAGCGCGCAGGAGCGGGTCGGGGTGAGCCTGGTGCTGGCGCAGAAGCCGTGGCTGCTGCAGTTGTTCCATCCGTATCGGCGGTCGCAGGGCGACTGACCTCGCTATCGGTTGGCTGATGGCGTTTCGACGTCATCGCCATGCACCGCGCGAATCCAGTGGCGCGATGGTTGAATTGGCGCGGTCGCGGCTCGCGCCGCTCCTACATGGGCTCGCTGTAGGAGCGGCGCGAGCCGCGACCGCGTCACCGCATACACGGCGAATACCGCAATAGCGCGTCATCGATAATGCGCGACGACAAAATTCGCAGACGCAGACGCACGCGCACCGCGGCGCAACAGACGCAAACGCGAGCTCAGCCTTTACCGATCGGCTTGAGCACCTTGTACTTCTCCTTCGACGGCTTGCCCTTGAGCGGCGGGAACTCAAGCTCGGTCTCCGGCAGCTTCGTTTCCGGGAGCCGCGATAGCAGATCGCGGATCAAGCTCAGCCGGCCCTGCCGCTGGTCGTTGAAATCCACCAGCGTCCACGGCGCGTGCTTGCTGTGAGTCGCCTCGAGCATCACCTCGCGCGCCTTGGTGTAATCGTCGTAGTGCTTGCGCGCTTCCAGGTCGATCGGCGACAGCTTCCAGCGCTTGAGCGGGTCGTCCAGGCGTTCGGCGAAGCGCTCCTCCTGTTCCTTCTGGTCGCAACACAGCCAGTACTTGAACAGCACGATGCCGTCGTCGGTCAACAGCTTTTCGAAGGCCGGCGCCTGCTTGAGAAAGGCCTTGACCTGCTCGGGCTTGGCGAAGCCCATGACGCTTTCCACGCCGGCGCGGTTGTACCAGCTGCGATCGAACAACGCGATCTCGCCGGCCGCGGGCAGGTGCGGCACATAGCGCTGGAAATACCACTGGCCGCTTTCGCGTTCGCTCGGCTTGGACAGCGCGACGATGTGGCATTGGCGCGGGTTGAGGTGTTCGGACAAGGCGCCGATCGCGCCGCCCTTGCCGGCGGTGTCGCGGCCTTCGAGCAACACCACCACGCGCTTGCCGTGGTGCTGCACCCAGCGCGCCATCGCCGCGAGTTCGAGTTGCAGCGCTTCGAGCTGCTCCTCGTAATCCTTGCGCTTGAGCTTGCTCATCGTCTGGCCTTTTTCGATCCGGAGGATTTCGCCGCGGGTTTGCCGGCCGCGCCGCGCCTGGTGCCGGCCATCGCGGTGGCGACTTCCAGCAGCGCGCCTTGTTGCTTGGTGCTCAGCGCGCGGTACGCGGCGAGCAGGTCGTGTTCGCCCTGGGTGCGGGCCGGATCCAGCGTGCTGGCCAGGTCGGCGAGCAGGGCGCCGGCGGGGACGCCGAACGCGCGCGCGAGCGCATCGACCTGATCGCGGCCGGGCAGCTTGTCGCCGCGCAGCCAGGCGCTGACGGTGGCCGCGCCCGCGCGCGGGATCGCGGTGGCCAGGTCGGTGACGCTCAGGCCGCTGGCCTTGGTCAACAAACGCAGGGTGGTGTCGAGCGGCATGCCGATCACTCCTTGAGGCGGGGACGCAATGTGGCGAGATTGCACGGCCGGGTGCGCGCGTCGAGTTGCGCGCTGACGATCTTTTCCCAGGCGGTGCGGCAGGCCGAGGTCGACCCCGGCAGGCAGAACACGAAGGTGGCGTTGGCCAAACCGGCGAAGGCGCGCGACTGCAGGGTCGAGGTGCCGATTTCGTCGAAGCTGATCGCGCGGAACAGTTCGCCGAAGCCCGGCATTTCCTTGTCCAGCAGCGGCAGCAGCGCCTCGGGCGTGGAGTCGCGGCCGGTGAAGCCGGTGCCGCCGGTGACCAGGATGCCGTCGACGCCTTCGTCGGCGATCCATTGCGACACCGCCGCGCGCAGTTGGTAGCGGTCATCGGGCAGCAGCTTGCGTTCGACCAGGCGATGGCCGGCATCGGTCAGCGACTGGATCAGGTAATCGCCGGAACTGTCTTCGGCCAGGCTGCGGCTGTCGGACACGGTCAGCACGCACAGGTTCAGGGGGATGAAATCGCGTTCTGCGGTCATGGGCGCAGCCTAGCGCAAATGGCGGAAGGGGAGGTTAGAGGCAGGTGCGGCAATGGCCTGCGTCGAGCCGCGGCGCTAACGCGACGGCCCTTGCAGCATCGCCGGCGCCTCGCCCTTGCGTTGCCGCCGCGCCATCGCCATCGTCATCGCGGCGAAATCGATCGCGAACCCGTCCATGTCGAACAGGCCGCTGTCGCGGCGACGCTCGGCCAGCCGATTGCGAAGTTCGGCCAACGCTTCGCGGTCGTTGCCCAGCGCGATCGCACGGGCGACGAAGGCCGCATCGTCGGCCACGTTCATCGACTCCAGGCCCAGATGGTGATTGAGGCTGCCGGCCACGCGCGCGGCGAAGGTCGCGCCGGGGCAGGTCAGCACCGGGCAGCCGGCCCACAGGGCGTCGGACGCGGTGGTGTGGGCGTTGTAGGGATTGGTGTCGAGAAACAGATCGGCATGGCGCAGCCGCGCCAGGTAGTCGGGATGCGGCTGTTTGCGCATGAACACCAGCCGCTCCGGCGACAGGCCCTGCTGCGCGGCGAACTCGCGCAGGCGCTGGTCGGCGCGGCCCGGTCCCGACATCAGCCACAGCACGCTGCCGGGCACGCCGCGCAGCACCGCCAGCGCGCGCGCCATGCTGTGCGGATTGAGTTTGTAACTGTTGTTGAAACAGCAGAACACCACAGCGTCCTCGGGCAGGGCGCAGTCGCCGCGCGGCGGTGGCAGCGGCAATTCGCGGCGGGTGTCGGAGGGTTGGAAACAACGCGGAAGCCAGGCCACGGTTTCGCTGAAATCGGCGCTCAGCGCTTCGGGCAGCACGTAGCGATCGGCGAGCACGTAGTCGATCCACGGCGCGCCCGAAGTGCCCGGGTAGGCGAGCCAGTTGACCTGCACCGGCGCCGGCCGCATCGCCAGCACTTCCGGCGCACCGCCGCCGCCCCAGCCGCGCAGGTCGAACAATACGTCGATGCCGGCGCGGCGGATGGTGGCGGCGACCTGGCCGTGCGGCTGCCGGCTGACGTCGTGCATCACCGCGACCGCGTCGTGCAGGCGGCGCCGGATCGGGCTGTCGTCGTCGCCGTTGAGCGCGAACAACTGCACCTCCAGGCCGCCGCGTTTGCGCAGCGCTTCGAACAAGGCCACCGTCAGCAGGCCGGTGGGATGCGCGCCGAAGCCGTTGGACAGGAACCCGGCGCGTATCGGCGCGGCGAGGTCCTTGGCCGGCGCCGGCGGCAGCGGCCGCACCACGCCGGCGATCTGCGCCGCGCGCAGGCCGGCGCAGCGGCGTTGTTCGGCGGCGCTGGTGTCTTCGCTGAGAAACGCGAACGGTTCGACCGAGGCTTCGCTGCGCGCGACCGCGTCGCGCACCTGGCGGGCGAGCGCATCGACATCGGACCAGTCGCACAGGCGCCGCCGCCACGCGAGCAGGTACGCCGCCAGTTGCGCATGCCCCGGCGCCAGCGCGTGCGCGTGCGCATACGCGGCCAGCGCGCCTTCGCCGTCGCCGATGTCTTCCAGCGCATGCGCCAGCCACACGTTGATGCCCGGATGCTGCGGCGCGCTGCGCGCGGCCGCGCGCAGGCTGGTGACCGCCTGTTCGCGCTGGCCCAGCATCCATTGCGCGCGGCCCAGCCGCGCCAGCGCTTCGGGATGGCCCGGGCGCAGGCTCAGCGCGCGCCGCGCCGCGGTTTCGCCGCCGCGCGCGTCGCCGGCATCGAGTTCGTGATCGGCCAGGCTGACCCAACCCATGGCGTCGCCGGGATTGAGTTGCAGCGCCTGCCGCAGTGGAGTGCGCGGATCGTTCATGCGAGAGAAGCCCGACCGGGGTTCAAGCCGATGCGGCCGGTGGATGCAGCGGCAGATGGTAGCGTTGGGTGCCGTCGAAGCGTTGCCAGCCCGCGGCGTCGTACAGCGCCTGCGCGCCGAGGTTGTCGTGGTTGGTTTCCAGCTCCAGCCGCGCCGCGCCGTCGGCGCGGGCGAACGCCGCGGCCGCGTCCAGCAAGGCCTGGGCGACGCCGCGCCGGCGCGAATGCGCTTGTACGAACAGATCGTTGAGCACCCATACCCGCGCCGCGCGCACCGAGGAGAACATCGGATACAACTGGGTGAAACCGGCGCCGTCGTCGCCGTCCAGCACCGCCAGCAGCAACACCGAATCGCCGCGGCTCAGGCGTTCGCCGAGGAAGGAGCGCGACACCGCCTCGTCGAAACGCTGGGTGTAGAAATGCCGGTAACGGTCGAACAGCGGGGCGAGCAGATCGAGGTCGTCGAGACCGGCGCGGCGGACGGTGAGGCTCATGGCGAAGTCGGTCCGGCGGGAGATGGCCGATTATGGCCGCTGGGGCTGTGCGACGTCATGGCCTGGGATCGTGCATCGGCGCGGGCGGTGTGCGCCATCGCACGAAGCGGCAACGCGGTTGCGCGCGATCGTCCCCGTAGCCCCCTGTAGGAGCGGCGCAAGCCGCGACCGCGCCACCACGCCTACGTCGCAAGCGTGGTGGCGCGGTCGCGGCTTGCGCCGCTCCTACAGAAGGCGCGCGGTATTTCCGGAGAGGCGGGTGCGGCCGCGTCTTGCGAGGGGGCTTCGGCCATAGCCGCGAACGCGAAACCTCACCTGCGTCGTAGGCGAGATTTCGCGGTCGCGGCTTGCGCCGCTCCTACAGGGGGCTCACGGGGGCGACGATCGGCGAAACTTGCGACTCAACTGGCCGACAAGCGCGCCAGTTCGTCGGCCTGATGCTCGTGGATCAGGCGACCGATCAAACCGTCCAGGTCGCCGGCCACGATGTTCGGCAGGTCGTACAGGGTCAGGCCTTCGACGCGGTGGTCGGTGATCCGGCCCTGCGGGAAGTTGTAGGTGCGGATGCGCTGGCTGCGGTCGCCGCTGCCGACCTGCAGGCGCCGGTCCTGCGCCTGCGCGGCCGCGGCCTTGGCCGCCGCGGCGTCCGACAGCATCGCCTGCAGGCGCTTGAGCGCCTTGTCGCGATTGGCGTGCTGGCTGCGCTCGGTCTGGTTCTCGACCACCACGCCGCTGGGGGTATGGGTGATGCGGATCGCCGACTCGGTCTTGTTGACGTGCTGGCCGCCGGCGCCGGAGGAACGGAAGGTGTCGACCTTCAGATCGGCCGGGTTGATCTCGATCGGTTCGCCCTCGGGCTCGACCGCGATGATCGCCACGGTCGCCGCCGAGGTGTGGATGCGGCCCTGCGATTCGGTTTCCGGCACGCGCTGCACGCGGTGGGTGCCGGATTCGAACTTGAGCCGGGAATACGCGCCGCGGCCTTCGACCCGGCCGATGATTTCCTTGTAGCCGCCGTGCTCACCGGGATTGGACGATTCGATCTCGACCTTCCAGCCCTGGCGCTCGGCGTAGCGCGCGTACATCCGGAACAGATCGCCTGCGAAGATCGCCGCTTCGTCGCCGCCGGTGCCGGCGCGCACTTCCAGGTACAGGTCGCCGTCGTCGCGCGGGTCTTTCGGGATCAGGTGCGCGAGCAGTTCGACATCGAGCTGTTCCAGCCGCGCCTGCGCGCCGAGGATTTCCTCGTCGGCCAGCTCGCGCAGCTCCGGATCGTTGCGCATCGCCTCGGCCGCGGCGAGGTCGGCCTTGGCCCGCGCTTCCTCGGCCAGGGCGATCGCGACTGGTTCGAGCTGGGCGAATTCGCGCGACAGCTTGCGGAAGCGGTCGTTGTCGCCGATCACGCCCGGATCGCCGAGCAGCCGTTCGAGTTCTTCGCGGCGTTCGACCAGGGCTTCGAGTTTGCGGCGCAGGGTGGGGGTCATTGGGTTGCCGGGAATGGGGAATAGGGAGTCGGGAATCGGAAGAGCCAGAGCGCGTGCGATGCGATCTGGGCGCTAACGATCGTCCGACGAATCCGCTGTTTCGATTCCCGATTCTCCATTCCCGATTCCCGGCTCCACCGCCGGAAACATCTTGTCCGCCGCCCGCGCCAATTCCGGATTGCCGGTCAGCGCCGCTTCGCGCAGGGCGATGGTCGGCGCGTGCAGCAGGCGGTTGGTCAGGGTGTGGGCGAGGAAGTTGAGGACTTCGGCGGGGTCCTGGCCCGATTGCAGTTGCTGCCGGGCCTTGGCCAGCACTTCTTCGCGCGCGGCCTGGCCGTGATCGCGCAGGCGCTTGATCGGCGCGGTGCGGGTGCTCGCGGCCAGGGTTTCGACGAAGCGCGCGACCTGCAGGTCGACGATGGCCTCGGCCTCGGTCGCCGCTTCGCGGCGGCTGCGGCGGTTGTCTTCGATCGAGCGTTCCAGATCGTCGACGGTGTAGAGGAACACGTCCTTGAGCTCGGCCACGTCGGCGGCGATGTCGCGCGGCACGGCCAGGTCCAGCAGCAGCATCGGCCGGTGCTTGCGCGTGGCCAGGGCGGCGGCGACCTGCGGCCGGCGCAGCACCGGTTCGCGGCTGGCGGTCGCCGACAGCACGATGTCGGCCTCGCCCAGGTGGCGGTCGAGTTCGCTCAACGGCAGCGCGACGCCGCCGTGGCGGGTGGCGAGGTCCTGGGCGTGGGCGAGGGTGCGGTTGGCGATCAGCAGGCGCTTGGCTTTCGCCTGCACCAGATGCCGCGCGGCGAGTTCCACCGTTTCGCCCGCGCCGATCAGCAGCACGGTCGAATCGTCCAGCCGCGCGAACGATTCCTGCGCCAGCCGCACCGCGGCCGAGGCCACCGACACCGGGTTGGCGCCGATGCGGGTGTCGGTGCGCGCGCGCTTGGCGGTCGAGAACGCTTGCTGGAACAGTCGGTCGAGCTGGCTGCCCAGGGTGCCGGCGGCGCGGGCGCTGGCCCAGGCGTCCTTCACTTGGCCCAGAATCTGCGGTTCGCCCAGCACCAGCGAATCCAGCCCGGTCGCGACCCGGAACAGATGCCGCACCGCATCGGCGTCGCGATGGCGGTACAGATACGCGTGCAGATCGCCGGCGTCGTCGGGATGCGTGGCCAGCCACTGCGCCAGCGCATCGCCGCCGTCTTCGGCCACCGCGTACAGCTCGGTGCGGTTGCAGGTCGACAGCAGCGCGACCTCGCGCACCGGCGCCAGCGCGCGCAGCGCGGCGAGCGCGCTGGTCACCGCGTCGCCGGAAAACGCCACGCGTTCGCGCAGGCTGACCGGCGCGGTCTGATGGTTGATGCCGAGGACGAACAAACTCATGACAGACCGCGGCTGAAGGGATGAAAGCCGCGCGCGCGCAGGCGGCGTGCGACCGGGGCGCGGGCACGGGCGACCGCCATCGCAAGGCTGCGAAAAAGTTTCATCGGGCGGTGTGCGGCGCGGGACATCGGTTCAGGTGCTTGCGATAAGCTGCGGGCTGCTGAAGGCCGCCATTCTACCGGCCCACTGGTCTCGCCGTGGTTCTCTACGATTCGATTTGCTCGATCGGTCCAATAGACAGAACTAAACGTAAGCCGGCCGCGGCTGCGGCCCATTCCCTCCGGCGGTTGCCGGTCGCGCTGCTGAGCGTGGTCCTGGCGCTCGCTTCGGGCGCCGTCTCCGCCGCCGCCGCGCCGATCCAGCCCTCCGCCGCCGCGCTCGCCGCCGCCCGCGCCCAGATGCAGGCCCGGGCCGCCAAGGACCCGACCGGCGCGTCGCTGGAATCGCTGCTCAGCGGCGAATTCTCGCTCCAGGCCGGCAAGCTGACCGACGCCGCCACCGCCTATCTGAAGGCCGCGCGCGCCGCCGGCGATGTGGCCCTGGCCGAGCGCGCGACCACCATCGCCATCGTCGCCAAGCAGGACGCGACCGCGTCCGAATCGCTGGCGCTGTGGCGCAAGCTCGGCGGCAAGGGCGCGTCGATCAGCGCGGCCGAGGCGACCCTGGCGCTGCGTCGCGGCGACGAGCGCGACGCGCTGCGCCAGCTCAACAATCTGATGAGCAGCGATCCTGCCACCGGCTGGCGCCAGGCGCTGGGCGTGCTGACCGCCGGGTCCAAGACCCCGCAGCAGGCCGGGCGCATGCTCGAGAAGATCATCGACGGCGGGCAGATGCCGCCGCGCAACCTGATGGCCTGGGTCGCCTTCGGCGGCCTGGCGCAGCGGCTCGACCAGCCCAAGCTGACCGAGCGCATCGTCGAGGAAGTGGTCAGGCGCTTCCCCGGCGAGCCGCGGGTCGGCCTGCTGCGGGTCAGCCAATTGCGCGAGGACGGCAAGACCGAGCAGGCCCAGCAACTGCTGTCGACCCTGGTGCCGCTGGCCGACGGCGACAGCAATCTGCGCGCCTTGATCGCCGAACAGTACGAAGGGCTCAACGATTTCCAGAACGTCGCCGCGGTGCTCGCGCGCGGCCCGCAGGACGAGCAGACCTATGCCTTGCGCGCGTCCTACCTGGCCCGCGCCGAGGACAAGCCGACCCTGACCAAGCTCTACGACGAACTGCGCGCCGACGCCGCCAAGCCCGATCCGGCGCGGCGCCTGCTGCTGGCGCAGATGGCCGAATTCCTCGAACGCAACGAGGAAGCGCTGAGCTGGTACCAGGGCGTGCCCGGCGGCTCGCAGCGTTCGATCGCGCGCCTGCGCAGCGCCAACGTGCTGCACAAGCTGCAACGCGGCGACGAGGCCTACGCCAGCCTGCGCGCGATCCAGTCCGACGCCTCGGCCGAGGACGAAACCCGCCGCGACGCCTACATCCTGGAAGCCAGCCTGCGCGCCGAGGACAAGAGCGACAGCGGCGAAAGCGATGCGTTCGCGCGCGGCCTGGCCGCGTTCCCGGACGAGCCGGAAATCCTCTACGCCCGCGCCCTGAGCTGGGAGCGCCGCGACGACGTGGCCCGCGCCGAAGCCGATTTCCGCCGCATCCTGGTCGCCGAACCCGACAGCGTGGCCGCGCTCAATGCGCTGGGCTACACGCTCGCCGACCGCACCACCCGGTATCAGGAAGCGCTGGAGCTGATCGAGCGCGCCCGCACCGCCGAACCCGACAACTCCGCGATCATCGACAGCTACGGCTGGGTGCTGTATCGCCTGGGCCGGGTGCAGGAAGCCGAGACCGAACTGCGCCGCGCGCTGACCTTGCAGAAAGACGCCGAGATCGCCTCGCACCTAGCCGAAGTGCTGTGGGAAAGCGGTCGCCGCGACGAGGCGCGCAAGTATTTCGAACAGGCGCGCAAGATCGATCCGGAAAATCGCTCGCTGCTGCGGGCGTTGAAGAAGTACGGGCTGTAATGACTGGTTTGATCGCTGTTTTTGGCATGCGCACGGCCGTGGTCGCGATGCTGGCGCTTGGGCTCAGCGCCTGCGTGGGCGGCGCGGTCAAGCCTTCCGCCGGCGAAACCGTCGTGCCCGCCGCCGACGCCGCGCAACGCGAAGCCGCCCGTGCGCTGCGGGTGCGCGCGGGCAGCGAGTGGTCGTTGACCGGCCGCATCGCCGTGTCCAACGCCGGCAAGGGTGGCAGCGGCCGGATCGAATGGACTCAGCGCGGCGAACGCTTCGAAGTCGCGCTCAGCGCGCCGGTGACCCGGCAAAGCTGGCGTCTGGCCGGCGGCCCGGGCGAAGCCCGCCTGGAGGGCCTGGAAGGCGGCCCGCGCAGCGGCGACAACGCCGCCGCCCTGCTGCTGGAAACCACCGGCTGGGACATCCCGGTCGAGGCACTGGGCAACTGGCTGCGCGGCCTGCCGGCCGAAGGAAGCGCTGCGGCGAAACTGACCCCCGGCCCGGACGGCCGCCCGCTGTCGATCGAACAGGGCGGCTGGACCATCGCCTACCAATGGCCGGCCAGCGGCGATCTGCCGTCGCGGCTGGATGCGCGCCGCGCGAGCGCGCGGGTGCGCTTGATCGTGGACGAGTGGGAGGGCGGGGCGGCGGCTGCGCCGGTCGCTTCCCGCGATGAAGTTTGGGAATCTTTGCAGCCCAACGTCGCCAAGTTACGCAATGAGCTGTCGCTGCTGAACCTGGACGATCCGGCTGGCGATGCACGCGCCAACCTGGCGCAGGGGCGTGCGCGATTGATCGGCGTGTGCGGCTTTTCCTGCGTTGCGCCCGGGATCGAAGGCGGCGCCAGCGCAGGCATCGACGGCATCCACTATCTGGAAGGCACCAGCGACGTAGTGGAAGGCGACGAACACGCACGATTGCTGAAGCAGGCCATGCGCTACGCGATCGCCTACAACCAGTCGCTGGTCGCGGCCCTGAAGGCCAATACAGCCAGCGGTTCGGCTGCGGCGCCCTCCGCGTCTGCTTCCCGCTGAGCGGGTTTCTGCGTGATACCGCCCATGTCCCAGCCCGATGCCGACGCCAGCGCGGCTCCCGTCGCCGACCCCGCTGACGATCGCAGGTGGTCGCTCTGGCCCGCCCCGGCCAAGCTGAACCTGTTCCTGCGCATCGTCGGCCGCCGCGCCGACGGCTACCACCTGCTGCAGACCGTGTTCCGCCTGCTGGACTGGGGCGACACGATCCGCCTGCGGCCGCGCGACGACGGCCGCGTGGTCCGTCACGGCGCCTCGGTCGCGGGCGTGGCCGAGCACGAGGACCTCACCGTCCGAGCCGCGCTGCTGCTGCAAAAAGAGGCTAACAGCAGTCAAGGTGCGGACATTCTCATCGAAAAGCGCATTCCGGCCGGAGGCGGTTTTGGCGGCGGCTCGTCCGATGCGGCGACCGTGCTGGTCGCGCTGGATGCCTTGTGGGGCACCGACCTGGGCGTCGACCGGCTGGCCGAACTCGGCCTGCGGCTGGGCGCCGACGTGCCCGTCTTCGTCCGCGGGGAGAACGCCTGGGCCGAAGGCGTCGGTGAAAGCCTGCGCCCGATTGCATTGGCGCCGGCCTGGTACGTGCTGGTCGATCCGGGCGTTCACGCGCCGACCGCGGCCTTATTTCAATCTGCCGAATTGACGCGGGATGCTGCGCCCGCGACAATATCGGACTTCGTTTCGGGTAAGCCGCTCGGGAATGCGTTCGAGCCGGTTCTGCGCAAGCGCGAAACAGCTGTAGAAGCTGCCTTCGCCGCCTTGTCGCGGATCGGTTCGCCGCGTCTGACCGGCTCCGGCAGCGGTTGCTTCGTCGAGTTCGCCACGCGCGAAACCGCCGAAGCGGCGCTGCTGGAACTGCCTTCCGGCCTTCGGGCCTGGACGGCGGGCGGAGCAGGGCGTTCGCCGCTGCATGCCGCACTCGAGACCAGGTTTCCGCAGGGGCGTCGCCAAGAGGCCCAAGGCACCAGGTTTTGATCCTGGCATTCGTAGGTTCGAATCCTACCGCCCCTGCCATTGATGTAGCCCGGGAGTCGGGAATGGAGAATCGAGAATCGTAAGCGCAGCGTCCGCGCCCTGACGATTCCCGATTCTCGATTCCCCATTCTCGGCTTTACAGCCGCCACGGTCAGAGCGAAGCGGAGAAGTACAGTGCAAAACGATCGCAACCTGCTGGTATTCAGCGGCAATGCCAACCGTCCTCTCGCCGAGGCGGTGTGCAAGGAACTCGGCATCCGCATCGGCAAGGCCCTGGTCGGGCGATTCTCCGACGGCGAGGTGCAGGTCGAGATCGAAGAGAACGTGCGTCGCCAGGAAGTCTTCGTCATCCAGTCGACCAATGCGCCGACGGCGGAAAACTTCATGGAGCTGCTGGTCCTGATCGACGCGCTCAAGCGCGCATCGGTGGCCAGCGTGACCGCGGTGGTGCCGTACTTCGGCTACGCCCGCCAGGATCGCCGCCCGCGTTCCTCGCGCGTGCCGATCACCGCCAAGGTCGCGGCCAAGATGTTCAGCGCGGTCGGCGCCGATCGGGTGCTCACGGTCGATCTGCACGCCGATCAGATCCAGGGCTTTTTCGACATCCCGGTCGACAACGTCTACGCCTCGCCGCTGCTGCTCGCCGACATCTGGCGCGCGCACGGCACCGACAACCTGATCGTGGTTTCGCCGGACGTCGGCGGCGTGGTCCGCGCTCGCGCGATCGCCAAGCGCCTGGACGACGCGGAGCTGGCGATCATCGACAAGCGCCGCCCGCGCGCCAACGTCGCCACGGTGATGAACATCATCGGCGACGTGTCGGGCAAGACCTGCGTGCTGGTCGACGACATCGTCGACACCGCCGGCACCTTGTGCGCCGCCGCGGCGGCGCTGAAGGCGCAGGGCGCGCAGAAAGTCGTCGCCTACTGCACCCACCCGGTGCTGTCGGGCGCGGCGATCGACAACGTAACCAAGTCGCAGCTGGACGAGCTGGTGGTAACCGACACCATCCCGCTGACCGCCGCGGCCCGCGCCACCGGCCGCATCCGCCAGCTCAGCGTCGCCGAGCTGCTGGCCGAAACGATCCGCCGCATCGCCTTCGGCGAGTCGGTCAGTTCGTTGTACGTGGATTGAATCCGGGAGTCGGGAATGGGGAATAGGGAATCGTAAAAGCAGTAACGCCGCATCTGCTTCTACCGATTCTCGATTCCCCATTCCCGATTCCCAGCAACAAAGACTCGCCTGGTCGCGGGTGAGTCTCCTAAACCGCCGCGAGGCGGTCCTAACGCTGCAAAGTGAGTAAAAACCAATGTCCGAACACATCATCAAGGCCACTGGCCGCAACGTCGAGGGGAAGGGTGCGAGCCGCCGCCTGCGTCGTGCCGCCAGCATCCCGGCCATCATCTACGGCGGCAAGAATCCGCCGCAGGCGATCCAGCTCGACCACGAGAAGATCTGGCTGGCCAGCCAGCACGAGTGGTTCTACTCCTCGATCCTGAGCCTGGAACTCGACGGCAAGGCGCAGGACGTGCTCCTGCGCGACATGCAGCGCCATCCGTTCAAGCAGATCATCATGCACCTGGACTTCCAGCGCGTTGATGCCAACCAGGCCATCCGCGTCGCGGTGCCGCTGCACTTCCTCAACGAAGACAAGTCGCCGGCCGGCAAGGCCGCCGACGTCGTGGTCACCCACGAGCTCAACGAAGTCGAAGTCAGCTGCCTGCCGAAGGATCTGCCGGAGTTCATCGAGATCGACCTGTCGGCGCTGACCGTCGGCGACATCGTCCACCTGTCGGAGCTCAAGCTGCCGAAGGGCGTCGAAATCCCCGAGCTGAAGCTGGGCAAGGAACACGACGTCGCCGTCGTGATCGCCAAGCACGGCAAGGAAGAAGTCGAAGAAGCCACCGACGCGCCGGAAGCCGATGTGCCGGCCGCGAAGGTCGCCAAGAAGGACGAAGACAAGAAGTGATCGCCGACCGGCGCGCCCTGACCGGCGCGCCGGTTCGCGTTCGCGGACTGTTGTGATCCATGGCGGGACTGCGCCTGATCGTCGGCCTCGGCAATCCGGGGTCGGAATACACCCGGACCCGGCACAACGCCGGGTTCTGGTTTGTGGACGCCTTGAACGAGAAGTTCGGCGGCCGTTTCGGCCTGGAATCCAAGCTGTTCGGCGAGACCTCGAAGATCGAGATCGGCGGCCGTCCGGTGTGGCTGCTCAAGCCGGCCACGTTCATGAATCTTTCCGGTAAGTCGGTCACCGCCGCATTGCGTTACTGGAAGATCGAGCCCGAAGAAGCGCTGCTGGCGCACGACGAGCTGGATCTGTCCCCCGGTACCGCGCGGCTCAAGTTTGACGGCGGCCACGGCGGCCAGAACGGCCTGCGCGACACCATGCAGTTGCTCGGCCACGGCAAGTTCCACCGCCTGCGGGTCGGCATCGGCCATCCTGGCCACAAGGACAAGGTCACTCCCTGGGTGCTCGGCCGTCCCGGCAAGGACGACGAAGCGACCATCCTGCGCGCGATCGACAACGCCATCGAGGTGATGCCGCTGGCGGTGCAGGGCAATTTCATGGATGCGATGACGCAGTTGCATACGGCAAAGCCGTGAATGGGGAATCGGGAATCGGGAATCGTCACGGCCCGCTTCCCGATTCCCGATTCTCGACTCTCTATTCCCGGATTAAAAAGCCATGGGCATCAAATGCGGCATCGTCGGCCTGCCCAACGTCGGCAAGTCGACTCTTTTCAACGCGCTGACCAAGGCCGGTATCGCCGCGGCGAATTTTCCGTTCTGCACCATCGAGCCCAACGTCGGCGCGGTGCCGGTGCCGGATCTGCGCCTGAATGCGCTGGCTGAGATCGTCAAGCCGCAGAAGCTGATCCCGACCGCGGTCGAGTTCGTCGACATCGCCGGCCTGGTCGCCGGCGCGGCGAGCGGGCAGGGTCTGGGCAACAAGTTCCTCGCCCATATCCGCGAAGTCGATGCGATCACCCACGTGGTGCGCTGCTTCGAAAATCCCGACGTCATCCACGTCAACAACAAGGTCGATCCGATCGCCGATATCGAGACCATCGATACCGAGCTGGCCCTGGCCGACCTGGAAAGCGTCGAGAAGGCCTACCAGCGCGCCGAGCGCTCGGCCAAGACCGGCGACAAGGAAGCCGCGGCGCGCAAGGAAGTGCTCGGCCGCGTGCGCGAGGGTCTCAACGCGGGCACCGCGGCGCGCGCGCTGAAGCTGTCGGAAGACGACAAGGCGGCGGTGCGCGACCTGTTCCTGCTGACCCTCAAGCCGGTCATGTACGTGGCCAACGTGCTCGAGGACGGGTTCGAGAACAATCCGCACCTCGACGCCGTGCGCGCGCGCGCCGTGACCGAGGGCGCGCAGGTGGTGCCGGTGTCGGCCGCGATCGAGGAAGAGCTCAGCCAGCTCGACGACGAGGACCGCGACACCTTCCTGGCCGACCTGGGGCTGGCCGAGCCGGGCCTCAATCGCCTGATCCGCGCCGGTTACGAGCTGCTGGGCCTGCAGACCTATTTCACCGCCGGGGTCAAGGAAGTGCGCGCCTGGACGGTCAAGGCCGGTTCGACCGCGCCGCAGGCCGCCGCGGTGATCCACACCGACTTCGAGAAGGGCTTCATCCGCGCCGAAACCATCGCCTATGACGATTTCATCAAGTACAAGGGCGAGTCCGGGGCGCGCGATGCCGGGCGCCTGCGCCTGGAAGGCAAGGAATATCGCGTCCAGGAAGGCGATGTGTTGCACTTCCGGTTCAATGTCTGAGTACACTATGCGGCCGCGTCGGGCCGATGCGCGTCGCCGGGACGGGACGAAAATTTTTCAAGCTTGTATGTGAAAACGCGTTGACAACCTGAAGAACGCACCCCAGAATTACGGGCTCTTTGGAGGGATACCCAAGCGGCCAACGGGGGCAGACTGTAAATCTGCTGGCTTACGCCTTCGGTGGTTCGAATCCACCTCCCTCCACCAAAACATCGGTGGCGCGACGACCGAAAGTTCGGCGCGGTTCCAAGGCAAGGTTTCAAGTAAAGTTCCAACGCTGTAATGGCTGTACGCGGCGCGGGAGTAGTTCAATGGTTAGAGCCTCAGCCTTCCAAGCTGATAATGCGGGTTCGAATCCCGTCTCCCGCTCCATTGAATCCACTCTTGGCGGCCCCCATTGCAGCAAGGCCCGGTGATCGGGCCGCAACACCCGGTTTTACGCTCACGTAGCTCAGTCGGTAGAGCACCTCCTTGGTAAGGAGGAGGTCGAAGGTTCGATTCCTTTCGTGAGCACCATTCAACGCAACACAAGGCTGCTTTACCAACAGCCGCCGCGACATACAGACCCACAAACGAGAAGCGACAGCCATGGCTAAGGGTAAATTCGAGCGCACCAAGCCGCACGTCAACGTCGGCACCATCGGTCACGTCGACCATGGCAAGACCACGCTGACGGCCGCGCTGACCAAGGTGGGCGCCGAGCGTTTTGGTGGCGAGTTCAAGGCGTACGACGCGATCGACGCGGCGCCGGAAGAGAAGGCGCGCGGCATCACGATCTCGACGGCGCACGTGGAATACGAATCGGCTTCGCGTCACTACGCGCACGTCGATTGCCCGGGCCACGCCGACTACGTGAAGAACATGATCACCGGTGCGGCGCAGATGGACGGCGCGATCCTGGTGTGCTCGGCCGCTGACGGCCCGATGCCGCAGACCCGCGAGCACATCCTGCTGTCGCGTCAGGTCGGCGTGCCGTACATCGTCGTGTTCCTGAACAAGGCCGACATGGTGGACGACGCCGAGCTGCTCGAGCTGGTCGAGATGGAAGTGCGCGAGCTGCTGACCAAGTACGACTTCCCGGGCGACGACACCCCGATCATCCACGGTTCGGCGCGTCTGGCGCTGGAAGGCGACCAGAGCGAAATCGGCGTGCCGTCGATCCTGCGCCTGGTCGAAGCGCTGGACACCTTCATTCCGCAGCCGGAACGTGACGTCGACAAGCCGTTCCTGATGCCGGTGGAAGACGTGTTCTCGATCTCGGGCCGCGGCACCGTGGTGACCGGCCGTATCGAGCGCGGCATCATCAAGGTCGGCGACGAAATCGAAATCGTCGGTATCCGCGCGACCCAGAAGACGACCGTCACCGGCGTTGAAATGTTCCGCAAGCTGCTGGACCAGGGTCAGGCGGGCGACAACGCCGGTCTGTTGCTGCGCGGCACCAAGCGTGACGACGTGGAGCGCGGCCAGGTGCTGTGCAAGCCCGGTTCGATCAAGCCGCACACCGACTTCGAAGCCGAAGTGTATGTGCTGTCGAAGGACGAAGGCGGCCGTCACACCCCGTTCTTCAAGGGCTACCGTCCGCAGTTCTACTTCCGCACCACCGACATCACCGGCGCTTGCGAGCTGCCGGAAGGCGTCGAGATGGTGATGCCGGGCGACAACGTGAAGATGGTGGTCACGCTGATCAACCCGGTGGCGATGGACGAAGGCCTGCGCTTCGCGATCCGCGAAGGCGGCCGTACCGTCGGCGCCGGCGTCGTAGCCAAGATCATCAAGTAATGCTTTACTGCGGCGGCCGAAA
Source organism: Lysobacter capsici (assembly GCF_018732085.1). Classification (NCBI taxonomy): domain Bacteria; kingdom Pseudomonadati; phylum Pseudomonadota; class Gammaproteobacteria; order Lysobacterales; family Lysobacteraceae; genus Lysobacter; species Lysobacter capsici. Next base: position 4,479,557 of record NZ_CP076103.1, on the reverse strand, counting down.
GGTCGCTGCAAGCCGCGAACGGCGGGCCGGCAACCCGGTCCGCCTTCGTTGTTTAGACGGTCCCTAAAGACGATTCGTCGCTCAGGCCCTGATGCCTGGCCGGATTCGAACGCGGACCGAACACTTCAAGACGTACGCCAGTAGCTCAATTGGCAGAGCAGCGGTCTCCAAAACCGCAGGTTGGGGGTTCGAGTCCCTCCTGGCGTGCCACTCGATACCGAGTCGGGTCGGACGATCCGGCGACTGGAAGGCATTGAAAGGGCCGCGCAACGGATGGGCGGGCTTTCGCGAGGGAATCGCCCCGAGATGAACAGTAAGGCCGAACAACACAAATCCGGCGGCGCCGGTGACATCGTCAAGTACGCGCTGGCTCTGCTGCTTGCGGCTGGCGGTGTGTTCGCCTACCTCTGGTTCGAGAATTGGAGCGGCCCGCTGCGCAGCGGCGCGGTCGTCGCCGGCCTGCTGGCCGGTGCCGCGGTGTTCATGCTGACCGCCAAGGGCGCGCAGACCCGCGAGTTCTTGTCCGAATCGCGGTTCGAACTGCGCAAGGTGGTCTGGCCGACCCGCGAAGAAGCACTCAAGACCACTTGGGTCGTCATGATCGCAGTGGCCATCCTTAGCCTGATCCTGTCCGGTTTCGACTGGGTGATCCAGGCCGCGGTCAAATTCCTGCTGTCGCGCTGAGGAGACGACCGACTTGAATACGCAAGAAAACAAACGTTGGTACGTGGTTCACGCTTATTCCGGCTTCGAGAAGTCGGTGGCGCAGGCGCTGCGCGATCGCATCGTGCGCTTCGAAATGCAGGACCGCTTCGGCGACGTCCTGGTCCCGACCGAAGAGGTCGTGGAAATGCGGTCCGGCCAGAAGCGCCGTTCCGAGCGCAAGTTCTTCCCGGGCTATGTCCTGGTGCAGATTTCCACCCATGACGAAGCCGGCATTCCGCGGATCGACAGCGAAAGCTGGCATCTGATCAAGGAAACCCCGAAGGTCATGGGCTTCATCGGCGGCACCGCCGATCGTCCGCTGCCGATCCAGGACAGCGAAGCCGACCGGATCCTGCAGCGCGTTCAGGAAGGCGTCGAAAAGCCGCGTCCGAAAGTGTTGTTCGAGCCGGGCGAGATGGTTCGCGTGGTCGACGGCCCGTTCGTGGATTTCAACGGCGTGGTCGAGGAAATCAACTACGAGAAGAGCCGCCTGCGCGTCGCGGTGCTGATCTTCGGCCGTTCGACTCCGGTCGAGCTGGAATTTGGTCAGGTCGAAAAGGCCACCTGAGTACGGCCTGGCGTCGGCGGATCGCTGATTCGCCGGTCGCGCCACCCGCTCTGAGCCCAACTCCTCCAAGCTTGTTCAGCTTCCAAGCCCGGTCCTGCCGGGCTTGAGCCTGTTCGATGCAAAAACCTGATATAGTGCGCGGCTCGCTGCCAACTGCGGCGGACCCAAATCATCCAGCTGCCCCCTCTCACAAGGACCGGGGCGGCTGTGTGCGCAAGCAAAACGCGAAGCCGGAACGCGCGATTTCCGGCCCGATGGGGAGCCTGAGGTTCAGGCGCTAGCACCCGGAGAGAAACCAACATGGCAAAGAAAGTAGTCGGCTACATCAAGCTGCAGGTAAAGGCCGGTCAGGCCAATCCCTCGCCGCCGGTCGGTCCTGCGCTGGGTCAGCGCGGCCTGAACATCATGGAGTTCTGCAAAGCGTTCAACGCGGCGACCTCCAAGCTCGAGCCGGGTCTGCCGACGCCGGTCATCATCACGGCCTACTCGGACCGTACCTTCACCTTCGTGACCAAGTCGACCCCGGCTTCGGTGCTGCTGAAGAAGGCCGCGGGCATCACCTCCGGCTCCAAGCGCCCGAACACCGACAAGGTGGGCAAGGTCACCCGCAAGCAGCTCGAAGACATCGCCAAGGCAAAGGAAGCCGACCTGACCGCGGCCGATCTGGACGCGGCGGTCAAGACGATTGCGGGTTCCGCCCGCAGCATGGGTCTCGTGGTGGAGGGCTAAGACATGGCGATCACTAAGCGCGAAAAAGCAATCAAGGCCGCCGTCGTTCCGGGCAAGGCGTACTCCTTCGACGAAGCGGTCAAGATCGTCAAGACCGCCACCAAGGCCAAGTTCGTCGAGTCCGTCGACGTCGCCGTCCGTCTGGGCGTGGACGCGAAGAAGTCCGATCAGCAGGTGCGCGGTTCGACCGTGCTGCCCGCCGGTACCGGCAAGTCCGTGCGCGTGGCGGTGTTCGCCCCGGCCGGCGCCAAGGCCGACGAAGCCCTCGCCGCTGGCGCGGAAGCCGTCGGCATGGACGATCTGGCCGAGAAGATGCAGGCCGGCGATCTGAACTACGACGTCGTCATCGCCACCCCGGACGCCATGCGCGTCGTCGGTAAGCTGGGCCAGGTGCTCGGCCCGCGCGGCCTGATGCCGAACCCGAAGGTCGGCACCGTCTCGGCCAACCCGGCCGAAGCGGTCAAGAACGCCAAGGGCGGCCAGGTGCGTTACCGCACCGACAAGGCCGGCATCATCCACTGCACCATCGGCAAGGCCTCGTTCGAAGACGGCTCGCTGAAGGACAACCTGCAGGCGCTGCTGCTGGACCTGATCAAGGCCAAGCCGGCGACCGCCAAGGGTCAGTACCTGCAGAAGATCTCGATCAGCTCGACCATGGGTCCGGGCGTGATCGTCGATCAGGCCTCGCTGTCGCTGAAGTGACGATCTGACCCGCGCGCTTGCGCGCGGCTTTGTCAGATCGTCATCCTCGCGAAAGCGGGGGTGAGGTGACACCGCTTGCGACATGCGTTGAAGCGCATGTCGCGTGGCACCAAACGCCATCGTGCGATGCGCGATGGCCGGGGTCGAAAAGCGGTAGAGATGAATTTTCGGTTCTGGCTTCGCGGCTCGAACCAGGAACAAAGTCACTGGATTCCCACATTCGCGGGAATGACGGAAGCAAAGGCCGGCGGTGAACCAGTTTCGCCGCAAGCCAAATTTTTGAGGGCATCGCAAGGGAGTTCGCTCCCGACCGGTAGCCGTCAAAGACCGCAGGCGCGGTCAGCGCGTACCGACGACGGGCATGGAAGCTCGATACGGCAAGGAGTCGCCGTCGGTGCAAGCGAGATCGCTTAATTCGGACTCTTCGGAGCCGGGCCCGCGCAGATGGTGCCGCCCCGACTGAATTCAGCAATGAACCTTCAGGAAAGGCCACCACCCGGGACGCCTTCGGCGTCCCCGGCGCCAAGGACGGTCGCCGCCCAGGACCGCAAGCGGCAGGAGCCGTAAGCGGAGTTAATTGGGCTGGGAATGGGGAATAGGGGAGGGAATCGTAAAAGCAGCTCCTGCTTCTACCGACTCTCGACTCTCGATTCTCGACTCCCGGCTTATTGGAGGAGTGCAATGGCTCTTAATCTGTCTCAGAAGCAAGTAGTAGTCGCCGAACTGGCAGAAGTCGCTTCGAAGGCTCACTCCTTGATTGCGGCCGAGTACGCTGGCCTCACGGTTGCTCAACTGACCGCGATGCGCAAGAAGGCTCGTGAAACCGGTGTGTACTTGCGCGTTGTCAAGAACACCCTGGCTTCCCGTGCCGTGGCCGGTACCGAATACGAGTGCGTCCAGGACAAGCTCGTCGGTCCGCTGCTGTATGCGTTCTCGACCGAAGAACCCGGCGCCGCCGGGCGTCTGATCAAGGAATTCGCCAAGGGCAACGACAAGCTGAAGGCTCAGGTCGTCGCGATGGGTGGCCAGGTGTATCCGGCCAGCCACGTCGACGTCCTCGCCTCGCTGCCGACCCTCGACCAGGCCCTGGCCATGCTGGCCCGCGTCCTGTCCGAGCCCGCCAGCATGTTCGCCCGCGCCGTCAAGGCCGTGGCCGACCAGCAGGGCGGTGGCGAAGTCGCTGTCGAAGCGTCGGCCGAAGCGGAACCGGCGTAATCGCCGCCCCGCTCACGCGACCGCTTCACTGAACCCGATTCGTAAGATCAATATTTCCTGAGGTTATTCAAATGTCCCTTTCCAACGAACAAATCGTCGAAGCCATCGCCGAAAAGACCCTGATGGAAGTCATGGAGCTCGTCCGCGCGATCGAAGAGAAGTTCGGCGTTTCCGCCGCTGCTCCGGTTGCCGCCGGCGTCGCCGTGGCTGACGTCGCTCCGGTCGAAGAGCAGACCGAGTTCAACGTCATCCTGAAGGCCGCTGGCGACAAGAAGGTCGAAGTGATTAAGGCCGTCCGCGCCATCACCGGCCTGGGTCTGAAGGAAGCCAAGGACCTGGTCGAAGGCGCTCCGCAGACGGTCAAGGAAGCGGTCAACAAGGCCGACTCCGAGAAGTTCAAGAAGGATCTCGAAGCCGCTGGTGCGACTGTCGAAGTCAAGTAAGCCGTACTTGCGTCGCCGTTTTTACTTGGCGACCACTGAAGGCTGGGGACGAAAGTCCCCGGCCTTTGGCCGTTCCACGGGAATCGGGAATCGAGAATTGGGAATCGTACGAGCAGCCGTTGCTTCTACCGATTCCCAATTCTCGATTCCCGATTCCCGGCCCCAACGAGTTGGCAGTCGGAAGTAGCGGGAGAAGGCGTGCTGGTGCCGGCAATACCAGCGACTTCCCACTGGCAATTTTGTTTTCGCATTAGTCCCCTGAACCGCGGACGCGCGGTTCGCCCGGAAAGACTCGCTGTCAGGCGGCTTTCCCGGCCCATTAGCTAAATCGAGGCGGTAGCTCACCATGACCACAGCTTCCACGACGCAACAATATTCGTTCACCGAAAAGAAGCGCATCCGCAAGGACTTCGGCAAGCGCAAGTCCATCCTCGAAGTGCCGTTCCTGCTCGCGATCCAGGTCGATTCCTATCGCGAATTCCTGCAGGAACACACCGATCCGGCCAAGCGCGCCGATCGTGGCCTGCATGCCGCGCTCAAGTCGGTGTTCCCGATCTCCAGCTACAGCGGCAACGCCGCTCTCGAATACGTCGGCTACAAGCTCGGCGATCCGGTATTCGATGAGCGCGAGTGCCGCAACCGCGGCCTGTCCTACGGCGCCCCGCTGCGCGTGACCGTGCGCCTGGTGATCTACGACCGCGAGTCGTCGACCAAGGCTATCAAGTACGTGAAGGAGCAGGAGGTCTACATGGGCGAGATTCCGCTCATGACCGGCAACGGCACCTTCATCGTCAACGGCACCGAGCGCGTCATCGTCTCGCAGCTGCACCGCTCGCCGGGCGTGTTCTTCGATCACGACCGCGGCAAGACCCACAGCTCGGGCAAGCTGCTGTACAGCGCCCGCATCATTCCGTATCGCGGTTCCTGGCTCGACTTCGAGTACGACCCGAAGGACGCCCTGTTCACCCGTATCGACCGTCGCCGCAAGCTGCCGGTCACCGTGCTGCTGCGCGCGCTGGGCTACAACAACACCGAGATGCTCTCGGAGTTCTTCGAGATCAACACCTTCCACATCATGTCCGAGGGCGTGCAGTGGGAGCTGGTGTCCGAGCGTCTGCGTGGCGAGACCCTGGACTTCGATCTGGCCGACGGCGACAAGGTCATCGTCGAAGCCGGCAAGCGCATCACCGCGCGCCACGTCAAGCAGATGGAACAGTCCGGCATCGCCGCGCTGGCCGTGCCCGACGCGTATCTGGTCGGCCGCATCCTGTCGCACGACGTGGTCGACACCAAGTCGGGCGAGCTGCTGGCTTCGGCCAACGACGAAATCAGCGAAGAGCAGCTGGCCGCGTTCCGCAAGGCCGGTATCGAGCAGGTCGGCACGATCTGGGTCAACGACCTCGATCGCGGTCCGTACATCTCCAACACCCTGCGCATCGATCCGTCGAAGACGCAGCTCGAAGCGCTGGTCGAGATCTACCGCATGATGCGTCCCGGCGAGCCGCCGACCAAGGACGCCGCGCAGAATCTGTTCCACAACCTGTTCTTCACTTTCGAGCGCTACGACTTGTCGGGCGTGGGTCGGATGAAGTTCAACCGCCGCATCGGCCGCAAGGAAACGATCGGCGCATCGGTGCTGTACGACGCGAAGTACTTCTCCGAGCGTAAGGACGAGGAATCGGTGCGCCTGCGCAACGAACTCGGCCAGACCTCGGACATCCTCGACGTCATCCGCGTGCTGACCGAGATCCGCAACGGCCGCGGCGTGGTCGACGACATCGATCACCTGGGCAACCGTCGCGTGCGTTCGGTCGGCGAAATGGCCGAGAACACCTTCCGCGTCGGTCTGGTCCGCGTCGAGCGCGCGGTGAAAGAGCGTCTGTCGATGGCCGAGTCCGAAGGCCTCACGCCGCAGGAACTCATCAACGCCAAGCCCGTTGCCGCCGCGATCAAGGAGTTCTTCGGCTCCTCGCAGCTGTCGCAGTTCATGGATCAGAACAACCCGCTGTCGGAAGTCACGCACAAGCGTCGCGTGTCGGCCCTCGGCCCGGGCGGCCTGACCCGCGAACGCGCCGGCTTCGAAGTGCGCGACGTTCACCCGACCCATTACGGCCGCGTATGCACGATCGAAACGCCTGAAGGCCCGAACATCGGCCTGATCAACTCGCTGGCCGTGTTCGCGCGCACCAACAAGTACGGCTTCCTCGAGACGCCGTACCGCAAGGTCGTGGACGGCAAGGTCACCGACGACGTCGAGTTCCTGTCGGCGATCGAAGAGAACGAGTACGTCATCGCCCAGGCCAACGCGCCGCAGGACGACAAGGGCATGATCAGCTCGCAGTTCGTCGCCTGCCGCTTCCAGGGCGAAACCCTGCTCAAGCCGCCGTCCGAGATCCACTTCATGGACGTCTCGCCGATGCAGACCGTGTCGGTCGCGGCCGCGCTGGTTCCGTTCCTGGAGCACGACGACGCGAACCGCGCGCTGATGGGCGCGAACATGCAGCGCCAGGCCGTTCCGACCCTCAAGGCGCAGAAGCCGCTGGTCGGTACCGGTATCGAGCGCGCCGTGGCGCGCGACTCGGGCGTGACGGTGAATGCGCTGCGCGGCGGCACGATCGAGCAGATCGACGCGGCCCGCATCGTGGTCAAGGTCAACGAGAGCGAGATCTCCGGCGTCACCGATGCCGGCGTCGACATCTACAACCTGATCAAGTACACGCGTTCGAACCAGAACACCTGTATCAACCAGAGCCCGCTGGTCAAGGTCGGCGACGTCATCGCCCGCGGCGACGTGCTGGCCGACGGCCCCTCGACCGACATCGGCGAGCTCGCGCTCGGCCAGAACATGCTGGTCGCGTTCATGCCGTGGAACGGCTACAACTTCGAAGACTCGATCCTGCTGTCCGAGCGCGTGGTCGAAGAGGATCGCTACACCACGATCCACATCGAAGAGCTGACCTGCGTCGCGCGCGACACCAAGCTGGGGCCGGAGGAAATCTCCGCCGACATCCCGAACGTCTCCGAGCAGGCCCTCAACCGCCTCGACGAGTCGGGCGTGGTGTACATCGGCGCGGAAGTGCGCGCCGGCGACATCCTGGTCGGCAAGGTCACGCCGAAGGGCGAGTCGCAGCTGACTCCGGAAGAGAAGCTGCTGCGCGCGATCTTCGGCGAGAAGGCCTCCGATGTTAAGGACAGCTCGCTGCGCGTGCCCCCGGGCATGGACGGCACCGTCATCGACGTGCAGGTCTTCACCCGCGACGGCATCGAGAAGGACAAGCGCGCCCGTCAGATCGAAGAGTCGGAAATCCGCCGGGTCAAGAAGGACTTCGACGATCAGTTCCGCATCCTCGAAGCGGCCATCTACGATCGTCTGCGTTCGCAGCTGATCGGCAAGGTCGCCAACGGCGGCGCCGGCCTGAAGAAGGGCGACACGGTCACCAGCCTGGTGCTCGACGGCCTCAAGCGCACCGATTGGTTCACCCTGCGCATGAAGGACGAGGAAGCGATCGAAGCGATCGAGCGCGCGCAGAAGCAGATCGACGTTCATCAGAAGGAATTCGATCGCCGCTTCGCCGACAAGCGCGGCAAGATCACCCAGGGCGACGACCTCGCGCCGGGCGTGCTGAAGATGGTCAAGGTGTTCCTCGCGGTTAAGCGCCGCATCCAGCCGGGCGACAAGATGGCCGGCCGTCACGGCAACAAGGGTGTCGTGTCGACCATCGTGCCGGTCGAGGACATGCCGTACGCGGCCGACGGTCAGACCGTCGACATCGTGCTGAACCCGCTGGGCGTGCCGTCGCGCATGAACATCGGCCAGATCCTCGAAGTGCATCTGGGCTGGGCCGCCAAGGGCCTGGGTCAGAAGATCCAGCGCATGCTGGAAGCGCAGCAGAAGATCGCCGACCTGCGCAAGTTCCTCGACGACATCTACAACCACGACCAGAAGGTGCACGGTCAGCGCGTCGACCTGAAGCAGTTCTCCGATGAGGAGCTGCTGACGCTCGCGCACAACCTGACCGACGGCGTGCCGATGGCGACGCCGGTGTTCGACGGCGCGGCCGAAGTCGAGATCAAGCGCATGCTCGAGCTGGCGGACCTGCCGCTCAGCGGCCAGACGATCCTGCACGACGGCCGTACCGGCGAAGCGTTCGAGCGTCCGGTCACGATCGGCTACATGCACATGCTCAAGCTGAACCACCTGGTCGACGACAAGATGCACGCGCGTTCGACCGGTCCGTACTCGCTCGTCACCCAGCAGCCGCTGGGCGGCAAGGCGCAGTTCGGCGGTCAGCGTTTCGGCGAAATGGAAGTCTGGGCGCTGGAAGCCTACGGCGCGGCCTACACCCTGCAGGAAATGCTGACGGTGAAGTCCGACGACGTGCAGGGCCGCAACCAGATGTACAAGAACATCGTCGACGGCGAGTACGAGATGGTCGCCGGCATGCCGGAGTCGTTCAACGTGCTGGTCAAGGAAATCCGCTCGCTGGCGATCAACATGGAGCTGGAAGAGAACTGAGGACCGCAGGGAATCGGGAATGGGGAATAGGGAATCGCGAAAGCGTCCCACGCCCCGCCCGAAACCCGCTTTAACGATTCCCCATTCTCGATTCCCGATTCCCGGAGAAACCCATGAAAGACTTGCTCAATCTCTTCAACCAGCAGCGTCCCGCGCTGGACTTCGACGCGATCAAGATCGCGCTGGCCTCGCCGGACCTGATCCGTTCGTGGTCGTTCGGCGAAGTGAAGAAGCCCGAAACCATCAACTACCGTACCTTCAAGCCCGAGCGCGACGGCCTGTTCTGCGCCGCGATCTTCGGACCGATCAAGGACTACGAGTGCCTGTGCGGCAAGTACAAGCGCATGAAGCACCGTGGCGTGGTCTGCGAGAAGTGCGGCACCGAAGTCACCCTGGCCAAGGTGCGCCGCGAGCGCATGGGTCACATCGACCTGGCCTCGCCGGTCGCGCACATCTGGTTCCTCAAGTCGCTGCCCTCGCGCATCGGCCTGATGCTGGACATGACCCTGCGCGACATCGAGCGGATCCTGTACTTCGAAGCGTATGTCGTGACCGAGCCGGGCCTGACCCCGATGGAACGCGGCAACCTGCTGACCGAAGAGCAGTACCTGACCGCGCGCCAGGAACACGGCGACGACTTCGAAGCCGCGATGGGCGCCGAGGCGGTCTACGACCTGCTGCGCACCATCGACCTGCAGGCCGAAATGCTGCAGTTGAAGGAAGACATCGCCTCGACCGGTTCGGAGACCAAGCTCAAGCGCCTCACCAAGCGCATCAAGCTGGTCGAAGCCTTCCTCGAGTCGGGCAACCGTCCCGAGTGGATGGTCATGACCGTGCTGCCGGTGCTGCCGCCGGACCTGCGTCCGCTGGTTCCGCTGGACGGCGGCCGCTTCGCGACCTCCGACCTCAACGACCTGTACCGCCGCGTCATCAACCGCAACAACCGCCTGCGTCGTCTGCTTGAGCTCAATGCGCCCGACATCATCGTGCGCAACGAAAAGCGCATGCTGCAGGAATCGGTCGACGCCCTGATGGACAACGGCCGCCGCGGCCGCGCCATCACCGGCACCAACAAGCGCCCGCTCAAGTCGCTGGCCGACATGATCAAGGGCAAGCAGGGCCGGTTCCGTCAGAACCTGCTCGGCAAGCGCGTGGACTACTCGGGCCGTTCGGTCATCGTGGTCGGCCCGACCCTGCGTCTGCACGAGTGCGGTCTGCCGAAGAAGATGGCGTTGGAGCTGTTCAAGCCCTTCATCTTCGCCAAGCTGCAGCGTCGTGGTCTGGCGACCACGATCAAGGCCGCCAAGAAGCTGGTCGAGCGCGAAGAAGCGGAAGTGTGGGACATCCTCGAAGAGGTGATCCGCGAGCATCCGGTGCTGCTCAACCGCGCGCCGACCCTGCACCGTCTGGGCATCCAGGCGTTCGAGCCGGTGTTGATCGAAGGCAAGGCCATCCAGCTGCACCCGCTGGTCTGCACCGCGTTCAACGCCGACTTCGACGGTGACCAGATGGCCGTCCACGTGCCGCTCTCGCTGGAAGCCCAGCTGGAAGCGCGCGCGCTGATGATGGCGTCGAACAACATCCTGTCGCCGGCCAACGGCGAGCCGATCATCGTGCCGTCGCAGGACGTCGTGCTGGGTCTGTACTACATGACCCGCGCCCTGGAGAACAAGGCGGGCGAGGGCATGGTGTTCGCCAACGTCGCCGAAGTGAAGCGCGCCTACGACAACCGCGTCGTGCAGATCCACGCCAAGGTCAAGGTCCGCATCAGCGAGATCGTGATCAACGAGGACGGCACCCGCGAGCCCAAGACCTCGATCGTCGACACCACCGTCGGCCGCGCGCTGCTGCGCGAGATCCTGCCCGACGGCCTGCCGTACGCGCTGGCCAACACCGAGCTGACCAAGAAGAACATCAGCCGCCTGATCAACTCGTGCTACCGCATGCTCGGCCTGAAGGACACGGTCGTGTTCGCCGACCGCCTGATGTACACCGGCTTCGCTTACGCGACCCGCGCCGGTGTCTCCATCGGCATCGACGACATGATCATCCCGGGCGAGAAGAAGGGCATCCTGGCCGAAGCCGAGACCGAAGTGCTGGAAATCCAGCAGCAGTACCAGTCCGGTCTGGTCACCGCCGGCGAGCGCTACAACAAGGTCGTCGACATCTGGTCGCGCACGAACGAGCGCGTGGCCAAGGCGATGATGGACGCGATCGGCACCGACACCGTCGAGAATGCCGAGGGCAAGCGCGTTCCGCAGAAGTCCATGAACTCGATTTACATCATGGCCGACTCCGGCGCGCGTGGTTCGCAGGCGCAGATCCGTCAGCTGGCCGGTATGCGCGGCCTGATGGCGCGTCCCGACGGCTCGATCATCGAAACGCCGATCACCGCGAACTTCCGCGAAGGCCTGAACGTTCTTCAGTACTTCATCTCGACCCACGGCGCGCGTAAGGGCCTGGCCGATACCGCGCTGAAGACCGCCAACTCCGGTTACCTGACCCGTCGACTCGTCGACGTGGCCCAGGACGTGGTGATCACCGAAGACGATTGCGGCACGCTCGAAGGTCTGATGATGACCCCGATCGTCGAAGGCGGCGACGTGGTCGAACCGCTGCGCGATCGCGTGCTGGGTCGCGTCGTGGCCGAGGACGTGTTCCTGCCGGGTAACGACGAAGATCCGATCGTCACCCGCAACACCCTGCTCGACGAAGCCTGGGTCGCCAAGCTCGAAGAAGCCAGCGTGCAGTCGATCAAGGTCCGCTCCACGATCACCTGCACCAGCAGCTTCGGCGTGTGCGCCAACTGCTACGGTCGCGACCTCGGCCGCGGTCACCTGGTCAACCACGGCGAAGCGGTCGGCGTCGTCGCCGCGCAGTCGATCGGCGAACCCGGCACCCAGCTGACCATGCGTACCTTCCACATCGGTGGTGCGGCGTCGCGAGCGGCTGCGATCGACAACGTCACGGTCAAGACCACCGGTTCGATCAAGTTCAACAACCTCAAGCACGTCGCGCATGCCAACGGCCACCTGGTCGCGGTGTCGCGTTCGGGCGAACTGTCGGTGCTCGACCCGCACGGCCGCGAGCGCGAGCGCTACAAGCTGCCGTACGGCGCGACCGTCGCGGTCAAGGACGGCGCCGAGATCAAGGCCGGCCAGACCGTCGCCAACTGGGACCCGCATAACCACCCGATCGTTTCGGAAGTCGCCGGTTTCATCCGCTTCATCGACTTCGTCGATGGCGTGACCGTGATCGAGAAGACCGACGAACTGACCGGCCTGGCGTCGCGCGAAATCACCGACCCGAAGCGTCGCGGTTCGCAGGGCAAGGATCTGCGTCCGATCGTGCGCATCGTCGACAAGAACGGCAAGGATCTGACGATCCCCAATACCGATCTGCCGGCGCAGTACCTGTTGCCGCCGCGCTCGATCGTCAACCTGCAGGACGGCGCCGCGGTCGGCGTGGGCGACGTGGTCGCCAAGATCCCGCAGGAAGCGTCGAAGACCCGCGACATCACCGGTGGTCTGCCGCGCGTGGCCGACTTGTTCGAAGCGCGCAAGCCCAAGGACCCGGCGATCCTCGCCGAAGTCTCGGGAATCGTCAGCTTCGGCAAGGACACCAAGGGCAAGCAACGCCTGATCATCAAGCAGGCCGACGGTGACGAGCACGAAGAGCTGATCCCGAAGTACCGCCAGATCATCGTGTTCGAAGGCGAGCACGTGGAGAAGGGTGAGACCGTGGTGGACGGCGAGCCGAGCCCGCAGGACATCCTGCGCCTGCTCGGCGTGGAACCCCTGGCCGTGTACCTGACCAAGGAAATCCAGGACGTCTACCGCCTGCAGGGCGTGAAGATCAACGACAAGCACATCGAAGTGATCGTCCGTCAGATGCTGCGCAAGGTCGAAATCACCGACCACGGCGACAGCAAGTTCCTGCACGGCGAGCAGATCGAGCGTCAGCGCTTCGTCGAAGAGAACGCGCGCCTGCTGGCCCGTAACGAGATCCCGGCCAAGTACGATCCGGTCCTGCTGGGCATCACCAAGGCCTCGCTGGCGACCGAATCCTTCATCTCGGCGGCTTCCTTCCAGGAAACCACCCGCGTGCTGACCGAGGCCGCCGTGCGCGGTACTCGCGATGGCCTGCGCGGCCTGAAGGAGAACGTGATCGTCGGTCGTCTGATCCCCGCCGGTACCGGCCTGGCGTATCACACCCAGCGCCGCAAGAACGCCTCGGGTCTGACCGATCAGGAAATGGAAGCGCTGTCGGGTCCGGTCACGGCCGCCCCGGTCGAAGCTCCGGCTCCGGCCGCGGTCGAGACGGTTGCCGGCGACGACAACGCCTAAGCCTGAGCGGTAAGAAGCGATACGAAACAAGGCGGGCAGCGATGCCCGCCTTGTTTTTTTGCCCGAGACCCTGGCGACGACGGGGTCTTCGGTACGGCAATGGCTTAAAGGGCTGGCAAATCCCGAAAAATATGCTATCGTCGCCAGTCGGATGGGCCCGTATGGGTCGAATCCCAGATCACGAAATTAGGTGCATGGAGCGCCTAGTGTTCGGCCCAGGGCAGGGCGGGACCAATCGAATGGGTATGGAAGTCGGCGCCGCAAAGCGCTGATTCTGCTTGTTCGTGTCGCCTGCGTTGACGGAAGCGTTCAGCGCGGGCTATACTTTTTCGTCTCGGCAGGTCGGGTGTATTCGGCGTGCCGTTTGTTTCTCACGAAGCGGCCGCCCGGCCCCTCTCAATACAAGAGTTCTAGATGGCAACCATCAATCAGCTCGTCCGCAAGCCGCGGCAGGCGACCACCTACAAGAGCGCCTCGCCGGCGCTCGCGAACTGCCCGCAGCGTCGCGGCGTTTGCACCCGCGTGTACACCACGACCCCGAAGAAGCCGAACTCGGCGCTGCGCAAGGTCGCCAAGGTGCGCCTGACCAACGGTTACGAAGTCATTTCGTACATCGGCGGCGAAGGCCACAACCTGCAGGAGCACTCGGTCGTGCTGATCCGCGGCGGTCGCGTCAAGGACCTGCCGGGCGTGCGCTACCACACCGTGCGCGGCTCGCTCGATGCCGCCGGTGTCGCCAAGCGTCGCCAGAGCCGTTCCAAGTACGGCGCCAAGCGTCCGAAGTCCTAAGCGCGTCGCTTGCCCGGCGCGCGCCGTCCGGCGCCGCCACCCGCCAGCACGACTGTCAAGAATCACGAATATAGGTACGCACCATGTCGCGTAAAGGCTCCACCCCTCAGCGTTCGGTCCTGCCCGATCCCAAGCACGGCAGCGAGACGATCGCGCGCTTCATCAATATGGTCATGCAGAGCGGCAAGAAGTCCGTCGCCGAGAAGATCGTTTACGGCGCAATGGACGTCATCGGCGAAAAGAGCCCCAACGCTCTGGAGCTGGTCGAGAAGGCGCTGACCAATGTGTCGCCGTCGGTCGAAGTGAAGTCGCGTCGCGTCGGCGGCGCCACCTACCAGGTGCCGGTCGAAGTGCGCACCTCGCGCCGTATGGCCCTGGCGATGCGCTGGTTGATCGAATCCGCGCGCAAGCGTGGCGAGAGCTCGATGCCGCGCAAGCTGGCCGCCGAACTGCTCGACGCCTCGGAAAACCGCGGCGCGGCGATCAAGAAGCGCGAAGAAACCCACCGCATGGCGGAAGCGAACCGCGCGTTCGCTCACTACCGCTGGTGATCGCAGACCCTGGCGACAGGGTCTTCGCAACATCCGCATGAGATGTTGCCGCGGCGGCGAAATGGCCGCCTAGCGAACCGGAGGCCGCCCACGAGGCGGCGTCCGGCCATCTGGAATTCGAAAACTTATTACGAGAGGGTCCCGTGGCTCGCACCACTCCCATCGAGCGTTACCGCAACTTCGGCATCATGGCCCACATCGATGCCGGCAAGACCACCACGTCCGAGCGCATCCTGTTCTACACCGGCGTCAGCCACAAGATCGGCGAAGTGCACGAAGGTGCCGCGACGATGGACTGGATGGAGCAGGAACAGGAACGCGGCATCACCATCACTTCCGCCGCGACCACCGCGTTCTGGAAGGGCATGGACAAGTCGCTGCCCGAACACCGCTTCAACATCATCGACACCCCCGGACACGTCGACTTCACCATCGAAGTGGAGCGCTCGCTGCGCGTCCTCGACGGCGCGGTGTTCGTGCTGTGCGCCGTCGGTGGCGTGCAGCCGCAGTCGGAGACCGTGTGGCGTCAGGCCAACAAGTACTCCGTGCCGCGCATGGCCTTCGTCAACAAGATGGACCGTACCGGCGCCAACTTCGACAAGGTCGTCGAGCAGCTCAAGGCCCGTCTGGGCGCCTACGCCGTGCCGATGCAGGTGCCGATCGGCGCCGAAGAAGGCTTCGAAGGCGTGGTCGACCTGCTCAAGATGAAGGCGATCCATTGGGACGTCGCATCGCAGGGCACCAAGTTCGAGTACCGCGACATTCCGGCCGACCTGCAGTCGCAGGCCGAGACCGCGCGCGCGTTCATGGTCGAAGCCGCGGCGGAAGCCACGGAAGAGCTCATGGACAAGTACCTCAACGAGGGCGAGCTGACCGAAGAAGAGATCGTCGCCGGTCTGCGCGCGCGCACCCTGCGCGTCGAGATCGTCCCGGTGTTCTGCGGCTCGGCGTTCAAGAACAAGGGCGTGCAGGCCATGCTCGACGGCGTGATCAACCTGCTGCCGTCGCCGTCCGATCGTCCGCCGGTTCCCGGCATCGACGAGGACGACAAGGAAGACAGCCGCAAGGCGTCGGACACCGAGCCGTTCTCGGCGCTGGCGTTCAAGATCATGACCGACCCGTTCGTGGGTTCGCTGACCTTCTTCCGCGTCTACTCGGGCGTGCTCAATTCGGGCGACCAGGTGTACAACCCGGTCAAGTCGAAGAAGGAACGCGTCGGCCGCATCCTGCAGATGCACGCCAACCAGCGTGACGAAATCAAGGAAGTCCGCGCCGGCGACATCGCCGCCGCGGTCGGCCTGAAGGACGTGACCACCGGCGACACGCTGTGCGCGCAGGATCACATCATCACCCTGGAACGCATGATCTTCCCGGAGCCCGTCATCTCGATGGCGGTCGAACCCAAGACCAAGTCGGACCAGGAAAAGATGGGTATCGCCCTGGGCCGTCTGGCGCAGGAAGATCCTTCGTTCCGCGTGCGTACCGACGAAGAATCGGGCCAGACCATCATCGCCGGCATGGGCGAGCTGCACCTGGACATCCTCGTCGACCGCATGAAGCGCGAGTTCAACGTCGAAGCCAATGTCGGCAAGCCGCAGGTGGCGTACCGCGAGACCATCCGCAAGTCGGACGTCAAGTCGGATTACAAGCACGCCAAGCAGTCCGGCGGTAAGGGTCAGTACGGTCACGTGGTGATCGAGCTGTCGCCGATGAACGAGAAGGACCGCGCGAACGAGGACGTCGAGAACGATTTCCTGTTCGTCAACGACATCACCGGCGGTGTGATTCCGAAGGAATTCATCCCGGCGATCGAGAAGGGTCTGCGCGAAACCATCACCAGCGGTCCGCTGGCCGGCTTCCCGGTCGTGGGCGTCAAGGTCAAGCTGGTGTTCGGCTCGTACCACGACGTCGACTCCTCGGAAATGGCGTTCAAGCTCGCCGCGTCGATGGCGTTCAAGGAAGGTTTCCGCAAGGCCGATCCGGTCCTGCTGGAGCCGATGATGAAGGTCGAAGTCGTGACGCCGGAAGATTACGTTGGCGACGTGATGGGCGACTTGAGCCGTCGTCGCGGCCTGCTGCAGGGCCAGGACGACACGCCGTCGGGCAAGACCATCAACGCGATGGTGCCGCTGGGCGAGATGTTCGGTTACGCGACCACGATCCGTTCGCTGACCCAGGGCCGCGCCACCTTCACGATGGAATTCGATCACTACGCCGAGGCGCCGAACAACATCGCCGAGACCGTGATCAAGAAGGGCGGCTGATAGACGGGATTCGGGAGTGGGGATTCGGAATTCGCGATGCGGATTCCACCTGCTCCCGGACCTCGCCGCGGACCTGATCGAGCACGACACATTAGTAAGGGATTGGGCGGCCGTTGATCGCCAATCCCCAATCCCGATTCACGAATCACAGAACATTTGAGAGAGATAACATGGCTAAGGGTAAATTCGAGCGCACCAAGCCGCACGTCAACGTCGGCACCATCGGTCACGTCGACCATGGCAAGACCACGCTGACGGCCGCGCTGACCAAGGTGGGCGCCGAGCGTTTTGGTGGCGAGTTCAAGGCGTACGACGCGATCGACGCGGCGCCGGAAGAGAAGGCGCGCGGCATCACGATCTCGACGGCGCACGTGGAATACGAATCGGCTTCGCGTCACTACGCGCACGTCGATTGCCCGGGCCACGCCGACTACGTGAAGAACATGATCACCGGTGCGGCGCAGATGGACGGCGCGATCCTGGTGTGCTCGGCCGCTGACGGCCCGATGCCGCAGACCCGCGAGCACATCCTGCTGTCGCGTCAGGTCGGCGTGCCGTACATCGTCGTGTTCCTGAACAAGGCCGACATGGTGGACGACGCCGAGCTGCTCGAGCTGGTCGAGATGGAAGTGCGCGAGCTGCTGACCAAGTACGACTTCCCGGGCGACGACACCCCGATCATCCACGGTTCGGCGCGTCTGGCGCTGGAAGGCGACCAGAGCGAAATCGGCGTGCCGTCGATCCTGCGCCTGGTCGAAGCGCTGGACACCTTCATTCCGCAGCCGGAACGTGACGTCGACAAGCCGTTCCTGATGCCGGTGGAAGACGTGTTCTCGATCTCGGGCCGCGGCACCGTGGTGACCGGCCGTATCGAGCGCGGCATCATCAAGGTCGGCGACGAAATCGAAATCGTCGGTATCCGCGCGACCCAGAAGACGACCGTCACCGGCGTTGAAATGTTCCGCAAGCTGCTGGACCAGGGTCAGGCGGGCGACAACGCCGGTCTGTTGCTGCGCGGCACCAAGCGTGACGACGTGGAGCGCGGCCAGGTGCTGTGCAAGCCCGGTTCGATCAAGCCGCACACCGACTTCGAAGCCGAAGTGTATGTGCTGTCGAAGGACGAAGGCGGCCGTCACACCCCGTTCTTCAAGGGCTACCGTCCGCAGTTCTACTTCCGCACCACCGACATCACCGGCGCTTGCGAGCTGCCGGAAGGCGTCGAGATGGTGATGCCGGGCGACAACGTGAAGATGGTGGTCACGCTGATCAACCCGGTGGCGATGGACGAAGGCCTGCGCTTCGCGATCCGCGAAGGCGGCCGCACCGTCGGCGCCGGCGTGGTGGCGAAGATCATCAAGTGACGATTTGACCCGGGCGGGCTTTGCGCGCCCGGCTTTGTCAAATCGTCATTCCCGCGAAAGCGGGGTGAGGCGACACCGCTTGCGACATGCGTTGAAGCGCATGTCGCGTGGCGCCGAACGCCATCGCGCTATGCGCGATGGCCGGGGTCGAAAGTCGGTGGCGACGGATCTTCAGCTCCAGCTTCATGTTTCAAGGCGGCAATCCCAGGATCGCCGTCCGTTTCAAGAAACCCGCGACGGCCCAGCCGTCGCCGGTTTTCCCAACCGCAGCCCCGTGGCCACGGTTGGGAAAACCGGTAGTCAAACCCCGCCCGGATGGACAGGGCAGGGGCGCTTCGGCCGTCCAAGGTCGAATGCTTGCACTCTTCTCCAAGGTGCATGTAGAATGCGCGACCACTGTGCCACCCCTGTTCACGCCGGGGCGGCGCAACCAGCGAAATGAGGAGCAGGACGCCCCTCGTATTCGCCAGACAGGGACATGTCGCACGGCAGCGCTCCATACGTTCTGGGCCCGCAAGGGCATCCAAAGAACGCTGATGGGGCCCTTCCTGCGTTCTATTCCGTCTGGGCGGACCGGGTGACCGGGCCGCCTTAGCTTTTCCAGGCAAGGAAGCTCCGGGGCGAGGGTGTTGCCCTGGAGTGTTTGCATTTCGTGGGGTCGGCGCACCCAGAAGCCGTCCCGTCGCTCTTTCAACCAAGGAATTCCGTCATGGCGGACCAAAAGATCCGGATTCGGCTGAAGGCGTACGATCATCGTTTGATCGACCGTTCGGCCAGCGAGATCGTCGAGACGGCTAAGCGGACCGGCGCGCAAGTGCGCGGCCCGATCCCGCTGCCGACCAAGATCGAGCGTTACACCATCCTGGTGTCCCCGCACGTCGACAAAGACGCGCGTGACCAGTACGAAACCCGCACGCACAAGCGTGTGCTCGATATCGTCGACCCGAACGACAAGACCGTGGACGCGCTGATGAAGCTCGAACTCGCGGCTGGCGTCGACGTGCAGATCAAGCTGACCTGAGGCCACCACTATGACCGCGAAGAAATATTCGTTGGGCATCGTCGGTCGCAAGGCCGGCATGAGCCGCTTCTTCACTGAAGACGGCAAGTCGGTTCCGGTGACCCTGATCGAGGCGACCCCGAACCGTATTACCCAGATCAAGACCACGGATACCGACGGCTACAGCGCCGTGCAGGTGACCGTCGGCGTGCGCCGCGCGGCGCTCGTCAACAAGCCCGAAGCCGGACACCTCGCCAAGGCGAAGGTCGAAGCCGGTCGTGGCTTGTGGGAACTGCGCGTGGAAGACGACAAGATCGGTGCGTTCGAAGTCGGCGGCGAGATCAAGGCCGACATCTTCGAAGTGGGCCAGATCGTCGACGTCCAGGGCATCACCAAGGGCAAGGGCTTCCAGGGCACGATCAAGCGCTGGAACTTCAAGATGGGCGACGCGACGCACGGTAACTCGCTGTCGCACCGTTCGCCGGGTTCTATCGGCCAGCGCCAGACGCCGGGCCGCGTTTTCCCGGGCAAGAAGATGTCCGGCCACATGGGTTCGGTTCAGCAGAGCACGCAGGGCCTGGAAGTGGTCAAGGTCGACGCCGAGCGCGGCCTGATCGCGATCAAGGGCGCCGTGCCGGGCGCTCCGGGCGGTGACGTGATCGTCCGCCCGTCGAGCAAGGGAGCATAACGATGGAACTTGCCATCAACGGTAGCGACAAGAAGCTGTCGGTCTCCGACGCCATCTTCGATCGCGAATTCAGCGAAGACCTGATTCACCAGGTGGTCGTGGCCTACCGCAACGCGGGTCGCGCCGGCACCAAGGCGCAGAAGACGCGTTCGGAAGTCAACGGCACCACCAAGAAGTCGAAGAAGCAGAAGGGCGGCGGTGCGCGTCATGGCGCGCTGACGGCTCCGATCTTCGTCGGCGGCGGCGTGACCTTCGCGGCCAAGCCGCGCAGCTTCGCCCAGAAGGTGAACCGCAAGATGTACCGCGCGGCGATCGCGTCGATCCTGTCGGAACTCAACCGCCAGGGCCGTATCACCGTCGTCGAAAAGCTCGACATCGACTCGCCGAAGACCTCGGGCATGATCTCCATGCTCAAGTCCTTGGAAATGGGCCGTCGTCCGCTGCTCGTCACCGAGGAAGCCTCCGAGAATCTGTACCTCTCGGCGCGCAACCTGCCTTACGTGGAAGTCCGCGACGTGCAGGGACTCGATCCGGTCGCCCTCGTCGGCGCCGATTCGATCGTGTTCACCGCCGATGCGGTCAAGAAGATCGAGGAGTGGCTGGCATGAACGACGCCAAGCTTTACAGCATCATCCGTGCGCCGCGCGTGTCCGAAAAGACCGCCCGTCTGCAGGAAGTCTCCAACCAATACGTCTTCGAAGTCGCGACGGACGCTACCAAGGCCGACATCAAGGTCGCCGTGGAAAAGCTGTTCGACGTCAAGGTCGAGGCTGTCAATGTGGTCAACGTGAAGGGCAAGAACAAAGCCTTCAAGTTCCGCATGGGCCGTCGCGCCGACTGGCGCAAGGCGTACGTGAAGCTGGCCGAAGGCCAGTCGATCGACGTGATGGCCAAGGCCTGAGGAAAGATCCATGGCATTGATGACATTCAAGCCCACGTCCGCCGGCCGCCGCAACGCGGTTCGCGTCGTGACCCCGGGCCTGCACAAGGGCGCGCCGCACGCGGCGTTGGTCGAAAAGCAGAGCAAGAGCGGCGGTCGTAACCACCACGGCCGCATCACCACCCGTCACATCGGCGGTGGCCACAAGCAGCATTACCGCATCATCGACTTCAAGCGCGACAAGGTCGGCATTCCGGCCCGCGTCGAGCGGATCGAATACGATCCCAACCGCACCGCGCACATCGCGCTGCTGTGCTACGTCGATGGCGAGCGCCGTTACATCATCGCCCCGAAGGGCCTGAAGGACGGCGATCAGGTGATCGCGGGCCGTGACGCCCCGATCCGCGTCGGCAACACGCTGCCGCTGAGCAACATCCCGGTCGGCTCCACGGTGCATTGCATCGAGATGAAGCCGGGCAAGGGCGCTCAGCTCGCCCGCGCCGCAGGCGCTGGCGTGCAGCTGGTCGCTCGCGAACAGGGTTACGCCACGCTGCGTCTTCGCTCCGGCGAAATGCGCAAGGTGCCGGTCGACTGCTGCGCGACCATCGGCGAAGTCGGCAACGACGAGCACAGCCTCGAGAAGCTCGGCAAGGCCGGCGCCAAGCGCTGGCGCGGTATCAAGCCGACCGTCCGCGGCGCCGCCATGAACCCCGTCGACCACCCGCACGGTGGTGGTGAGGCGAAGGCTGGCCAGGGCAACCCGCATCCGGTCACCCCCTGGGGTGTTCCGACCAAGGGTTACAAGACGCGCAAGAACAAGCGCACCACGCAATTCATCGTGCGCGATCGCAGGGGTTAATCGGCCATGGCACGTTCACTCAAAAAGGGTCCGTTCGTCGACCACCATCTCATCAAGAAGGTGGAGACCGCGGGCAACAACAAGAAGCCGATCAAGACCTG
The DNA here is from genome assembly GCF_018732085.1 of Lysobacter capsici. Classification (NCBI taxonomy): domain Bacteria; kingdom Pseudomonadati; phylum Pseudomonadota; class Gammaproteobacteria; order Lysobacterales; family Lysobacteraceae; genus Lysobacter; species Lysobacter capsici. Next base: position 4,457,840 of record NZ_CP076103.1, on the reverse strand, counting down.
GTCGCGCCGCTCCATGGTGCTGCCGGAAATGGTGGGTTTCACCATCGCCGTGCATAACGGCAAGAACCACATCCCGGTGCTGGTCAACGAGAACATGGTTGGCCACAAGCTTGGCGAATTCGCTTTGACCCGTACGTTCAAGGGTCACGGCGGCGACAAGAAGTCGGGTAAGTAAGGAGATGACCATGGAAGCGAAAGCCATCCTGCGCACCGCGCGCATCTCCCCGCAGAAGGCCCGCCTGGTCGCCGACCAAGTGCGCGGTCTGTCGGCCGAGCGCGCCGTCAACCTGCTGAAGTTCTCGGACAAGAAGGCAGCTGCACTGATCCGCAAGGTCGTGGAGTCCGCCATCGCCAACGCCGAGAACAACCAGGGCGCTGACATCGACGAGCTCAAGGTCACGACCATCATGGTGGACGAGGGTCCCGCACTGAAGCGCTTTATGGCTCGTGCGAAAGGCCGCGGCACCCGCATCCTCAAGCGCACCAGCCACATCACTGTGGTTGTGGGCGCCGGCAAGTAAGGCGGAGTCAGACAATGGGTCATAAAGTTCATCCGACCGGAATCCGCCTTGGTATCTCCAAGGACTGGAATTCCAAGTGGTTTGCCGGCAAGAAGCAGTATGCCGAGTACCTCGCCGCCGACCTGAAGGTCCGCGAGATGCTCCGCAAGAAGCTTGCTCAAGCGGGTATTTCCAAGATCTTCATCGAACGTCCGGCGAACAACGCCCGCGTGACGATCCACACCGCCCGTCCGGGCGTGGTGATCGGCAAGCGCGGCGAGGACATCGAGAAGCTGCGTAAGGAAGTTAGCACCCTGATGGGCGTTCCGGCGCACATCAACGTGACCGAGGTCCGCAAGCCGGAACTCGACGCGCAGCTGGTCGCCGAGTCCATCGCGCAGCAGCTCGAGCGCCGCATCATGTTCCGCCGCGCGATGAAGCGCGCGGTCGGCAACGCGATGCGCCTGGGTGCCCTGGGCATCAAGGTCAACGTCGCCGGCCGCCTCAACGGCGCCGAAATCGCGCGTTCGGAGTGGTACCGCGAAGGTCGCGTGCCGCTGCACACGCTGCGCGCCGACATCGATTACGGCTTCGCTGAAGCCAAGACGACGTACGGCATCATCGGCATTAAGGTATGGGTCTACAAGGGCGAGATCTTCGATTTCTCCCAGGTCGGCCAAGAGAAGCAGGACGATTCGCCGCGCAGCGATCGTGGTGACCGCGGCGATCGCGGTGATCGTAACGACCGCCCGGGCCGTCCTGCCCGCGAACAGAGGTAATCCATCATGTTGCAACCCAAGCGAACCAAGTACCGCAAGGTGCACAAGGGCCGCAATGATGGCCTGAGCTGGAGCGGCAATGCCGTTAGCTTCGGCGAATACGGCCTCAAGGCGACCGCGCACGGTCAGCTGACCGCGCGCCAGATCGAAGCGGCCCGCCGCTCGATCAGCCGCTACGTCAAGCGCGGCGGCAAGATGTGGATCCGCGTGTTCCCGGACAAGCCGATCACCAAGAAGCCGATCGAAGTCCGAATGGGCTCCGGTAAGGGCAACGTCGAGTACTGGGTCGCCCAGATCCAGCCCGGTCGCATGATTTACGAGATTGAAGGCGTGGCCGAAGACGTGGCGCGTGAAGCGTTCCGCCTGGCCGCCGCCAAGCTCTCGGTGACCACCACTTTCGTTACCCGGACGGTGCGCTAATGGAACTCAAGCAACTGCGCCAGAAGTCGGCGGACGAGCTCAAGGCCCACCTGGTCGATCTGCACAAGGAGAGCTTCGCTCTGCGCATGCAGAAGGCCACCGGTCAGCTCGCAAAGACCCATGAAGCCCGCCGTGTGAAGCGCGAGATTGCTCGCGTGAACATGCTGCTGGGCGAGAAGAAGTAAGGACCCGCCATGACCGACAACAATACAGACAAGGCGCTGCGCACGGTTGAAGGCCGGGTCGTCAGCAACAAGATGGACAAGACCGTCACCGTGCTCGTTGAGCGCCAGGTCAAGCACGCGCTGTACGGCAAGTACATCCGTCGCTCGACCAAGCTCCACGCCCACGACGCCGACAACGCCTGCAAAGAAGGCGACATCGTGCGGGTGAAGGAAATTGCTCCGATGTCCAAGACCAAGAACTGGAGCGTGGTTGAAATCGTCAGCCGCGCGGCCATTTAAGAGGAGGCTGAACCATGATCCAGATGCAAAGCTACCTCGGCGTGGCCGACAACTCCGGTGCCAAGGAAGTGATGTGCATCAAGGTGCTCGGCGGCTCCAAGCGCCGTTACGCGCACATTGGCGACATCATCAAGGTCACCGTGAAAGACGCGATCCCGCGTGGCAAGGTCAAGAAGGGCGACGTCTACGACGCCGTCGTGGTTCGCACCCGCAAGGGTGTGCGCCGTCCGGACGGCTCGCTGATCCGCTTCGATGGCAACGCTGCGGTGTTGCTCAACAACAAGCATGAGCCGATCGGCACCCGTATCTTCGGACCCGTGACTCGCGAGCTTCGCTCGGAGAAGTTCATGAAGATCGTCTCGCTCGCGCCTGAAGTGCTCTGAGCGGAGGAACTAGACCATGAACCGTATCAAGAAGGGCGATCAAGTGATCGTCACTGCCGGCAAGGACAAGGGCAAGAAGGGCGATGTGGTGCGCGTGCTCGGCGACAAGGTCGTCGTGTCGAACATCAACATCATCAAGCGCCACACCAAGCCGAATCCGCAGGCCAACCAGCCCGGCGGCGTGATCGAGCGCGAAGCGCCGATTCACATTTCCAACGTCATGCTGTTCAACCCGGCCTCCGGCAAGGGCGAGCGCATCGGTTTCAAGGTACTGGAGGATGGACGCAAACTGCGTGTGTTCCGCTCCAGTGGTGAGGCGGTTGACGCCTGAGGAATGCTGAAATGACCACCCGTCTGGAAGAGTTCTACAAGAAAGAAGTGGTTCCGGTGCTGACTGAAAAGTTCGGCTACAAGAACCCGATGGAAGTGCCGCGCCTCGTCAAGATCACCCTGAACATGGGCGTGGGCGAAGCGGCCACCAACAAGAAGATCCTGGAAAATGCCGTTGCGGACATGACCAAGATCGCCGGCCAGAAGCCGATCGTGACCAAGTCCCGCGTGTCGGTGGCTTCGTTCAAGATCCGCGACGGCTGGCCGATCGGCGCCAAGGTCACCCTGCGCCGCGCCAAGATGTACGAGTTCCTCGACCGCCTGGTCAACATCTCGTTGCCGCGCGTGCGCGACTTCCGTGGTGTCTCGGGCCGTTCGTTCGACGGCCGCGGCAACTACAACATGGGCGTCAAGGAACAGATCATCTTCCCGGAAATCGATTTCGACCAGGTCGACGCGCTGCGCGGCATGGACATCGCGATCACCACGACCGCGAAGACCGATGCCGAGGCCAAGGCCCTGCTCGAAGCCTTCCGCTTCCCGTTCCGTAACTGAGTCTAGGATTGAACAATGGCTAAGACTTCCATGATCAACCGCGACATCAAGCGGACCAAGCTGGTGAAGAAGTTCGCCGGCAAGCGTGATGCGCTCAAGAAGATCATCTCCAGCGACAACTCGTCGTACGAAGAGAAGGCCGAGGCGGTCATCAAGCTGCAGAAGCTGCCGCGCGACTCCTCGCCGAGCCGCCAGCGCAACCGCTGCGTCCTGACCGGCCGTTCGCGCGGCGTCTACAGCAAGTTCGGCCTCGGCCGCAACAAGCTGCGCGAAGCCACCATGCGCGGCGATGTGCCGGGCCTGCGTAAGGCAAGCTGGTAAATCTCTGGTACGATAGCCGGCTACCCGGTTCAACCGCCGCGGCCTTCGGGCCGCGGCGGCGTTATTGAAAGTGCTGCAACCCGTTGTAATTACTACTGAAATTCGCAATCCCGCGGATATCGGTGCTACTCATAGGTGACTCACAATGAGCATGACTGATCCCATCGCCGACATGCTGGTCCGCATCAAGAATGCGGCCGCTGTGCGCAAGCAGACGGTGAAAATGCCCGCTTCCAAGATCAAGGTGGCGATCGCCGCCGTGTTGAAGGACGAGGGTTACATCCTGGATTCGCGCGTGACCGAAATCGGTCCGGGCAAGTCCGAACTCGAAATTTCGCTGAAGTACTACGAAGGCAAGCCGGTGATCGAGCGCCTGCAGCGCTACTCCCGCTCGGGCCTGCGTCAGTACCGCGGCAAGGACGCGATCCCGAAGGTCCTCGGCGGCCTGGGTATCGCGATCATCTCCACCTCCAAGGGCATCATGACCGATGCGCAGGCGCGCCAGCAGGGCGTCGGCGGTGAAGTCCTGTGCTTCGTGGCTTAAGGGAGTAAACGACCATGTCCCGAGTTGCCAAGAAGCCGATCGCTCTCCCGAAGGGCGTCGAACTCAACATCCAGGCCGATTCGATCGCCGCCAAGGGCCCGAAGGGCACCCTGTCGATCGGTAAGCCGGCCGCCATCAGCCTCAAGGTCGAGAACGGCGAAGCGCTGTTCACCACCGAAGACGCCGCGCTGATCCCGCTGACCGGCACCTTGCGCGCGATCCTCGCCAACATGGTGAAGGGCGTGTCCGAAGGCTTCGAGCGCAAGCTCGAGCTGGTCGGCGTCGGTTACCGCGCTTCGATGCAGGGCGCCGACCTGAACCTGGCCCTGGGCTTTTCCCACCCGGTCCTGTTCAAGGCCCCGGAAGGTATCACCATCGCCACCCCGACCCAGACCGAAATCCTGGTCCAGGGCGCGGACAAGCAGCGCGTCGGTGAAGTTGCCGCCAAGATCCGCGGTTTCCGTCCGCCGGAGCCCTACAAGGGCAAGGGTGTGAAGTACGCCGGCGAAGTCATCATCCGCAAGGAAGCCAAGAAGGCCTAACGGGTAGGGCGCCGGTCCCGCACCGGCTCCCACGACACCAAGCCTTCAGCTTTCGGAGATCAGAACATGAACAAGAACATCGCTCGTCTGCGCCGCGCCAAGTCGACCCGGTCGCACATCCGCAACCTCGGCGTCGCCCGTCTGACCGTGCTGCGCACCGGTCAGCACCTGTACGCCCAGGTCTTCACCGCCGACGGCTCCAAGGTCCTGGCTTCGGCCTCGACCGTGCAGGCCGACGTCAAGGAAGGCCTGAAGAACGGCAAGAACGCCGAAGCCGCCGTCAAGGTCGGCAAGATGATCGCCGAGCGCGCCAAGGCCGCGGGCATCGAGAAGGTCGCGTTCGACCGCTCGGGCTACCGCTACCACGGCCGCATCAAGGCGCTGGCCGATGCCGCTCGCGAAGGCGGTCTGCAGTTCTAAGTCCTCGCGGACTTGAAAGCGTGGAGATTCGTCTCCACGCCTTCTGCACCAACCGTTTCAACCTGCCGACGCGGGCCGCGTCGGGCGCCATGGTGGATTCCTGCCATCGGTGCGGCACCCGAACCACTTCACAATCATAAGCGGCCACGCCGCAAATCCCATTAATCAACGAGACACCGAAATGGCAGACGATAGAGCCCCGCGGGGCCGCGACCGTGATCGCAACCGCGAAGAGATCGACGACGGCATGATCGAGAAGCTGATCGCGGTCAACCGCGTCAGCAAGACCGTCAAGGGCGGTCGCCAGTTCACCTTCACCGCGTTGACGGTGGTCGGTGACGGCAACGGCAAGGTCGGCTTCGGCTACGGCAAGGCGCGCGAAGTGCCGGTCGCGATCCAGAAGTCGATGGAATACGCCCGCAAGGCGATGAACAACGTGGACCTCAACGGCGGCACCTTGTGGCATGCCGTGAAGTCGGGCCATGGCGCGGCGCATGTGTACATGCAGCCGGCGTCGGAAGGTACCGGCGTGATCGCCGGCGGCGCGATGCGCGCCGTGCTCGAAGCGGTCGGCGTGAAGAACGTGTTGGCCAAGGCCACCGGTTCGCGTAACCCGATCAACCTGGTTCGCGCTACGCTCAAGGGCCTGACCGGCATGCACTCGCCGGCCAAGATCGCGGCCAAGCGCGGCAAGAAGGTGGAGGATCTCAATCATGGCTAAGGCTGCTAACACGCCCGTCGAAGGCGGCACCGTCACGGTGCGCCTGGTCAAGGGTCTGCGTGGCTGTCAGTCGCGTCACCGCCTGTCGGTGAAGGCGCTCGGCCTGAACAAGCTCAACGACGTGCGGACGCTGAAAGACAGCCCGCAGGTTCGTGGCCTGATCAATACGGTCCACTACCTGGTTCAGGTCGAGGGCTAAGGAGCACATCATGCGTCTCAATACACTCAAGCCGGCTGACGGCGCCCGCGAAGACCGCAAGCGCGTCGGTCGCGGTATCGGTTCGGGCCTGGGCAAGACCGCGGGCCGCGGCCACAAGGGTTCGTTCGCCCGTTCGGGCAAGGGCAAGATCAAGGCCGGTTTCGAAGGCGGCCAGATGCCCATGCAGCGTCGTCTGCCGAAGATCGGCTTCCGCTCCAAGCTGAAGAACGACACGGCCGAAGTCCTGCTGTATCAGCTGGACAAGCTGGAAGCCGGCGAGATCGATTTCGCCGCGCTCAAGGCCGCGAAGCTCGTTCCGAGCAACGCCAAGCAGGCCAAGATCGTGAAAAAGGGCGAGCTGACCAAGAAGTTCGTGCTCAAGGGCGTGCTGGCCACGGCCGGCGCGAAGGCCGCGGTCGAAGCGGCCGGCGGCAAGGTCGAGGAGTAAGGGCTCAATGGCGCGCAGCGGCAACGCAATGGCTGGAATCGGCGGCGGACTCGGTAAGTTCACCGAGTTGCGTCAGCGTTTGCTGTTCGTCATCGGCGCGTTGATCGTCTATCGCATCGGCAGCTACATCCCGGTGCCGGGTATCAACCCGGAAGCGATGGTCAAGTTCATGGAGACCAAGCAGGGCACCATCGTGGACATGTTCAACATGTTCTCCGGTGGCGCTCTGCACCGCTTCAGCCTGTTCGCGCTGAACGTGATGCCGTACATCTCGGCGTCCATCATCGTGCAGTTGCTGGTGCAGATCGTGCCGAGCCTGAAAGCCATCCAGAAGGAAGGCGAATCGGGCCGTCGCAAGATCAACCAATGGTCGCGCATGGGTGCGATTCCGCTGGCGATCTTCCAGGCCTGGGGCATCGCCAACGGCCTGCAGTCGAGCCTGGCGCCCGATGGCACGCCGGTGGTGTACGCACCGGGCATGGGCTTCATCCTGACCGCGGTGATCGCCTTGACGGCGGGCACCATGTTCCTGATGTGGCTGGGCGAGCAGATCACCGAGCGCGGCGTCGGCAACGGCGTTTCGCTGATCATCTTCGCGGGCATCGTCGCCGGCCTTCCGGCCGCGGTGATCCACATGTTCGAGCAGATCCGCAACGGCGACATGAGCCCGATCGTGGCGATCCTGGTCGTCGGTCTGGTGGTGGCCTTCACCTACCTGGTGGTGTTCGTCGAACGCGGCCAGCGTCGGATCACGGTCAACTACGCGCGTCGCCAGGGCGGTCGCAACGCCTACATGAATCAGGCGTCGTTCCTGCCGTTGAAGCTCAACATGTCGGGCGTGATCCCGGCGATCTTCGCCTCCAGCATCGTGATGTTCCCCGCCACCGCCGCGACCTGGTTCGCCCAGGGCAACAGCGGCAGCGGCGTGTCCGGTTTCCTCCAGCGCCTGAGCCAGTGGCTCAGCCCGGGCGAGCCGGTCCACATGATTCTGTATGCCGGCCTGATCATCGGTTTCGCGTTCTTCTACACCGCGCTGGTGTTCAATTCGCAGGAAACCGCCGACAATCTCAAGAAGTCGGGCGCGCTGATCCCGGGCATTCGCCCTGGCAAGGCCACCGCGGACTATGTCGACGGCGTGCTGACCCGCTTGACCGCGGCCGGCGCAATTTACCTGGTGATCGTGTGTCTCCTCCCGGAGGTCATGCGGACCCAGCTCGGCACCTCGTTCTACTTCGGCGGTACCTCGCTGTTGATCGTGGTGGTCGTGATCATGGATTTCATCGCTCAAATCCAGGCTCATCTGATGTCGCATCAGTACGAGAGCCTGTTGAAGAAAGCGAACTTGAAGGGCGGCTCGCGCGGCGGTCTCGCGCGCGGGTGAGTCAGGACCGTTCTGCGCGCCAGAGTAGCGCGCGGGGCTGGGCACGGCGGGTCATCGCATTGTTCAGCCAGTTCAGACTCGTCGCCGGAGCATGGGCACACTCCCCATGCCGTGGTTCCGTGGCGCCCTTGGGTGCCGCGGGGCTTCCTATTAACCCGAGACCTAGATATAATTTCCAGTTCACTCCGCCGGGATTAATCCGTCTCGGCCGCCAAATCAGTTGGAGATCGCCTTATGGCGCGTATTGCGGGCGTTAATTTGCCTGCCCAGAAGCATGTCTGGGTTGGCCTGCAAAGCATTTTCGGCATCGGCCGTACCCGTTCGAAGCAGATCTGCCAGACGGCGGGTGTGACTTCGACCACGAAGATCCGTGACCTGTCCGAACCCGAAGTCGAGCGCTTGCGCGCCGAAGTCGGCAAGTTCGTGGTCGAAGGCGACTTGCGTCGCGAGGTCGGTATTGCGATCAAGCGTTTGATGGACCTGGGCTGCTACCGCGGCCTGCGTCACCGCCGCGGCTTGCCGCTGCGTGGTCAGCGCACGCGTACCAACGCACGTACCCGCAAGGGTCCGCGCAAGGCCATCAAGAAGTAAGGGAACCTAGACCATGGCCAAGCCGGCAGCAGTCAAGACCAAGAAGAAGATCAAGCGCATCGTCACCGACGGTATCGCCCACGTCCACGCTTCTTTCAACAACACCATCATCACGATCACCGACCGCCAGGGCAACGCGCTCTCGTGGGCGACCTCGGGCGGCGCGGGTTTCCGCGGCTCCCGCAAGTCGACCCCGTTCGCCGCCCAGGTGGCAGCCGAAAAGGCTGGCCGTGCTGCGCTCGACTACGGCGTCAAGTCGCTGGAAGTGCGCATCAAGGGCCCGGGTCCGGGTCGTGAGTCCGCCGTTCGTTCCTTGAACAACGTCGGTTACAAGATCATCAACATCATCGACGTGACGCCTATCCCGCACAACGGGTGCCGTCCGCCGAAGAAGCGTCGCGTCTGAGGAGCTGAAGAAAAATGGCTCGTTATATTGGCCCCACCTGTAAGCTCGCCCGTCGCGAAGGCGCCGATCTCGGTCTGAAGTCGTCCGCTCGCGCGCTCGACTCGAAGTGCAAACTGGAGCAGAAGCCCGGTCAGCACGGCCCCACCGCCCGCAAGGGCAAGCTGTCCGACTACGCCACCCAGCTTCGTGAGAAGCAGAAGGTCAAGCGTATCTACGGTCTGCTGGAGCGTCAGTTCCGCAACTACTACAAGAAGGCCTCGACCAAGAAGGGCAACACCGGCGAGAACCTGCTGCAGTTGCTGGAAACCCGTCTGGACAACGTCGTCTACCGCATGGGCTTCGCCGTGACTCGTCCGGCTGCCCGTCAGCTGGTCTCGCACCGCGGCGTCACCGTCAACGGCAAGTCGGTCAACCTTCCGTCGTACCAGGTCAAGGCCGGCGACGCGATCGCGTTGTCCGAGCGCGCCCAGAAGCAGCTTCGCGTGCAGGAATCCCTGACCGTGTCGTCGCAGATGGACCTGTCGCCGTCGTGGGTCGAAGTGGACAGCAAGAAGTTCAGCGGCGTGTTCAAGGCGGTTCCGGATCGTGCGGACCTGCCGGCCGACATCAACGAAGCGCTGATCGTCGAGTTGTACAGCAAGTAATAGTGCAGGGCATCCGCCGGCGTCCCTCAGGATCCGGCGGAGAACCCGCAACCCAGGTCGGTGCGCCATGCGCACCGGCCGCTCTCTCGTTAAGAGAGGGCTCCAAGAGCTAAAGCCTCCCGCCGCCCCCCGGTGGAGGTCATTGGAGACACCGAAACATGACGGTTACCGCCAATCAGGTACTGCGCCCGCGTGGTCCGCAGATCGAACGCCTCACCGGCAATCGCGCGAAGGTCGTGATCGAGCCGCTGGAGCGCGGTTACGGCCATACGCTGGGCAACGCGCTGCGGCGCGTGCTGCTGTCGTCGATCCCGGGTTTCGCCATCACCGAGGTCGAAATCGATGGCGTGCTGCATGAGTACACCACGGTCGAAGGTCTGGAAGAGGACGTGCTTGAGGTTCTGCTGAACCTCAAGGACGTCGCCATCCGCATGCACACCGGCGACGCGTCGACGCTGTCGCTGGCCAAGCAGGGTCCCGGCATCGTCACCGCCGGCGACATCAAGACCGACCACAACGTCGAAATCCTCAACACCGACCACGTGATCTGCCACCTGACCAAGGACACGGCGATCAACATGCGTCTGAAGATCGAACGCGGTTTCGGCTACCAGCCGGCGGCTTCGCGCCGTCGTCCGGACGAAGAAACCCGCGCGATCGGTCGTCTGATGCTGGACGCGAGCTTCTCGCCGGTCCGTCGCGTCGCCTACGCGGTGGAAGCCGCGCGCGTCGAACAGCGCACCGACCTCGACAAGCTGGTGCTGGACATCGAAACCAACGGCACGATCGACGCCGAGGAAGCCGTGCGCACCGCCGCCGACATCCTCACCGATCAGCTGTCGGTGTTCGGCGACTTCACCCACCGCGACCGCGGTGCGGCGAAGCCGGCCACCAGCGGCATCGATCCGATCCTGCTGCGCCCGATCGACGATCTCGAGCTCACCGTGCGTTCGGCCAACTGCCTCAAGGCCGAGAGCATCTACTACGTCGGCGATCTGATCCAGAAGACCGAAGTCGAGCTGCTCAAGACCCCGAACCTGGGCAAGAAGTCGCTTACCGAGATCAAGGAAGTGCTGGCTCAGCGCGGCCTGTCGCTCGGCATGAAGCTGGAAAACTGGCCGCCGGCCGGCATCGCTTCGCACGGCATGATGGGGTGAGCCCGGCTTAGCTCGCGCGGCACTGCCGCGCGGCCGGGCGAACGCCCTGCGCACTGCGCAGGGCCGGGGAACGACAAGAGTCCACGCCGAGGTTTCCCGAAGCGTGGGCTCTTGCTCCATCAGCAACACCGCAATTCGTAACAAGCAGCACGCACCACCCCGTCGACGGATTCAGAACTCCGCGACCAGCCGATCAAGGAACGATCGGTCCGGACCACCCGCAGTCCAAAGCACCAACGCCTGGATGGCGACAGCGAAGTCCAACCGTTTCAACATTCATCAGGAATCACAGTCATGCGCCATCAGAAATCCGGCCGTAAGTTCAGCCGCACCAGTGCCCACCGCGACGCCATGTTCACCAACATGGCCGCCTCGCTGATCAAGCACGGTCTCATCCGCACCACCCTGCCGAAGGCCAAGGAGCTGCGTCGCGTCGCCGAGCCGCTCATCACCCTGGCGAAGAAGGACGGCGTGGCCAATCGCCGCCTGGCGTTCTCGCGCCTGCGCGACAAGGAAGCCGTCGGCACCTTGTTCGTCGAACTCGGCCCGCGCTACGCGTCGCGTCCGGGCGGTTACCTGCGCATCCTCAAGTGCGGTTTCCGCGCTGGCGACAATGCGCCGATGGCCTACGTCGAACTGGTCGATCGTCCGCAAGCCGCGGCCGAGTAAATCCGCCGCGCCGGGCGACCGGCGCAGTGGCGAATCACCCGCAAGCCTCTACCGTCCATGGCCGTTCGCGGTCGTGGCGGCAGCCAGCAAAGCCCCGGCCTCGGCCGGGGTTTTTGCGTTTTCGCAACGGTTACTTCGGCAACGGTTGCGGTCGAAAGCGACGCGCCGTTGTAGGGTGCGGTCATTCCATGCACTGGCGGGGTTTTCAGGGTCGTGAACGGGGCGGCAACTTTTCGTCCCCGGGCGCAGTCGATGTTGCTGCGACGAAATGCCGCGTTGCGATAATACATGCCGATTCGACATTGGCACGACCCGACCCAGACCCGTATGGTGTGAGCATGAACCCCTTCAAAGCCTCCTTCCGGATTCAATTTCTGCTTGGTTTCCTGGCCTGCGCGGGCCTGCTCGCGTATGCCGTCTATCTGCAGGTCTACCAGCACCTCGAGCCGTGCCCGCTGTGCATCTTCCAGCGCGTGGCCTTCGCCGCGCTCGGCGTGGTGTTCCTGCTCGGCGCGTTGCACGGGCCCAAGAAGCCCGGCGGGCGTCGCAGCTACGGCGTGTTGGCCCTGCTAGCGTCGCTGGGCGGCATCGCGGTCGCCGGCAATCACGTGCGCCTGCAGCACCTGCCGCCGGACCAGGTTCCGGCCTGTGGCCCGGGCCTGAACTACATGCTCGATGCGATGCCGATCACCGGCGTGATCAAGAAGGTCATGACCGGTTCGGGCGAATGCGCCAACGTGGACTGGACCTTCCTCGGTCTGGCCATGCCGGCCTGGAGCCTGATCTGTTTCATCGTGCTGGCGCTGTGGGCGGCCTATGCCGCATTCCGCGGCCGTTGAACCCAGTAAGCCTTCGTCGTTTTTCCGCCGTCTTCGTCTTCACCCTCCCATCCACCGCAACCATCCACACACCGCGACACCAACTGGAATCAAGGAAATGAGCGCTTCCGATCGCAACAGCAACCTCCGTGCCGTCAACCTGCCCGCCGACTGGAGCCCGACCTCCTGGCGCGAGCGCACCGCACTGCAGTTGCCCAGCTATCCGGACGCGGCCGATCTTGAATCCGCGTTGCAGGAACTGCGTCAGCTGCCGCCGTTGGTGACCTCGTGGGAGATCCTCTCGCTCAAGCAGCAACTGGCCGAGGCGCAGGAAGGCAAGCGATTTTTGCTGCAGGGCGGCGACTGCGCCGAGAGCTTCGACCAATGCTCCTCGGACGTGATCTCCAACCGTCTGAAAGTGTTGCTGCAGATGAGCCTGGTGCTGGTCCACGGCATGCGCAAGCCGGTCGTGCGGGTCGGGCGTTTCGCCGGCCAGTACGCCAAGCCGCGTTCGGCCGACACCGAGACCATCGACGGGGTGACCTTGCCGAGCTACCGCGGCGACATGGTCAACGCGCCGGCCTTCAACGAGGCCGCGCGCCGGCCCGACCCGCGTCGCATGATCAAGGGCCACGCGCGTTCGGCGATGACGATGAACTTCGTGCGCGCGCTGATCGACGGCGGTTTCGCCGACCTGCACCATCCCGAGTACTGGAACCTGAGCTGGGTCGGTCATTCGCCGCTGGCCGACGAATACCGGCGCATGGTCAACGCGATCGGCGACGCGGTGCGCTTCATGGAGACCTTGTCGGGTTCGGAAGTGCACAACCTCAACCGCGTGGATTTCTACACCTCGCACGAAGCGCTGCTGCTGCCGTACGAAGAGTCGATGACCCGGCAGGTGCCGCGCCACTGGGGCCACTTCAACCTCAGCACCCACTACCCGTGGATCGGCATGCGCACCGCCGCGGTCGACGGCGCCCATGCCGAATACTTCCGCGGCATTCGCAACCCGATCGCGCTCAAGGTCGGTCCGTCGGTCACGCCGGACCAACTGTTGCGCACGATCGACCTGCTCAACCCCGAGGACGAGCCGGGCCGGTTGACCTTCATCCATCGCATGGGCGCGACCGCGGTGGCCGAGAAGCTGCCGCCGCTGCTCGACGCGATGCGCCGCGACGGCCGCCGCGTGCTGTGGGTGTGCGATCCGATGCACGGCAACACCGAGAGCACCAGCAACGGTTACAAGACCCGCCGCTTCCGCAACATCCGCGCCGAGATCGAAACTTCGTTCGAGTTGCATGCCGCGGCCGGCACGCGCCTGGGCGGCGTGCATCTGGAACTGACTGGCGAAGACGTGACCGAATGCCTGGGCGGCGCGCGCGAGTTGACCGAGAGCGATCTCGAGCGCGCGTACCGTTCCACGGTCGATCCGCGCCTGAACTACGAACAGGCGCTGGAAGTGGCGATGCTGATCGTGCGCAAGCAGGCGCAGATCGCGGCGCCGGCCTGAGACGGGCGGTCGGTCATCGGTTCGCAAGGACGATGAGCGGCGAACGTAATCGGGCGTTGTTGGCGGCGGGCACGCTCAGCGCGCTCGCCGCCTTGTTGCATCTGGGCTGCATCGTGTTTGGCGCGCCGTGGTATCGCGCGTTCGGGGCCGGCGAATGGATGGCGCAGGCTTCGATCGCCGGTCATTGGCATCCGGTGGTCGCCACGCTGGCGATCGCCTCGGTGCTGACGGTCTGGTCGTTGTACGCGTTTTCCGCGGCGGGTGCGCTGCACCGCTTGCCGTTGTTGCGCACGGTGCTGTGCCTGGTCACCGCGGTGTATCTGCTGCGCGGGGTGGCCGCGGTGCCGATGATGAGCGTGTTTCCGGGGCGCAGCCTGAATTTCTGGCTGTGGAGTTCCGGGATCTGCCTGGGCATCGGCGTGGTGCATTTGATCGGTTTGCTGCAGGTGTGGAAGCGGCTTGGGCGGTTGTCGTAACGCGAGTTTGGATGCAGGCAGCGAAAACCCGCCGATGAGGCGGGTTTTTGGTTTTCGGGTCGTGGTCGCGGGAACCGGCTTGCGTCGTAATCGTGATGTCGCGGTCGCGGCTTGCGCCGCTCCTACAGGGGGCTGACATGACAACGGTCGCGGGTGATCGTTGCGCGAAAACGCCGCGTGCGGTTTCACGCGAAGGTTTGTCTTCGCGTCATGGGTGATCGCGTCTGGTTTCGATCCCTACGGACGAGGCCGCGCGATCGGCGTCGACGACGGCGACGAACTCAGGGACTCAGCGTCACCCGATACCCCGGCGGCGTGCGTGCCAGGGTCAGCTGTTCGAAGGCGTAGCCCAGCGACAGCAGTTGCGCGTCGCTCCAGCGCTTGCCCATGAACACCAGGCCGATCGGCAGGCCGGAGGCCTCGCCCATCGGCACGGTCAGGCTCGGATACCCGGCGACCGCGGCCGCGCCCCAACTGGCGCCGCCGAAGGGATCGCCGTTGACCGGATCGACCATGAAGGCCGGGGTCGTCGCCGGCGCGATCAGCGCGTCGAGCTTGTGCCGCTTGAGTGTCGCGTCGATGCCCTGCGGGCCGGCGAGCTGACGTGCCTGCGCGGCGAACTTGCGGTAGGCCGGGTCCTTGAGGCTGCCCTTCTTGTCGGCCTGTTCGAACAATTCCTGGCCGAAGTAAGGCTGCTCGCGCGCGGCATGCGTCCGGTTGAACGCGATCAGCTCGCCGAGCGTCTTCACCGGCGCGCCGCTTTCGCGCAGATAGCGCTCCAGGCCGTCCTTGAATTCGTAACGAAGCACCTCGCCCTCGGCGCGGTCCCACTGGCCGGCGGTGGCGATCTTGACCTCGACCACGGTGGCGCCGGCGTCGCGCAGGGTCTTGAGCGCGCGTTCGAGCGCGGCGTCGATCGCCGGCAACTGGCCGACGCCCGATTCGCGCAGCAGGCCCAGGCGCGCGCCGTGCAGCGCGTCGCCGTCGAGGCCGCCGACGTAATCGGCCAGGCGCTTGTCGGCGCTGGCCTGCGCGGCGCTGTCGCCGCCGGCTTCGGCCGATACGAGCACGCTGAGCAACTGCGCGGCGTCGGCGACGCTGCGCGCCATCGATCCGGCGGTGTCCTGGCTGTGCGAGATCGGGATGATGCCCTGGCGGCTGACCAGCCCGACCGTCGGCTTGAACCCGACCAGTCCGTTCATCGCCGCCGGACACAGGATGCTGCCGTCGGTTTCGGTCCCCACGCCGACCGCGGCCAGGCTCGCGGCGATCGCCGCGCCGGTGCCGCTGCTGGAACCGCAGGCGGTGCGGTCGAGCACGTAGGGATTGCGGGTCAGGCCGCCGCGGCCGCTCCAGCCGGAGATCGAATGGGTCGAGCGGAAATTCGCCCATTCGCTGAGGTTGGTCTTGCCCAGGATCACCGCGCCGGCGCGGCGCAGCGCGGCGACGATCGGCGCATCGGTCTTGGGCCGGTGCTCGGCCAGCGCCAGCGAGCCGGCCGAATTGACCATCGGCGTGGCGTCGATGTTGTCCTTGATCAGCACCGGGATGCCGTGCAGCGGGCCGCGCAGTTGGCCGGCCTTGCGTTCTTCGTCGAGCTTGCGCGCTTCGGCGAGCGCGTCGGGGTTGAGTTCGATCACCGCGTTGAGCTGCGGGCCGGCATCGTCGAGCGCGGCGATGCGGTCGAGGTAGCCCTGGGTCAGGCGAACGCTGCTGAGCTCGCCGTTGCTCATGCGCGCGCTCAGCGCGGCGGTGTCGGCTTCGGCCAGGCGCAACGGGTCGGTCGGCAGGAAGCCCTTGGCGGCTTCGTCGGAAGCCACCACCGGCCGCGGCGCGCGCACGGCCTGGGGGCCGGCGCATCCGGCCAGCGCGAGCGTCAGCGCGGCGAGGCCGAGGCGGGCGGTGCAGTGAAAGGCGGGCATGGCCGGTTCCTGATCGTGGCGCGCGAGGGATTCGCTCGAGTATGCCCGCAGTCGGCGACGCGGCAAGCCTGTTCGAACGGCCCAGTGTCCCGGGCGGAACAACGGGGTGTCTGCGCGGTTGCATCGTGCGGGGCGGGTGGCACGGTTACGATGCCTGATGGCGTCGTTGCGGCCTGAACTGGCCGGCCGCGGCCGCGCGTTCTGTGTTCGAAAGGAAGCCGCGATGAATTCAACCACCCCGACGCAAGCCGCGCCGCGCGACCCGCGGATCGACGCGGCCGTCGCCCGTTTGCTCGGCAACCGCGACGACGAGATCGAAGGCACGTTCTGCCATGGGCTGTTCGAGCGCGGCGTGTTCGACGCGGCCTTGTTCGAATCGCTCGTCGGCGACATGCGGTTGGTGGCGTCCGATGCATCCGCGTACCCGGCGCATCGCGCGACGATCGTGTGGATCGCCCTGGGCGTGTGCCGATGCGTGTTTTCCCATTTCGATGCCGACGATGGCTATCGCATCGTCAATCTCGACGACGCGCTGTATTCGAAATGGAGCGGCGATTATTTCGAACGGCTGCGCGAGCTGCTGGACTGACGGTTGCCGGTGCGGATTGCCGAAGCGACGTCAGTCCGTCGCGGCCTTGGCGCCCGTCGCGCGCAGGCGGCGGTAGATGAATTCCGGCGCCGGCGCGGCCGACTCGGCTTGCGCCAAGGCGCGAACCCGCGCGTGATCGGGCGATTTCTCGCACACCGGGTCGAGCGTATCGGCGCGGCCGCTGAGCGCCAGCGCCTGGCAGCGGCAACCGCCCCAGTCGATTTCGCGGCGCTCGCAGCCGCGGCAGGGCTCGGGCATCCAGTCGGTGCCGCGGTAGCGCACGAACGCGTCGGAGTCGCGCCATATGTCGCCCAGGCTGCGGTCGCGCACCGAGTCGAAGCGCAATTCGGTCAGGGTCTCGGCGGCGTGACACGGCAGCACCTTGCCGTCCGGGGTGATGTTGACGAAGCGCTGCGCCCAGCCGCCCATGCAGGCCTTGGGCCGGCGCGCGTAATAGTCCGGGGTGACGTAGTCGATGGTCAGCCGCCCGCGCAGCCGCTGGCGCGCGTCCTCGACCACGGCGGTGACCGCATCGAGCTGCGCGCGCGTGGGCATCAACGCGGCGCGATTGCTCAGGCCCCAGCCGTAGTACTGGGTGTGCGCGACTTCGAGCCGGCCCGCGCCCAGATCGAGCGCGAGATCGATCATCTGCGCGACGCGTTCGGCGTTGTGCCGATGCACGACGGCGTTGAGGGTCAGCGGCAGATCGAGTTCGCCGCACCAGCGCGCCAGCGCGAGCTTGCGTTCGTGGCTGCCGGCGTAACCGGCGATGCGGTCGGCGCCCGCGGCCTGGCTGTCCTGGATGCTCAGTTGCAGATGGTCGAGGCCGGCCTGCTGCAACTCCTGCAGCCGTTCGCGCGTCACGCCGACGCCGGAGGTGATCAGGTTGCAGTACAGGCCGAGCGCGCGCGCGTGGCGCAGCAGTTCGGGCAGGTCCTTGCGCAGGGTCGGCTCACCGCCGGAGTAATGCACTTGCAGCACGCCGAGTTCGGCGGCCTGATCGAGTACGCGCAGCCAGTCGGCGGTGGCCAGTTCCTCGCGCATGCCGACCAGTTGCAGCGGGTTGGAGCAGTACGGGCACGACAGCGGGCAGCGGTGGGTCAGTTCCAGCAGCACCGCGAGCGGCGGCGCGGGCGCCGGCGCCTTGGAGGGCGCAAGTCCGGTGGTGGCGACGACGCTGGCGGCTTCGACGCTCATGGCATCGGCGTACTCAGGGCGAGCATGCGTTTTTCCAGCAAGGTCGCGAACAGTTCGATCACGTCGTCATGCACTTGCGCAGGTTCCGCGCCGTACTCGGCCGCGAGCGCCTGCACGATGGCCTCGACATCGCTGGCGGCGTCGACGCGGGCGAGCACGGCGTGGGCGATCTCGTCGAGTTCGACCACGCGTTCGGGCGCGAGCAGCACCCATTGATCGCGCGCGCGGTCGTGCTGCAGGCGAACCCCGGCCGGGAAACGCGGCACCGCGGTGGCTTCGATCGCCGCGCTCATGCGCCGGCCTCGTCCGGGCCGGCTTCATCCGGGCGGAACGCGCCCGGCGGGATCAAGCGCGGTTCGACATAGGCCAGATGCAAGGCATCGAGCATCGACCACAGCACCTCGCATTTGAATCGCAGCGCCGCGCACACCGCGTCCTGCTGCGCGCGGGTGAGGGCGTGGCGCTTGACGTAGTCGAGGGCGAAGTTGGCGTCCTGCGGCGCCTGGTGCAGGCGCGAATCGAAGTAGGCCAGCGACTGGCGCGAGACGAAATCGTAATTGGCCAGCATGCCGCTGACCCGCTGGCCGATGATGGTCGGCGCGAACAGTTCGGTCAGCGAGGAGGCGATCGCTTCGAGCAGGCTGCGTTCGCGCACGAAGTGGATATACGCCTGCACCGCGAACCGCGTCGCCGGCAGCAGCGCGCGGCCGGATTCGACCGTCGCCCGGTCCAGGCCGAGCGCATCGGTCAGGTGCAGCCAGCGCGCGATGCCGCCGTCGCCGTCGCGCTCGCCGTCGTGATCGACGATGCGCTGGCGCCAGACCCGGCGCAGTTGCGGGTCCTCGATGCGGGCGAGCAGGGCGGCGTCCTTGAGCGGGATGCAACGCTGGTATTCGAAACGGTTGAGCGCCCAGGCCTGGACCTGGCCGCGGTTCAACCGGCCGCTGTGCAGCAGGTGATGGAAGGGGTGTTTGTCGTGATAGCGCTCCGCGCCGATCGCGCGCAGCCGCGCTTCCAGTTGCGCCGGGGTCAACAACGCATCGTCGCCGATGAAGTCGGTGTCGATCGCCTGGGTCGCGCTTGCGTTCACAGCTGCAGCTCCATGCCGTCCTCGGCGACTTCCCAGCCGTGCGCGCGCGCTTGAGCGCGTTCGGGCGAGTGATCGTCGAGCAGCGGGTTGGTGGTGTTGAGATGGATGAACAGTTTGCGCCGTACTTCGAGCGGCGCGAATGCAGCGAGCGTGCCGCCGTCCTCGCCGCCGTCGCCGGCGATGTTCATATGGCCCATGCGCGCGCCGGTCTTGCTGCCGACGCCGGCGCGGACCATTTCGTCGTCGCGCCACAAGGTGCCGTCGAACAACACCAGCGAGGCGCCGTGCAGGCGCCGGCGCAGGTCGTCGGTCATCGCCGCGCAGCCGGGGATGTAGAGGAAACGTTCGCGGCCGTCGCTGATTTCCAGGCCAACCGTTTCTTCGTCGCCGCCTTGCAAATTGCCGTTCGCGCGTGACTCCATGAACAACGGCACCTTGCCGGGCACGCTGAAGGCGGTGACCCGCAGGCCCAGCGGCGCGTCGTGGCCTGCGACCTCGATCGGCGTATCCAGGCTCAGCGCTTTACGCGCGACGTAGTCGGGATGCAGCGAATCGAAGATCGGATTCTGGCTCAGCACATCCAGCACGCGCGCGCTCGCCCACAGGTCGAAGCGCTGGCGTTCGCGCATCGACAGCAATCCTGCGATGTGATCGATCTCGCCGCTGGTCAGCAGCACCGCTTCGATCGGCGAGTGGCGCAGATCGCGTTTGGGCCACAGCGCGGGCTGGGCGAGGATCTGCTGGCGGAAGTCGGGCGAGGCGTTGATCAGCAACCAGCGCTCGTTGTCGGCGCTGACCGCGATGCTGGCCTGGGTGCGGCGTTGATGGCCGGGTTCCTGGCGCCAGGCGCGCTGGCTGCCGGGGGTGTTGCAGTTCCACTGCGGGTAGCCGCCTCCGGCCGCCGCACCGAGTACGAGGATGCGCATCACCGATGATCCATCGAATGGCTGCGCGGCCCCGGGCGCGTTGCGACGGCAGAGGCGGGCATGCTCAGAACAGGTCGCCGGAGGAGTACGAATTGATTTCGCAGCCGACCGAGATTTCGCGGATCTGAGGCTTGGACCAGGTCTTCATGAGCGTTCCTCGTGGTGGGGAATGAGCCGTGCCAGCACATCGACAGCGCGCGCAACGGCCTGCGCGCGTCCGCATCGAATCGTTGTGATGCGCAGGTCGCGCGATGCGGCGCGCGGCGTGCATCGCGGCCGATCGCCGCGACCCGGAAACCATACACCGGCGCGGCGCGCGATGCCTGTGACTGCAGCCCGATCGCGGTGGTACCCAGGCACGGTGCGGTTTAATCAGACGCTAACAAATCGGCCGATCAGGGGCGGGTTCGAGGTTTTTAGTGGGAGGGGCTTGTGCCCCGATGCTTTTCGATCAGGTCATATGAAGCTTCGAAGCGATCTGATCGAAAAGCGTCGGGGCACAAGCCCCTCCCGCAACAGACCTCGCCAGATACGGCGGGCGTATCAAGACGGGGATTGCGAGGGATTTAGCTTGGATCGCGCCGAGAGTTCTCGCGATCTGATCGAAAAGCATCGGGGCTGAAGCCCCTCCCACAACAGACTTCGTCGGATTCGACGCGAGATCACTGCCGCCGCTTGAGAATGTCGCGCGCCAGCACCCACACCACGATCAGGTTGATGATCAGCACCGCGGTGGCCAGCCAGCCGGGGTGGCGGAACATCGCGTAGATGTCGAACGGCAGGTACAGCGCGGCGCCGAGGCAGCCGAGCCACGAGGCCCAGGCCTTCGCCTTCCACAGGCCCCAGGCTTCGACCAGGTGCAGCAATCCGTAGGCGAGCACCACCGCCGCGGCCAGATGCACCGAATGCGGGCTGATGGTGTGGGCGAGCCAGGCCAGCGAGCCGTGCTCGGGGTCCAGATGGAAGCGTTTGATCAACTCGCCGATCCAGCGCTGCAGCGGCGCCGGGCCGAGCAATTCCAGGCCGCTCGCCGCGCTCAGCGCCAGCGCGCCCTTGACCGCTTCGACCGCGGCGATCACATGCAGGCCCGGGTGGGCCTTGGGGTTGGCGTCGTAGTGCGTTTCGGTTTCGGTCATCGGGTTGGATGGGCGACGTAGTGCTCAACCAGACGTTGAGCCAGCGGCATGTCCATATGAGTCTGATCGCACAGCAGGCGGATCGCTTCGAGTTTCTTGTTCGCGTCGGCGAGCTTGCGGATGTCGGCGGGCAGGCGGAACTCGCCTTCGCTCAGGTGTTCGCGCGCGACCTTGCGGGCGACCGGGCCGCCGAGGGTGTTGCGGATTTTCTTGATCGCTTCGATCGTCTCGCCCTTGTCGAACAGCGCCTGCACGTCCGGCGACCATACAGGAACGGCGGGAGCGGGCGGTTCGGCGGCGTGCGCCGCCGGCGCGGCTTCAGGCGCGGGCGTTGCGGGCGCAACGGGCGTTGCTGCGGGCGCGGCTTGCGCGGGTGCGGGCGGCCGTTGCGGTTGCGGCGGGGACGGTGTCGCCGTCGCCTCGACCTGGGTCGTGGCCGGGCGCTTGCGCGCGCCCAGCCACCAGCCCAGCAGCAGTCCGGGCGCGAGGCCCGCGAACCACCAGATCAGATCGCGTAATTCCATTTCACTTCGATCCTTGCAACGCGCGCTGGTTCCCCAAACGCGCGGCTCTTACTGCAATTGCCGGCTTCCAGCCGGGCGATCAGGCCGCGCGCGAGGCGCGCTTGCGATCGCTTTCGGTGAGGAACTTCTTGCGCAGGCGGATTTCCTTCGGCGTGACTTCGACCAGCTCGTCGTCCTCGATGAAGTCCAGCGCCTGCTCCAGCGTGTACTTGATCGCCGGGCTCAGCTGGATCGCATCGTCCTTGCCCGAAGCGCGCATGTTGGTCAGCGGCTTGGTCTTGATCGCGTTGACGGTGAGGTCGTTGTCCTTGGAGTGGATGCCGATCAGCTGGCCCTCGTACACGTTGTCGCCTTCGGCGGCAAACAGCTTGCCGCGTTCCTGCAGCGGCCCAAGCGAATAGGCCGGGGTGGTGCCCGGCGCATTGGCGATCATCACGCCGTTGATGCGCTTGGCGATCGCGCCCTGTTCCTTCGGACCGTAGTGGTCGAACACATGGAACAGCAGGCCCGAACCCTGGGTCAGGGTGCGGAACTCGTTCTGGAAACCGATCAGGCCGCGGGCCGGGATCATGTAGTCCAGGCGCACGCGACCCTTGCCGTCGGACACCATGTCCTTCAACTGGGCCTTGCGGGTGCCGAGCTTCTCCATGACGCCGCCCTGGTGCTGCTCTTCGATGTCGACCACCAGTTGCTCGACCGGCTCCATCAGCTTGCCGTCGATTTCCTTGATGATGACTTCCGGGCGCGACACGGCCAGCTCGAACCCTTCGCGGCGCATGTTCTCGATCAGCACCGACAGGTGCAGTTCGCCGCGGCCCGAGACCAGGAACTTGTCCGGATCGGAGCCTTCTTCGACCTTCAGCGCCACGTTGTGCAGCGTTTCGCGCTGCAGGCGCTCGCGCAGCTGGCGGCTGGTGAGGAACTTGCCGCCGCTGTGTTCCTTCTGGCCGGCGAACGGCGAGTTGTTCACCTGGAAGGTCATGCTGATGGTCGGCTCGTCCACGGTCAGCGCGGGCAGGGCTTCCGGGGTGTCCAGCGCGCACACGGTGTCGGAGATCGACAGGTCGGCGACGCCGGAGATGGCGACGATGTCGCCGGCCTCGGCTTCCTCGGTCTCCAGGCGCTCAAGGCCCATGAAGCCGAGCACCTGCAGGACCTTGCCCTGGCGCTTCTTGCCTTCGCGGTCGACCACGCTGACCGGCATGTTGCGGCGGACCTTGCCGCGCTGGATGCGGCCGATGCCGATCAGGCCGACGAAGTTGCTGTAGTCCAGCTGGCTGATGCGCATCTGGAACGGGCCGTCGAGATCGACTTCCGGCGGCGGGACGTGCTTCATGATCGCTTCGTACAGCGGGGTCATGTCGCCCGAGCGCGCGGCGTCGTCCAGGCTGGCGTAGCCGTGCAGCGCCGAGGCGTAGACGATCGGGAAGTCGAGCTGCTCGTTGGTGGCGCCGAGCTTGTCGAACAGGTCGAACACCTGGTCGATGACCCAGTCCGGACGGGCGCCCGGGCGGTCGATCTTGTTGACCACCACGATCGGCTTGAAGCCCATCGCGAAGGCCTTCTGGGTGACGAAGCGGGTCTGCGGCATCGGGCCGTCCATCGCGTCGACCAGGATCAGCACCGAGTCGACCATCGACAGCACGCGCTCGACCTCGCCGCCGAAGTCGGCGTGGCCCGGGGTGTCGACGATGTTGATGCGGTTGCCCTGCCAGGTGATGGCGGTGTTCTTGGCCAGGATCGTGATGCCACGTTCCTTTTCCTGGTCGTTGCTGTCCATCGCGCGCTCGGCGAGCACCGTGCGTTCGGACAGGGTGCCGGACTGCTTCAACAGGCAGTCGACGAGGGTGGTCTTGCCGTGGTCGACGTGGGCGACGATGGCGATATTGCGCAGGCGTTCGATGGACATGCGATTGGACGCCGGGAGGCGCTATAGCTGAGGAGATAGCCGGCCATTATACCGGGCAAACGTGGCAAGTGCTTGCCGGGGCGGGGATTTGTTCACGAGCGGCGGTTTGGCTGAACAGGGGCGGCCGATTTGGCCCGGACTGCGCCCGCCACGAGGGTGGGAGCGGCGTGAGTCGCGATCCCCGGGGCCCGGTAAAAACAGCCTCCGAGCGCTCTCAAGGTGCTGAATCTCCCTGCGGTGTGCGATTGGAGTCTGCGTTGAAGGCGCCGAGGCCGCCAGCAGCGAAGTCGTGCCCAGGGGGCTTCACCGGCCTCGCGCAGGTCCTTGGCGTACGCCTGGGGCCGGGCATCCTGGATGTTCGCGCCGGCTGGGGTTTCGGCGCTGCGGCCTGTCGCGGCTCACGCCGCTCCTCCCCCGGGAGGTCGGCGGCGAATCCTTTACCCTTGTGGTTTGTCTGCATCGTCGCCATGTCGGCGGGCGAACCGTTTTCCTACTTCCCATCGCTACACCTGGAGTGCGTTGCATGAGCCTGATCGCCACCTTCGACACCTCGCGCGGCCCGATCCGCGTCGAACTCGCCGCCGACAAGGCGCCGCTGACCGTCGCCAACTTCGTCAACCTGGCCCAGCGCGGCTTCTACGACGGCCTGGCCTTCCACCGCGTGATCCCGAACTTCATGGTCCAGGGCGGCTGCCCGCAGGGCACCGGCACCGGCGGCCCGGGCTACCGTTTCGAGGACGAAACCCGCAACGGCCTGAGCCACCAGCGCGGCGTGCTGTCGATGGCCAATGCCGGCCCGGGCACCAACGGCAGCCAGTTCTTCATCACCCACGTCGTGTGCGACTGGCTCGACGGCAAGCACACCGTGTTCGGCAAGGTGCTCGACGGCCAGGAGATCGTCGACACGATCAAGCAGGGCGACGCGATCAACTCGATCAAGATCGAAGGCGACACCGCCGCGGTGCTGGCCGCCAAGGCCGATCGCGTGGCCGACTGGAACAAGATCCTCGACGAGAACAAGCGCCCGTAAGGGTTGCAGGCCGCCGTGCCCGGTTTGGCGGGTGCGGCGGGCATGATGAAAAAGACGGCCAGCGGCCGTCTTTTTCTTTTTCGGCTGGGAACTGTCTGCCGGTGCGGTGATTTCTGCCCCGAGCCTGAGCCTGAGCCCGAGTCCGAGTCCGAGCCCGAGTCCGAGTCCGAGTCCGAGTCCGGCTTTGTAGCGATCTGGACCAAGAGCATCGGGCCTGAAGGCCCTCCCACAAAAGACTTCGAAGCTCTCGAGGTCTTTTGTGGGAGGGGCTATCTGCCCCGACGCCCTCAGATCCGATGCGACGATCTCCGCTCAGATCGCGGCTTCGCCGTGATCTGAGTCAAGAGCGTCTGGCCCGAAGGCCGTCGCACGGAGACTTAGGGCTCCGTGTCTCACCAATCCCCTACGCAAGCGCCAATCACACCTACGCGAACCGCCACATTCGAAACCGGCCCGCCGCCGGCCCTGTGCTACCATTTTGCGGCTAGAACCAGCGGTTCCAGTGCGTCAGGCGACAGCGCCCGTACCCGCGCGCCGCCCTCGTGCCGCCGCTGCCACCAGCGTCCTCCCCAGCACGTCTCCTCCCAGCACGCTCCGTCGTACACCACCCCACGAGGTTTACACGATGCCCCAGCTCGCCCGGCGCATCGGTCGCGCCAAGCCCAGCGCGATCATGCAGGTTGCCGAAAAGGCCAAGCGGCTCAAGGCCGAAGGCCGCGACATCATCAGCTTCTCGATCGGCGTTCCCAACTTCCTGCCCGGCGATCACGTCTACGCCGCCGTGCGCGAAGCCCTGGCCAAGGACAGCGGCCAGTACGGCAGCAACCGCGGCGCCGACGCGCTGCTGGACGCGTTCATCGAGCACATGGGCAAGATCGGCCTGAGCGGCTACGGCCGGGTCAACGTCGCCACCGGCATCGGCGCCAAGCACGTGATCTACAACATCGCCGAGGCGCTGTTGGACGAAGGCGACACCATCGTCTTCCCGACCCCGTACTGGACCAGCTATCTCGACATCGCCGAGATCGTCAACGCCAAGATCGACCTGCTGCCGTGCCCGGCCTCGCAGGACTACAAGCTCACGCCCGAACAGCTCGACGCCGCGCTGGCCAAGAAGCCGCGCGTATTCCTGTTCAACAATCCCTCCAACCCGACCGGCATGGTCTACGGGAAGGAAGAGATCGATGCGCTGGCCGACGTCGTCGCCAAGTACCCGGACACCTGGGTCATCACCGACGACATCTACAACCGCATGGTGTTCGACGGCCTGGGCTATCACAACTTCGTGCACTCGCGTCCCGAGCTGCGCGACCGGGTGATCTTCATCGACTCGCTGTCCAAGACCTACGGCATGCCGGGCTGGCGGGTGGGCTTCATGGCCGGTCCGGAAGTGATCGCGCAGGCCGTGACCACGATGAATTCCAACCACATCACCAACATCCCGGAAATCGTCACCGCCGCCGCCGTGGCCGCGCTGTCGGGTCCGCAGGACGTGCCGACCGCCCGCTGCGCCGAGTTCCAGGCCAAGCGCGATCAGGTCATGGACGTGATGAACTCGATCCCGGGCGTGATCTGCCCGCGTCCGCAGGGCGCGTTCTACGTGTTCCCGGACATCAGCGTCGCGTTCGGCAAGACCCACGGACCGAGCGGGCTGAAGATCGAAAACGACATGGACTTGTGCAACGCATTGCTGGAAACCAAGGGCGTGGCCTGCGTGCCGGGCTCGGCGTTCGGCGAACCACGCGCGCTGCGCATCAGCTACACCTGTCCGACGCCGCAGCTGGCGCCGGGCCTGCAGCGGTTCCAGGAATTCTTCGCCGAGCTCGCCTGAGCCCGGCGCGGAATCGTGGCAACCGGCCCGTCACGGCGATCGTAGAGACAAGGACTTCGACATGCGCGTCACCACCGTGCTCTGGATCGCCCTGGCCGCCGCCGTCGGCATCGGCGGGGTCAAGCTGATCAAGGCGAACGGCTTGGACCTGTTCGCCTCGCGTCCGGCCGAACTCAAGCCGGACGATCCGCGCCACACGACCGGCGACAAGCGCATCGTGATGCTGGCCGCGGACTGGTGCGGCTACTGCGAAAAACTGCGCAAGGATTTCGAACTGGCCAACGTGCGCTACAGCCTGATCGACATCGACACCGAAGCCGGCCAGCGCGCGATGGAGGCCGTCGGCGCGCGCGGCGTGCCGGTCACCATCATCGGCCAGGACATCGTCTACGGTTACAACCTGGACCAGATCAAGGACCGGATGGAGCCGCTCGGCTACCGCCTGTAAGCGCGCGGCGCAGGCTGCGCGCGGTTTGCAATCAACCCCGCGGGCCGCGTGCCCGCCATACCGTTCACTCGTGAAGGAAAGACCCCGATGAAGACCCCCGTCCGCGTTGCCGTCACCGGTGCTGCCGGCCAGATCGGCTACTCGCTGCTGTTCCGCATCGCTTCCGGCGAAATGCTCGGCAAGGATCAGCCCGTCATCCTGCAGTTGCTCGAACTGCCGCTGGAGAAGGCCCAGGCCGCGCTCAAGGGCGTGATCATGGAGTTGGAAGACTGCGCGTTCCCGCTGCTGGCCGGCGTGGTCGGCACCGACGACGCCGAAGTCGCGTTCAAGGACGCCGACATCGCCCTGCTGGTCGGCGCGCGTCCGCGCGGCCCGGGCATGGAGCGCAAGGACCTGCTGCTGGAAAACGCGAAGATCTTCACCGCCCAGGGCGCGGCGTTGAACAAGGTGGCTTCGCGCAACGTCAAGGTGCTGGTGGTCGGCAATCCGGCCAACACCAACGCCTACATCGCGATGAAGTCGGCGCCGGACCTGCCGGCCAAGAACTTCACCGCGATGCTGCGCCTGGACCACAACCGCGCGCTGAGCCAGCTCGCCGCGAAGGCCGGCGTCGCCGTGGGCGACATCGAAAGCCTGGTGGTGTGGGGCAACCACAGCCCGACCATGTACCCGGACTACCGCTTCGCCACCGTCAACGGGCAGTCGCTGAAGGACAAGATCAACGACGCCGAGTGGAACGCGAACACCTTCATCCCGCAGGTCGGCAAGCGCGGCGCGGCGATCATCGAAGCGCGCGGCCTGTCGTCGGCGGCGTCGGCGGCCAATGCCGCGATCGACCACGTGCGCGATTGGGTGCTCGGCAGCAACGGCAAGTGGGTGACCATGGGCGTGCCGTCCGACGGCAGCTACGGCATCCCGGAGACGGTGATGTACGGCGTGCCGGTGATCACCGAAAACGGCGAGTACAAGCGCGTGGAAGGCCTGGAAGTGGACGCGTTCAGCCGCGCCGCGATGGACAAGACCCTGGCCGAGCTCGAGGAAGAGCGCGCCGGCGTGGCGCATCTGCTGGGTTGATCGGCGGACGCGATCGCGAGGCATGAATGGGGCGGCTTCGGCCGCCCCATTTTTTTGAGTCGGGCTTGGTCGCTTACGCGTGCGGGGGACGAATCCTTCTCCCGTTCACGGGAGAAGGTGGCCCGAAGGGCCGGATGAGGGCGCGCGAATCATGGCGAGCGATGCGATCAGCGGCCTCGTGTGCCTTCCCCCGGCTCTCCCGCATATAGCCCCCCGTCGCACGCCGCAAACAGGACCGGGCCTGCAAGCCGATCCAGGCAAAGCAAGCCGAAGTCCCGCACCGTCCCCGACCGTGTAGGATCGGTCCCGCTCCACGTCCGAGGGACCCCATCCGATGAGCGACACCCTGCGCATCCTGATCGCCGACGACCACCCGATGTTCCGGGCGGCGTTGCGCTTCGCGCTGGGCGAGATCGCGCCCGGCGCGGCGATGGTCGAGGTGTCCAGCCAGAGCGCGCTGGAAGCGGCGATCGCCAGCGGCGAGGAGTTCGACCTGGCCATGCTCGACCTGATGATGCCCGGCGCGATGGGTTTCTCCTCGCTGGTGTACGCGCGCGGCGAACGCCCCGAACTGCCGGTGGTGATCATTTCCTCGAACGAACACCCGCGCACGATCCGCCGCGCGCAGCAGTTCGGCGCGTCGGGTTTCGTGCCCAAGTCGGCGCCGTCGACGGTGCTGGCCGAAGCGGTCAACGCGGTGCTCGCCGGCAACATCTGGTTTCCGCCGCAGCAGGTCGAACGCGACGAAGGCGACGCGCAACTCGCCGATCGCCTCGCCCAGCTCACCCCGCAGCAGATGCGGGTGCTGTTGCGACTGGCCGACGGCCTGCTCAACAAGCAGATCGCCTACGAGCTGTCGCTGGCCGAGAACACGGTCAAGATCCATGTCACCGCGATCCTGCGCAAACTCGGCTGCCATTCGCGCACGCAGGCGGCGGTGTTGGTGAAGGGGCTGTCGCTGGAAGACGACGCGGCGGGCTTGCACGACTAGGTTTGCTGCGCGGCGGTCGGGATCGTTGTCGGCAAGTTCTCAATCGCCGCTTTCGCTGTAGACAGTCCATGTGCGGCGCTGGCAAAAAACGAACACTCGCTTCGTATCGGCCTTCGCCTCAACCCCCGCGCATCACCATCCGTGTAACCAGCGCGCGCAGCGCCGCCGGCTTCAGCGGCTTGGGCAGAAAACTCCAGCCGCGTTCGGCCGCGCGCGTGCGCAGGCCGGGATCGGCATCGGCCGACATCAACACCACCGGCGGCATGCGCTTCCATTTGGCTTCCAACTGCGTGCCCAATTCGAAGCCGGTGCTTTCGCCCAGGCGGTAATCGAGCAGCAACAGTTCCGGCATCGGCAGATGATCGGCGTGGGTCAATGCGCAGGCCGCGGTCGCGGCGGTCTCGATCCGGCAACCCCAGTCTTCGAGCAGGCGTTGCGCGGCCTGGCGCGAATGCGGGTCGTCGTCGATCACCCACACCTGGCGTCCGTACAGCGGCGAGTCTTGATCGCGCTCGATGCCGACCGCGTGACCGTCCTGAGTCGCCGATACCAGGCTCGGCGCGGCCTCGTCGACCGCCGCGCTCGCATACGGCACCTCGACCGAGAACACGCTGCCACGCCCCGGCCACGAACGCAGGCCGATGCGATGATCGAGCAACAACGCGACTCGCTGCACGATCGCCAATCCCAGCCCGGCGCCGCGCTGAGGCGCTTCCATGCCGGTATCCAGGCGCTGGAATTCCTCGAAGATCAGCTCGCGCTTGTTCGGCGCGATGCCCGGCCCGGTGTCCCACACCTCGATGCGCACGCCGTCGCGCAAGCGCCGCGCACCGAGCACGATGCGGCCGTCGCGCGGAGTGAACTGCATCGCATTGGAAAGGAAGTTCTGCACGATCCGGCGCAGCAGCACTTCATCGCTGTCGACGATCGCGCTGCTGGGCAGGCAATGCAGATGCAGTCCGCGCGATTCGGCCAGGATGCGGAACTGGCTTTCGATCGCGCTCAGTACGCGCGCCAGCGGCAGCGCGCCGCGCTTGACTTCCAGCGCGCCCGATTCCAGCCGCGAAATATCCAGCAGGCTCGACAGGATGTCGTCCTGCGCGGCCAGCGCGGCCTCGATGTGATCGGTCAGCTCGCGGCCTTCGCTGTCGACGCGCCGCCGCAGCGACGACAGGTACATGCGCGCGGCGTTCAACGGTTGCAGCAGGTCGTGGACCGCGGCGGCGACGAAGCGGGTCTTGGAACGGTTGGCGCGTTCGGCTTCGCCCTTGGCGCTTTGCAGGTCGCTGGTGCGTTGCTCGATGCCGCGTTCCAGGCTGTCGGCGAGCGTGCGCAGATCGCGCGCGGCCTGTTTGTACGCGGTGATGTCGGCGTAACTGGTGACGAAGCCGCCGTCGGGCATGGGATTGCCGCGAATCTCGATCACCGTGCCGTCGGGCCGCTCGCGTTCGTGCAGGTACGGCTGGCCGCGCTGCAGATGATCCAGGCGGCGACGGATCGCGTCTTCCGGATCGGTACCGAGCAGGCCGCGGCGCGCGTTGTAGCGGATCAGGTCTTCGATCGGGCGGCCGACCTGCAGCAGCTCGGGCGGATAACGGAACAGTTCGGCATAGCGCTGATTCCACGCGACCAGACGCAGTTGCGCGTCGACCACGCTGACGCCCTGCGGCAGATGCTCCAGGCTGTGGCCTTCGCCCAGGCTCGCCTGCCGCGCCGCCTGGACCACGCCGTCCTGCGCGTTGCGCAAGGCCTCGGCGTGATGCTCGACCATCTTCTCCAGTTCCTGCCGGCTGCGCAGCCGCAGCGCGGCGATACGGTTGCGCTGCATCAACAGCAGCACGACCGAGACCAGCAGCAGCCACGCGCCGGCCGCGACCGCGCGCGCGATCCAGGCGGTGCGGATGCTCGGCGTGGTATCGCGCAGCAGGTGCAAGGTCCAGTCTTCGCGCGGCAGGTGCAGCGACTGCCACAGCATCGGTTCGCGCATCGGCGGATCGCGCAGGCGCACCACGCGCGCGCCGTCGCCGACTTCGCGCTCGACCCGGATCGTGGCCGGTCGCAGGGTCTGCCCCTGGTATTGGCGGGTGCTTTGCAATTGCAGGTTCTGCGCCGCGGTCGGTGTGCGCAGCAGGCGATAGCGCCACTGCGGTTGCGCGGTCAGGAACACCACGCCGCTGGCGTCGCTGAGCAGGACCAGATCGCCGCGTCCGCTCCAGTCCGAGCGGATGTCCTCGAGCTCGACCTTGACCGCGACCGCACCCACCGCGCCGCCGCGTTCGTCGTGGATCGCGCGGGCGATGAAGTGGCCCGGCACATGCGTGGTCACGCCGATCGCGTAGAACTCGCCGGCGCCGTCGGTCATCGCCTTCTGGAAATACGGACGGAACGCATACGACTGGCCCACGTTGCTGTTGGGCAGGTCCCAGTTGCTCGCGGCGATGCCGATGCCCTTGCTGTCGATCAGGGTCAGGGTGCTGGTGCGGTTGGCGAAGTTGAGCTGGACCAGGCGCTCGTTGGCGCGCTGGCGCTGAGTGCGGTCGTCGGGATAGGCGAGGGTGGCGCGCAGTTGCGGGTCGAGCGACAGCACCGCCGGCATGATCCGGTAGCGGTCGATGTGCTGCTCGATCACCTGCGCGCGCTGGGCCAGCAGCGCGCGCGCTTCGCCGGCCTGGCGTTGCAGCGCCTGCGAATACGCGATGCGTCCGGCGATCAGCATCGACAGCGCCACGCCGATCGCGATCAGGGCGATCCACAGGGCGGTTTGCAGCTGGCGGCGGTGAGGGATCACGGGGGCGGGAATCGGGAATGGGGAGTCGGGAATTGGAAAAGCGCGAGCGACGCGATCGGTCAGGTGCGTTGGGATGGCAGGCGACGATTGCCCTGAATGCCAGCCGCCATGCGCAAGCCATCGTCGCGACCGGAAGCTGCAAAGTCAAAGCGCCCTCGAATCCCCGCTTTTACGATTCCCGATTCCCCATTCCCGACTCCCGGCCCTCAAAACTGCAACTGCGCGCGAACCTCCATCACATCCGGGTCCGCCGACAGCAACCCCTTGTCCGCCTTGACCTGCACCCAGTTGGCCTGGAACTTGAAATGCGTGGTCAGGTACCAGTTCACGCCCAGGGTCAGATCGCGCTGGCGGCCGCCGGCGATGCCGCCGTCGTCGAGATCGAGTTCGCCATAGCGCGCGAGCAGTTCGACCGCGCCATAGCCGTGCGCGGGTTTGATGTTGGCGACGTTGTTGCCGGTGTACGGCCGGGTTTCGCCGGTCAGCACCCAACTGCCGGTGACGTAGTAACCGTCGGCGGTGAAATCGCGCGCGCCGTTTTCGCGCTGCGCGGTGGCGCGCAGGTACTCGGCCTG
Organism: Lysobacter capsici; assembly: GCF_018732085.1. Taxonomy (NCBI): domain Bacteria; kingdom Pseudomonadati; phylum Pseudomonadota; class Gammaproteobacteria; order Lysobacterales; family Lysobacteraceae; genus Lysobacter; species Lysobacter capsici. Next base: position 4,425,529 of record NZ_CP076103.1, on the reverse strand, counting down.
CACCGACCACGGCCCGTCGATCCACAGCGCTTCCAGGCCGTTGCGCAACACCTTGTCGGTGTTGCGCAGGCTGCCCGAATCGACCAGCCGCACTGCGGTCAGGCCGTTCATCGGCCGCGCGCGGAAGCGGGTCGACGGGCCGAAGTACGCGCCGCGTCCATCGGTGAACCCGTGCGGGTTTTCGACCGACGCGGTCAGGCCCAGATGCACGACATGATCCTTGTCCTTGACCGGCGTCCACACCGCGCGCCCGGCCGCGGTGGTGCCGGGGTTGTCGCCCTGCAGGTCGTGGCCGAAGAAATACGCCGCGCTCACCGCGTAACGCGGCCGCTCCATCGACCATTCCACGCCGGTGCGGCGCGCCTGGTAGATCGCCTGCGACGCGGCCGACAATTCGATCATGCTGCCGCTGCGCGAGGCCGCAACGCTCTCCATGCTGACCGGGGTCTTGAAGTAGCCCACGCGCAGCTTGCCGTAGTCGGCGCCGAACAAGGCCTTGGTTTCCATGCGCAGGGCGACGTCGAGCCAGACCTTGGCTTCGAAATCGAACACCGCGGTGAAGTCGTACACGTCCTTCTTCTTGAGGTTCACGCCGAACTCGCGGCGGCGGAAATGGCCGTCGTCGGACAACGCGGTCGCGGCGGTGCCGTAGCCGTTGTCGCCGGAGAAATCGACCACGTCGTAGGCGACGTTGGCGGTGCCGGAAATCTCGGTGCCGTCGGCGAAGCTGTACTTGGTCGGCCAGTCGTCGAAATTGGCGGCGAGCGCGCTGCACGGCAGCGCGGCGGCGAGGATCGCGGCGGACAGGGCGAAGGCGAGGCGGTCGATACGGATCATCGGTCGGAACTCCAGGTCTTGACCGCCGTCCTGGCAGCAGGAAACCGCGCCGGGCGCAGCGCGTCCGGCTCGTGGTGATTAAGTTGGATGGGCCGGGCCGTATCAAAGGCCCGGCGAAACTCACAACGATGCGCTCAGACGGCTTTGTCGAGCAGCGGCGCGTGATGGTCCGACGGCAGATCGTCGTCGAGATCGGTCGCGCTCGGCGGATTGGCCAGCTCGTGATTGAGCTTGTCGCGATCGAGTTCGTTCTCCCAACGCGCCACCACGATCGTCGCCACGCCGTTGCCGATGAAGTTGGTCAACGCGCGCGCCTCGCTCATGAAGCGGTCGATGCCCAGGATCAAGGCCAGGCCTGCGACCGGCACCGACGGCACCACGGTCAAGGTCGCGGCCAAGGTGATGAAGCCCGCGCCGGTGACGCCCGACGCGCCCTTGGAGGTCAGCATCGCCACCATCAGCAGGGTCAGTTCCTGGGTCAAGGTCAGATCGACGCCGAGCGCCTGGGCGACGAAGATCGTCGCCATGGTCAGGTAGATGTTGGTGCCGTCGAGATTGAACGAGTAGCCGCTGGGCACGACCAGACCGACCACCGACTTGGAGCAGCCCAGGCGTTCGAGCTTGCGCATCAGCGGCACCAGCGCCGATTCCGACGACGAGGTGCCCAGCACCAGCAGCAGTTCGTCGCGGATGTAGCGGATGAAGCGCAGGATGCTGAAACCGGTGAAATGCGCGATCGTGCCGAGCACGATCAGGATGAACAACGCACAGGTCAGGTAGAAGCTGCCCATCAGCTTGGCCAGCGGGCCGAGCGAATCCACGCCGTACTTGCCGATGGTGAAGGCCATCGCCGCGCCCGCGCCGATCGGCGCGAGCTTCATGATCATGCTCATCATGCCGAAGAACACCTTCGACACCGCTTCGAGCAGGTCCATCACCTTCTCGCCGCTCTTGCCCATGTGCAGCAGGGCGAAGCCGAACAGCACCGCCATCAGCAGCACCTGCAGCAGGTCGCCGTTGCCGGTGAAGGCGTCGGTGAAGGTCTTGGGAATGATGTGCAGGATGAAATCGACCGTACTCTGGTCTTTGGCCGCGGCGGCGTATTTCTCCACCGCGCTGGCGTCGAGCGTGGCCGGATCGACGTTGAACCCGGCGCCGGGCTTGAGCGTGTTGACCACGACCAGGCCGATCACCAGGGCGATGGTCGAGACCACTTCGAAATACACGATCGCCTTGACCCCGACCCGGCCGACCTTCTTGACGTCGGATACGCCGGCGATGCCGAGCACCACGGTCAGGAAGATGATCGGCGCGATCAGCATCTTGATCAGCGAGATGAAACCATCGCCGAGCGGCTTGAGTTTGACCGCGATGTCCGGGAAGAAATGCCCGAACACGCCGCCGAGCACGATCGCGCCGAGCACCCACAGGTAGAAACGCGAGCCGGATTTCTTCATGGGTGGGATTCCTGGGTTCGGACGACGACGGAAAGGGTGGGGAAGGCGATTGCGTTCGCGGGCGACACGGTGGGCGTCAGTCGCGATCGATGGTCGAATGCTTGCGCGTATCGGGCATGAAGAAATAGACCAGCAGCGAGCAGGCGATGCAGGCGCTGACGTACCAGAAGAAACCGCTCTCCATGCCGTGCTGCTTGAACTGCAGGGCGATGATCTCGGCGGTGCCGCCGAACAGCGCGACGGTCAGCGCATAGGGCAGGCCGACGCCGAGCGCGCGCACTTCGACCGGGAACAGTTCGGCCTTCACCACCGCGTTGATCGCGGTGTAGCCGCTGACCGCGCCGAGCAGCACCATGATCAGGAAGAACGCTTCCAGCGGCGTTTGCGCGTCGCGGATCCAGTGCATCACCGGCACGGTGAGCACCGCGCCGAGCACGCCGAACGCGATCAGCAGCGGGCGCCGGCCGATGCGGTCCGACAGCGCGCCGATCAGCGGCTGCAGCAGCATGTACACGAACAGGGTCGAGGCGTTGATCAGGGTCGCGGTTTCTTCGCTGAAGCCCGCGCTCAGGCTGAGGAACTTCAGCATGTAGTTGGAGTAGGTGTAGAACGCCAGCGTGCCGCCCATGGTCAGGCCGATCACGGTCAGCACCGCGCGCGGGTGCTGCATCAAGGTGCGCAGCGAACCTTCCTTGCGTTGCGGCGTGTCGCTGGCCTTGAGCTTGGTGAACGACTCGGTCTCGTGCATGTTGCGGCGCAGGTACAGCGCGACCACCGCGGCGATCGCGCCGATCGCGAACGGAATGCGCCAGCCCCACGAGCGCAGTTGTTCGTCGGTCAGCACGAACTGCTGCAGCACCACCAGCACCAGCACCGCGAGCAGTTGGCCCATGATCAAGGTCACGTAGAGGAAGCTCGACCAGAAGCCGCGGTGCTTGCTCGACGCCATCTCGCTCAGGTAGGTGGCCGAGCTGCCGTATTCGCCGCCGACGCTCAGGCCCTGCATCAGGCGCGCGGCCAGCAGCAGGATCGGCGCGAGCAGGCCGATGGTTTCGTAGCCCGGGGTCAGGGTGATGATCAGCGAACCCAGGCACATCATCTGCACCGACAGCATCAGCGAGGCCTTGCGGCCGTGGCGGTCGGCGTAGCGGCCGAACACCCAGCCGCCGATCGGCCGCATCAGAAAACCCACCGCGAAGATCGCCGCGGTCTTGAGGTTCTGGCTGAGCTTGTCGCCGCTGGGGAAGAACACGTGGGAGAAGTACAGCGAGAACGAGGTGTAGACGTACCAGTCGTAGTACTCGACCAGGTTGCCGACCGAGCCGGAGAAGATCGATTTCAGGCGTTGCCCGGGGCTCATGCTCGGAGCGCTGGGCACGGGGTCGGCAAGGGTGACGGCGCTCACGTTATGGCGGCTCCTGGAATAGCGAATACTGAAAATGCGAAAGCGGTGGTCGCGCTGGCCGCGAGGCCGAAACGGGCGTGGAGGCTTTGCACGAATGGCTCGCGGTACATGCAGGCAACGGCAAGGCGAGCGCACGTCCCTGCGTCCGGTGCCGATAGTGGTCCCGGCCGCGGCGGCGACCAATACCACCTTAGGGTTAGGGGGGCCGTTCATCCGCGCCGGTCCGCCATCAACGCGTCATCTGCGCCGACCATGCTTCTCCGGATTTTTGCCCGAACTTCCCCCGGAGATTGCAATGAAGTACCCCCTTGCCACGCCCGCGCTCGTGCTGGCGATCTGGACCGCGCTGTCGACCTCGCCCGTTCATGCCGATCCGCGCGAGGCCGCGCCCGCGCCAGAGACCGCGCTCGACGGCGCCTCGCTCGACGGTGCCGCAGGCGAAGCGGCGGGACGCGACGCGACCACGCTCGACGCGGTGTCGGTGATCGGCATGGGCGAGACCCGCCAGGTGCAGCGGATCAAACTGTCGGATATCGAAAAGCGCGCGCCGGGCACCAGCCCGCAGAAGATCCTCAACAAACTGCCGGGCATTTCGGTGCAGTCCAACGATGCCTACGGCGCCAACGAGGAATCGCAGACCATCAGCCTGCGCGGCTTCAACCAGCGCCTGCTCGGCTACACGCTCGACGGCATTCCGCTCGGCGACAACAGCTACGGCAACTACAACGGCCTGGGCATCAGCCGCGCATTGATCGGCGAGAACCTCGCCGGCGCGGAACTGGCCGCGGGCATCGGCTCGCTCGGCACCGCGTCGACCAGCAACCTCGGCGGCACCTTGCAGTATTTCTCCTCCGATCCGCAGACCGAATTCGGCCTGCGCCTGGCCCAGACCTTCGGCAGCGACAGCACCCGCCGCACCTATGCGCGCTTGGACACCGGCGATCACGGCGGCTTCTCGATGTATCTGTCCGGCTCGCTGCTCAGCGCCGACATGTGGTCCAAGCCCGGCGACAACCAGGATCAGAACCAGGTCAACCTCAAGGCGCTGTATCAGTTCGGCGACGGCAACCGGATCAGCGCGTTCGTGTCGAGCGCGGAAACCAGTCAGGCGAACTTCGCCTACCTGTCCAAGGGTTTGCTGTCGCGCGGCTCGGGTTGGGACTGGAACCTGTACAAGCCCGACTGGCAGCGCGCGCTCGCCGCCGCCTACTGCGCGCCCAAGCCGTGGCCGGCGAACCAGCACCGCGCCGGCGATCCGCGCTGCGGCTTCAGCGGCCCGGCGGCGACCATCGACGATGCCTACTACGCCAGCCGCGCGCTGCGCACCGACCATCTGGCCGCGCTGGCCGGCGAGTTCAATCTCGGCGAAGGCCTGTCGTTGAAGTCGCAGGCCTACTACCACGACGACCGCGGCCAGGGCCATTGGTGGTCGCCGGGCAACTACTCGTATCCGAACACGCCCAAGGCGATTCCGATCTCGATCCGCAGCACCAACTACGGCATCAACCGCTACGGCGTGATGAGTTCGCTGGCCTGGGAGATCGGCAATCACCGCATCGAAGGCGGCTTCTGGTACGAAAGCAACCACCACGACGTGCAGCGCAATTTCTATTTCATCGAAGGCCCGGTCAACGACGACCGTTTCCTCAACGATCCCGACCGCCGCCTGTTCTTCCAGAAGTACCGCATCAACACCCGCCAGGCCTATCTGCAGGACACCATCAGCCTGCTCGACGGCCGCATGACCGTGGATGTCGGCGCCAAGAGCACCCAGGTCGACATGCGCGCGCGCCAGGTCGATCCGCGCGCGATGGAAGTGCCCAACGCGAGCGGACGCCTGGAAACCAAGGACAGCTTCCTGCCGCAGCTCGGGGTCGGCTACAAGCTCGGCGAAGGGCAGGAGCTGTTCGCGGCCTACACCGAAAACGTCGCGGCCTTCGTCGGCGGCGGCGCCGGCGGCCCGCTGGCGATCGGCCAGGCTGCGTTCGATGTGCAGAAGGCCAGTCTCAAACCCGAATCGTCCAAGACCCTGGAAGCCGGATATCGCCGCGTGGGCGAGACCTACCAGGCGTCCTTCAGCGTCTACAAGGTCAAGTTCGACAACCGCTTGCTGTCGCTGAACCCGTGTTCGAGCATCGAGGCCGGCACGCGGCCGGAGTGCGTCACTCAGTTCTTCAATGTCGGCTCGGTCGACAGCTTCGGCAGCGAGCTGGTCTTCATCTGGAAGCCCACGGCGCAGTTCGAGTGGTACAACGCGCTGTCGTGGAACAAGTCGACCTATCAGGACAACTACATCGACAGCGGCAAGGTGGTGCAGACCCGCGACAAGCGCGTGGTCGATGTGCCTGACAAGATGTTGTCGAGCGAGCTGAGTTATCGCAACGGGCCGTGGCTGGCGAGCGTGAGCGGCAAGTACACCGGCAAGCGTTATTACACCTACACCAACGATAACGGCTTCGGTGGTTCGACTCAGTTCGATGCGGCCTTGCGCTATACCTTCGAGCCGGTCGGACCGTTGCGGCAGTGGTCGATCGCGCTCAATGGCAGCAATCTGACCGACAAGCGCACGGCCAGCAATCTGACCGCGTTCAGTGCGTCGGATCCGCAGGGGAAGACGTTTGCGTTTCATGCCAATGCGCCGAGGCAGGTGTTTTTGACGATCGATGCGCAGTTTTGATTTTGATGGGTGGGGTGTCTGCCTGGGGGGCTGACGGCTGGCGCAGGATCGCGAGCGTGTCGCGACCTGCGCCGTAGTCGGGTTGGCGCGGTCGCGGCTCGCGCCGCTCCTACAGATAGGCCATGTGGCTTTTGCTCGATCCTGAAGCCGCGCAGTTCATACAGCGCTGCGAGGCTTGTAACTCGCGTTAGCAAAAGCACACCCGGAGGGCGACGCGCAGGGATGCGCGTCGCGCGCCACCGGGACATGGAGGTCCCGTGTGGCGCGTGCCCGCGTCAGCTCCGCACTTGCGGGCACTTGATTCAAAGAAAAGCGTTTTTCTTTGGTTACCTTTCTTTTGTCGCTTTTGACAAAAGAAAGTAACTCGGCCGCTTGCGGACGAAAGCTGTTGATCTTGCCTCTGGCTTCAAAGGTTCTTAAACGCATCAAAGCTTTGAAGCTGCAAGCAAGATCAAAAGCTTCCGCCACTAAAGCGGCGGGTCACTTTCTTTTGTCAAAAGCGACAAAAGAAAGGTAACCAAAGAAAAATGCTTTTCTTTGAATCAAGTGCCCGCACGATCGGTGCCGACGCGGGCATGCGCCACACGAGACATCCTGTCTCGGTGGCGCACGGCGCACATCCATGTGCGCCGCCCTCCGGGTGTGCTTTTGTCCTCGCGAGATCCAAGCGCCGCAGCGCTGGATGAACTGCAAGACTTCAAGCGAAAGCCGCATGGCCTACCTGTAGGAGCGGCGCAAGCCGCGACCACGCCAACCCGGCTACGGCGCAAGGTGTGGGTGCCTATCGCTCTAGAGCGCGATGATTTGCGCGTACCGCGGAGCCGTGACTCCCGAGCCGGGAGCCCCAATCCCCAATCCCACCCCCTCACACCTTGCCAACATCCCAACCTCTAGACCATGGTCGTAACGCATCCCGCCGAAGGCTGGTCTAGCCTGCCGACGGTAGCCCACCGGTTCTGCGAGGCAGCCGCATGCGTGACGAGTCCTATCAAGCCTTCCATCGCCGCTCGGTCGAGCAGCCCGAAGCGTTCTGGGCCGAACAGGCGCAGGCGATCCACTGGCACAAGCCGCCGCAGACGATTCTCGACTACAGCTGCCCGCCCTTCCGCAAGTGGTTCGCCGGCGGCGAAACCAATCTTTGCTACAACGCGATCGACCGGCATCTCGACGAGCGCGGCGATCAACTCGCGCTGGTGGCGATCTCCAGCGAGACCGGGCAGACCGTCGAGCTGAGTTATCGCGAACTGCACCGCGAAGTGAACACCTTCGCCGCCGTGCTCAAGTCGCTGGACGTGGGCCGCGGCGATCGGGTGGTGATCTACATGCCGAACATGGCCGAGGCGGTGTTCGCCATGCTGGCCTGCGCGCGGATCGGCGCGGTGCATTCGGTGGTGTTCGGCGGGTTCGCCGCGCACAACCTCGCGCTGCGCATCGACGATGCGACGCCCAAGCTGCTGATCTGCGCCGATGCCGGCATGCGCGGCGGCAAGGTCATTGCCTACAAGCCGCTGGTCGATGCGGCCTGCGAGGAGGCGCAATCGCCGCCGCCGCATGTGTTGGTCGTCAGCCGCGGGTTGGACCCCGATCACGCCATCGTCGCCGGCCGCGATCTCGATTACGCAGCGCTGCGAGCGCAGCACGACGGCGAACACGTCGCGGTCGAGTGGCTCGAATCCAACGAACCCAGCTACCTGCTGTACACCTCCGGCACCACCGGCAAACCCAAGGGCGTGCAGCGCGATGTCGGCGGCTACGCGGTCGCGCTCGCGCTGTCGATGTGGTCGATCTACGACATCCGCGCCGGCCAGGTGATGTTCTCGACCTCCGACGTGGGCTGGGCGGTCGGTCACTCCTACAACGTCTACGGGCCGCTGATCGCCGGCGCTACTTCGGTGTTGTACGAAGGCCTGCCGACGAATCCCGACCCCGGCATCTGGTGGCGCATCTGCGAGCAATACGGCGTGCGCACGATGTTTTCCTCGCCCACCGGCATCCGCGTGCTGAAGAAGCAGGACGTGTCGTGGTTGAAGAAACACGATCTTTCGCAGTTGCACTGGCTGTTCCTGGCCGGCGAGCCGCTCGACGAACCGACCGCGCACTGGATCACCGACGGCATCGGCAAGACCATCATCGATAATTACTGGCAGACCGAAACCGGCTGGCCGGTGCTGTCGCTGATGCCGGGCCTGGACCTGCAACCGGTGAAGTTCGGCTCGCCCGGCCTGCCCACGCCGGGCTATCACCTGCGGGTGATCGACGAAGCCACCGGGCTGGACGCCGGCCCGAACGAGAAAGGCGTGCTGGTGATCGTGCCGCCGCTGCCGCCGGGCTGCATGACCACGGTGTGGAACGACGACGCGCGCTTCCTGTCGAGCTACTTCAGCCATTTCAAGGAACTGCTGTACAGCTCGCTGGACTGGGCGATTCGCGACGACGACGGCTACACCTTCATCCTCGGCCGCACCGATGACGTGATCAACGTCGCCGGCCATCGCCTGGGCACGCGCGAGATCGAGGAATCGGTGGCCAGCTACAGCGGCGTCGCCGAAGCGGCGGTGATCGGCGTGCACGACGAACTCAAGGGCCAGGTGCCGGTGGTGTTCGCCACGCTCAAGCCCAGCGGCGAGCAGAACCCGGCGCTGGCCGCCGCGGCGATGCAGCAATGCGTGGTGCAACAGCTGGGTGCGTTGGCGCGGCCGGCGCGAGTGTACGTGGTCGGCGCGCTGCCCAAGACCCGCTCGGGCAAGTTGCTGCGCCGCTCGATCCAGGCCCTGGCCGAAGACCGCGACCCGGGCGATCTGTCCACCCTCGACGATCCGGCCGCGCTCGACGAAGTCCGCCGCGCGCTCGATCGCGGCGCCGACGCGGGCAGCTGACCCGCGCCGCCCGCCGACTCACGCCCGATCACCAAATGTGCGTATTGACGAAATTTTCCCGTGATCGCGTTAGCATCGCCCACGGTTCGCGACCCCGAACCGCGACATACGACAGCAACGAGGCGGATGCGCGATGCAGCACGACGGCCAAGACCCAGACAGGCAGGACCCGGAACACCAGGACGATGGCGCGCCCGGCTGGGACGCGATCAATCAGGCGCTGAACCGGATCTATTCGCGGCAAGAGCCCAAGCATTACGGCACCGTGATCGGCTATGCCCTGGGCGGCAAGGATCCGCTGACCGGCATCAGCGCCTACAAGCGCATCACCCCGGTTCCGCATTGGCATTTCATCACCTACGGTTTCAGCGAGCTGTTCGCGAAGGAATCCGACGACCCCGAGCTGAGCGGTTACGGTTTCGAACTGACCTTCCGCCTGGCCGATCCGGACGACAGCGAAGACCCGCCGGCGTGGGTGCTCAATTTCCTGCAGAACCTGGCGCGTTACGTATTCGACAGCGGCAACGTGTTCAGCGCCGGGCATTACATGAACGCCAACGGCCCGATCGCGTCGGAGACCGACAGCGCGATCCGCGCGATCGCGTTCGCCGCCGATCCGGAACTGCCGGCGATCGACACGCGCAACGGCCGGGTGGAGTTCCTGCAAGTGGTCGGCTTGACCAACGAAGAAGAATTCGCGCTCAAGCGCTGGTCGACGCTGAAGGTGCTGGAGGTGTTCGCCGACTATCTGCCGTTGTGGGTGACCGACCTCGAACGCGGTTCCCTGCTGGCCGATGCCGACATCGCCGCGCGCCTGTCCGAGGGGGCGGCGCGCGAAGGCTCCTCGACCGGGCGGGTCTATACCGATCAGCTGCAATGGCAGCAACGCAAGCGCATGCTGCGCCAGCCGATCACCGAAATCGCGCTGGGCGCGCGACAAGTCGGTGAATTGCTGGCCTTGCTGCCGCTGCGGCTGCGCTTCGGCGAAAGCTTCGGCCTGATCGGACCGGAACGACGGATCCTGTTCGAATCCGCGTCGCGCTGCGGCGCCGAAGTGATCGACGAGGTCCTGCACGTGCGGCTCGACGAGATCGCGCTGCGCAGTCTGATTTCGCGCCTGCGCGCGCAGGCCGGTCGTTATGAGGTCGAAGGGTTTGCGAATCTGGAGGTGGTGGTCAATCAAACCCACATCCGCGACCAGAACGGCGAGATCGTCCAGACCATCGGTTGAATCGGCGCGATGAGCCGTGCAGGCGACGACGCACGGTGTCTGTAGGCCCGACGGTATCGCCGCGATGCGGCGGCGCGGAGCAGGGCGCGGATCGGTCTCTGCCCGCCTTGATCTTGCCGGCGAGCGCTCGATACTCCACCCGATGGTTCGCCACCCGAACGGCGGGTTGTGCCGGATCGGCCCGTTCGCCGCCGCTTTCGCCGACCCGGTCGCTGTTCGCTTCCCCGTTGGCCGCGTTCAGCCGTCCGCGAGGTCATCGGCCGGTCCGCGCCGCGGGTTAAAATGTCCGGATCGCCCCCGACCGGGCCCCCGGAGCTTGAAGATGAGCCACCACTCCGCCGGCGCGAAGTTCCGCGCCGCGCTCGCCGAAGAATCGCCGCTGCAGGTCATCGGCGCGATCAACGCCAACCACGCGCTGCTGGCCAAGCGCGCCGGTTACCGCGCCATCTACCTGTCCGGCGGCGGCGTCGCCGCGGGCTCGCTGGGCCTGCCGGACCTGGGCATCAACACGCTCGAAGACGTGCTGGTCGACGTGCGCCGCATTACCGACGTGTGCGACCTGCCGCTGCTGGTCGACATCGACACCGGCTTCGGTCCGAGCGCGTTCAACATCGAGCGCACGGTCAAGTCGCTGATCAAGGCCGGCGCGGCCGCCTGCCACATCGAGGACCAGGTCGGCGCCAAGCGCTGCGGCCATCGTCCGGGCAAGGAAATCGTCTCGGCCGGCGAAATGGCCGACCGGGTCAAGGCCGCGGCCGACGCCAAGACCGATGCGGACTTCTTCCTGATCGCGCGCACCGACGCCATCGCGGTCGACGGCGTGGACGCCGCGATCGAGCGCGCCATCGCCTGCGTCGAGGCCGGCGCCGACGGCATTTTCGCCGAGGCCGCCTACGACCTGCCGACCTACCGTCGCTTCGTCGACGCGGTGAAGGTGCCGGTGCTGGCCAACATTACCGAGTTCGGTCAAACCCCGTTGTTCACCCGCGACGAACTGGCCTCGGCCGGCGTGGCGATCCAGTTGTTCCCGCTGTCGGCGTTCCGCGCGATGAACAAGGCCGCCGAGAACGTCTATCAGTCGATCCGTCGCGACGGGCATCAGAAGAACGTGGTCGACACGATGCAGACGCGCGAGGAACTGTACGACCGGATCGGGTATCACGCGTTCGAGGGCAAGCTGGACGCGTTGTTCGCCAAGAAAAGCGGTTGATCTGATTTTTCCTTCTCCCGCTTGCGGGAGAAGGTGGCCGACAGGCCGGATGAGGGCAGGCGAAACTTCGAGCCAGCGATGCAAGCCGGAAGTCGCGCGCCCTCACCCTTGCCCTCTCCCGAAAATCGGGAGAGGGAATAAGGAATAGAAGACAATCTAAATAGAGGAAGGACCATGAGCGACACGCAACAGACCCTGCCCAAGCCCAAGAAATCCGTCGCGCTGAGCGGCACCGCCGCGGGCAACACCGCGCTGTGCACCGTCGGCCGCAGCGGCAACGATCTGCATTACCGCGGCTACGACATCCACGATCTGGCGACCAAGTCCACCTTCGAGGAAGTCTCGCACCTGCTGGTCCACGGCGTGCTGCCGACCGCCTCGCAGCTCAAGGCCTACAAGACCAAGCTCAAGCGCCTGCGCGGCCTGCCGGCGATCGTCACCGACGCGCTGGAACTGGTGCCGGCCAACGCGCATCCGATGGACGTGCTGCGCACCGGCTGCTCGGTGCTCGGCACCGTGCTGCCCGAGCGCGAAGGCCATCCGGCCAGCGAGGCGCGCGATATCGCCGACCGCCTGATCGCCAGCTTCGGTTCGATGCTGCTGTACTGGTGGCACTTCACCCGCAACGGCCGCCGCATCGATTGCGAAACCGACGACGACTCGGTCGCCGCGCACTTCCTGCACCTGCTGCACGGCGAACCGCCGAGCCAGTTGCTGGCCGATTCGCTGGACAAGTCGCTGATCCTTTACGCCGAACACGAATTCAACGCGTCCACCTTCACCGCGCGCGTCATCGCCGGCACCGGCTCGGACCTGCATTCGTGCATCACCGGCGCGATCGGCGCGCTGCGCGGCCCCAAGCACGGTGGCGCCAACGAAGTCGCCATGGACATCATCTCGCGCTACGACAGCGCCGATGAGGCCGAGGCCGACATCCGCGCGCGCGTGGAGCGCAAGGAAATCGTGATCGGCTTCGGCCACCCGGTCTACACCACCGGCGATCCGCGCAATCCGATCATCAAGGAAATCTCGCGCGCGCTGTGCAAGGACGGCGGCAACCAGGTCCTGTTCGACGTCAGCGAGCGCATCGAGACCTTGATGTGGGACAGCAAGAAGATGTTCCCGAACCTGGATTGGTACTCGGCCTCGGCCTATCACATGATGGGCATCCCGACCCCGATGTTCACCCCGCTGTTCGTGATCGCGCGCACCACCGGCTGGAGCGCGCACGTGATCGAACAGCGCGAGGACGGCAAGATCATCCGCCCGAGCGCGAACTACACCGGACCGGAAGATCGCGCCTACGTGCCGATCGAGCAGCGCTGAGAGTGCATCGCCCAGCCGCATCGGCATAAGCGACGCGGCTGCGCGGTAAAACGCAGGAAGCAAGGCAAAAAGGCCAGGCAATCGCCTGGCCTTTTTCGTGCATCCGACCTTTGCAGGTTGACGTATTTCCGTTTACGACTAACGTCGAATACGACACAGAAACGTCATGGAGTCACATGCCATGATCCCGTGCCAGCCGGGAGAACGACGGCGCTGGCCGAGCGCGCGAGCGTAGCGAAGTCTGCAGTCAACGCAGCCGATGCCTGCGGTCCGCGACGTTCGCAGTGCGATCGGATTCACTACGAGGGATAGCCATGCGCGACAGCGATCTGCCGGTCAAAACGAACGACGGCCGCGATGAGATCCAGCACCGCTCGCGCAAATTGCCGCCGGTCCTGCGTTCGATCCTGCTGATCGTCGACGGCGAGCGCAGCGTGCGTCATCTGCGCGATCTCATCGCGAGCCTGCATGGCCCGGCCGATGCGCTGGAACAGCTCGAGAGCCTTGGGCTGATCGCGTCCTCGGCGGCGGTCGCGGCCACGGTGAGCGCGCATGCGCCGACACCCGGCATGGCGTTCGCGTTGCCGGTCGCCGCGCCGGTGGATACCGCGCAGCGCTATCAGACGCTGTACACGCTGATGAGCGAAACCGTGCGCGAGCATCTGGGGCTGCGCGGGTATTTTCTTCAGCTCAAGATCGAACGTTGTTCGAACAGCGAGGAACTCGGCGAGGTGTTGCCGGAATTGAGCGCGGCGTTGGCGAAGGCGCGCAAGGACGATATTGCCGCGGAGATCGAGGCGCGGTTTTCTGCCGGGACTTGAGGTTGCGCCGGGACGTGAGTTGCGTGGTTGCGTCTTGGGGCTTCGATTCGACGGTGAGGTTGGCGCGGTGGGGCAGGTTGCGCGGTCGCAGCTTGCGCAGCTCCTACAGGGAGCGATCGATGTTTCGCTCCGGTCTGTAGGTGCACTGCTCGCGTAGAGCCTTGATCGAACGCGGGCTTGTCGATCGCGGACGTGTGAGCCACGACTGATAAAGCGGTGCGATGCAGTGTGCGTTGCATCCTGTGCGAAGCGTCGGCATTGCATCCGGCGTGCGCCCGACGCGATGACGATCGCTACGAGGCGGCGAACATTGCGCCCCGTAGCGATCGTGCGGGTTCGGCTTACTGCAGGCCTTCGGCCTTCAACGCCGCCTGCACGCCGGGATCGGCTTCCATGCGGCGCTTGAACGCGGCCAGGTGCTCGTAGCCCGACATGTCGACGCCGACGCCGTCGGCCCAGCGCAGGGTGATGTAGAGATACGGATCGGCGTAGCTGCGGAAACCGGCGAGCCACTCGCGATCGGCGAGACGCTGATCGGCCGTGGCGTACAACGCGCGCACGCGTTCGCGCGCGAGCTGGCGCACGGTGTCGGCTTGGGCGGGATCGGGATGGAAATTACCCGGTCCGAAGATCGGTTTGAACGCGGGATGCAGATCGGAATTGACGAAGGCGAGCCAGCGCGAGGCTTCGGCGTGCTGTTGCGCGCTGCCGTCGCCGGTCAGATGCGCTTGCGGAAATTTGTCCGCGATGTAGCCCATTATCGCGGTGTTCTGGTTCAACACGAAATCGCCGTCGACCACCGCCGGCACCGCGCCGGCCGGATTGATCGCGAGGTAGGCCGGGGCCTTCATCGTGTCCTTGTTCATCACTTCGACTTCGAACGCGCCGCCGGTCCACTGCAACGCGATATGGTCGGCGGTCGAACACGCGCCAGGCTTGCTGTAGAGCTTCATGTGTTGCCCCTTTGGTAGGAAAGCCGCCGACTATCGCCGGCTTCGGGGCTATGCTCAAGCAAACGGGTGCAACGGTGCGTTACGGCTCGTAATCGGGAATCGGGAATCGGGAGTAGGGAATCGAAACAGCAAAAGCGGTTTCGCCGCTTTTACGATTCCCCAATCTCGATTCCCGGCTCTCAACCACGCCGCGACTTCAACTTCTGCACCTTATAGAAGGTGTGATCGCCGATGGTCGCGACCTGATACGCGTTGCGCCACGACGGGCTGGCGATCGCGTGGGCGGCGAAGTGGCTCGCACCCGGCACGATTTCCTTGCGCTTGCCCGCGGGCAGCGCCCAGTTGCGTTCGGCCGCCAGCGCGACGTTGACCGATTCGGTCCACGCTTCGCTGTTGCTTAGGCGGGTGCCCGGCGACACCAGGGTCGGGGCGAACTGCTTGTTGGCGGTCACCACCGAGCAGACGGTATCGCCCCACAGGCCGCTGTCGCGGCGGCGCAGGGCGACCTCGGCGACGGCTTGCTGGCCGCGCAGGGACTGGTCGCGGGCTTCCAGGTACACGGTGGTGCTCAAGCACAGCGAATCGGCGGTTTGCGGCGGCAATACGGATGCCAACCACAGGATCCAGGCCAGTTTCATATGACTCCTTGCTCCGTTGCGTCGGCCGCACGCGGTCTTCGATCTCCCGGACGGGAGAGCGGGACAGCCGTGAGCTGACATGGCGTACTGGGGAGGGCAGCGGCTCTAGCGGCGCGCTTTTGCCCCGTCATCGGGCCGGGGGCGAATGGGCGCCCGGAGCGATGGTGGGTGCCGCCTCTGCAGGGGGCGGCGGAAAAGTTGGCGAACGGTAGCGACGGCTAGCCAAACAAAACCTGAACGTCTATTTCCAAGTTTCTAATTTAGTTGGAGTTTTTATTCTGAACAGGTGGTAGGTCGTTGGTTCTACAGGGCTTTGTGCCGGCAGGAAGCGTGCCGGGCTTGTCTCACGCAGTCGTGAGCCGGATTCGCGAGTGCGCGAATCGGCGTCTCCGAGGTGGGGTGGACTCGGCTCGGGGTGGGATTTGCGGCCGGTTCGGCAAGTCTGAATGGGGGTTTGGGGCGATCGGGGCGTGATCGCGCCGGCGAGGGGAGGTTTCGCCGGCTACCGGATGTCGTGGTCGCGGCTTGCGCCGCTCCTACAGGTAGTGCTGGGAATCGAGAATAGGGAGTCGGGAATCGGTAAAGCAGCCGAACCGCTCTTGCCGCTGCGATTCCCGATTCCCCATTCCCGATTCCCGGCTTCAAAGCGACGCGGCAAGCCGACTCGCCTGCGCGATCGCGCGCTTGGCATCGAGTTCGGCGGCGACATCGGCGCCGCCGATCACATGCACCGATGTACCACGGTCGGCCAACGCGGCGGCCAGCGGCTTGAACGGTTCCTGCCCGGCGCAGATCACGATCTGATCGACCGGCAGCACCTGCTCGCTGCCGTCGACGCGGACATGGAAGCCCTCGTCGTCGACACCTATATATTCGACGCCGCCGATCATCCGCACCTTCTTGGCCTTGAGCGTGGCGCGGTGGATCCAGCCGGTGGTCTTGCCGAGTTTCGCGCCGGGCTTGCCGGGGCTGCGCTGCAGCAGCCAGACCTCGCGCGCCGGCGGTTCGGGCTGCGGCGCGACCAGACCGCCGCGGTTGTCGCCATAGCCCAGGTCCACGCCCCATTCGGCGCGCCAGCGCGCCGGGTCGGGATGATGCGGCGCGTCGATCGAATGCGGGCCGTCGTGGACCAGAAACTCGGCCACGTCGAAACCGATCCCGCCCGCGCCGACGATGGCCACGCGCTTGCCCGCGACCACCCGGCCCTTGAGCACGTCGAGGTAGGACACAACCTTGGGATGGTCCGAACCCGGAAACGCGACCTCGCGCGGCTTGATCCCGGTCGCGAGCACGACCTCGTCGAAGCCCGCGAGCATCGCCGCATCCGCGCTCGTGTTCAGGCGCAGCTCGACCCCGGTCTGTTCGATCCGTCCGGCGAAATAGCGCAGGGTCTCGAAGAATTCCTCCTTGCCCGGAATGCGCTTGGCCAGATTGAACTGGCCGCCGATTTCGCCGGCGGCATCGAACAAGGTCACGCGGTGGCCGCGCTCGGCCGCGACCGTCGCGCAGGCCAGCCCGGCCGGGCCGGCGCCGACCACGGCCACCCGCTTGGGCGTCTTGGTCGGCAGGTAATTGAGTTCGGTCTCGGCGCAGGCGCGCGGGTTGACCAGGCAACTGGCGTGCTTGTTCTCGAACACATGGTCCAGGCAAGCCTGGTTGCAGCCGATGCAGGTGTTGATGTCGGCCGCGCGCTGCCTGTGCGCCTTGTCGACCCAGGCCGGGTCGGCCAGCAACGGCCGCGCCATCGACACCATGTCGGCCGCGCCCGCGGCGAGAATGCGTTCGGCCACGTCGGGCATGTTGATGCGGTTGGTGGTGACCAGCGGAATATGCACCTCGGGTTTGAGCCGCGCGGTGATGCCGGTGAACGCGCCGCGCGGCACCGAGGTGGCGATGGTCGGCACCCGCGCCTCGTGCCAGCCGATGCCGGTGTTGATGATGGTCGCGCCGGCCGCTTCGATCGCTTTCGCCTGGGTGACGACTTCGCTCCAGCTGGAGCCTTCGT
Source organism: Lysobacter capsici (assembly GCF_018732085.1). NCBI lineage: Bacteria > Pseudomonadati > Pseudomonadota > Gammaproteobacteria > Lysobacterales > Lysobacteraceae > Lysobacter > Lysobacter capsici. The sequence continues at coordinate 4,408,093 of NZ_CP076103.1, read as the reverse complement.
CGACCAGGTCGATCATCGACAGCCGGTAGATGATGATGAAGTCCGGGCCGCAGGCTTCGCGGATGCGGCGGACGATTTCGACGCTGAAACGAAAGCGCTTGTTGGCGTCGCCGCCCCAGGCGTCGTTGCGCTTGTTGGTGCGCGGCGCGGTGAACTCGTTGAGCAGGTAGCCCTCCGAACCCATCACCTCGACGCCGTCGTAACCGGCCTCGCGCGCCAGCCGCGCCGAATTGACGAAGGCCTTGATCTGGCGCTCGACCCCGCCGGCCGACAGCGCGCGCGGGGTGAACGGATTGATCGGCGCCTTGAGCTTGCTCGGCGCGACCTGCAGCGGGTGATAACCGTAGCGGCCGGCGTGCAGGATCTGCATGCAGATGCGTCCGCCGTGCTCATGGACCGCGGCGGTGACCTGCTTGTGCTTGCCGGTTTCCCACGGCCAGCTGAGCTTGCCGCCGAACGGCTTGAGCCAGCCGACGAGGTTCGGCGCGAAGCCGCCGGTGACGATCAGGCCGACCCCGCCGGCCGCGCGCTCGCCGAAGTAGGCCGCCAGCTTCGGGAAATCGGCGGCCTTGTCCTCCAGCCCGGTGTGCATCGAACCCATCAGCACGCGGTTGGGCAGGGTGCAGAAGCCCAGGTCCAGCGGCGCGAACAGATGCGGGTAGAGCGGGTGCGGAGCGGAGCTGCGGGCGGCCGTGGTCATGCTGGCTGAATACGCTGGCGTATGGATTGGGCACGATGCCGCGAACGGCGCGCCAATTCAAGCGGAATCGGCGATCGGGGCGGGTTTCGGGCCTGGCCGCCATGGTCCCGGGTCAAGGCCGGGCGAAGACAGGCACCGAACGCGCGCGAATGCAACGGTTGTCACGGACGCGGCGCATCGCCGAACATGCCCGACCCCCGTAGCCCCGCTTCCATGGACGCCGCCCCAGAAAACAGCCTCCAGGATTACCTGCGCGCCGACATCGTCGCCGCCGACCTGCCCGACCTGCAGCCCCTGCTGGGCGCGCGCGATCTGCTGCGCGCGTTCTCCACCTTGTTCCATGGCGGCGAAGAGTCGGTGATGGTGCGGCTGCTGGTGCTGCGCGCGATCGGCGAACGCGGCCAGGCCCCGGATTGGACCCCGCAGGAACTGCGCGAACACTTCGGCTACCTCGATCCGGTCAAGTTCGACACCGTGATCGGCCGCCTGCGCGAAAACGATCTGCTGCTGTGGGACGGGCAGACCCAGCGCTACCGGATCAGCCCGGTCGGCCGCCAGGCCTTGTCGGCGATCGGCCTGCTGCTGCAGTTCAATCGCGAAGGCGACGAACTGGCCTATGTGACCGCGCAGATCGCCGCCGGCCAGGCGGTCGGCCGGGTGCGCCCGGACGATCTGCAGCATCTGCTGTCGCGGCTCAACGAACTGCGCGAGGACTTCGACCAGGCCGTGCTCAGCGGCTCGGAGCACCGCATCCTGCGCGCCGCCGGCACCTTGCAGCAGGCCTGGCGCTGGATCGAGAAGGGCACCCAGATCGTCGAGGAGATTTCCTCGGACCTGGAACTCGACAGCCACACCCACCGCGTCGCCCAGCAGATCGGCCGCGCCCAGAGCGCGATGCTGCGCCAGGCGTCGGTGTTCCAGCGCGCGCTGAGCCAGCTCGATCGCCATCGCGTGCACCTGGGCGCGAGCGGTTTGTCGTCGTCGGACGTCAATCGTTACCTGCGCGGACTCGATGCGAAAGCGCTGGCCGCCTTGGCCGACGACGTACTCGCGCGTTCGGCGATCCCGGCGTTCATGCTGTCGCCGATCGCGCTCGACGTGGCCGAGTACGAACTGGTCGAACGCGAACGCGAAGCGCATGAAGATCAATCGTTGCCGCCCGCGCAGGCCGCACCCGACACCGAGGCTTCGCCGGCCGCAGCCACCGATTTCCAGTTCGCCGAGAATTGGCTGGATCAGTTGACCGCGTTGGCCGATGTCGCCGCCGCGTCCGCGGATGCGCCTGCGCAATTGAGCGAAGTCGTGCCGCAGGACAGCTTCGCGCTCAGCGCCTACCGCTTGTCCTTGCTCGGCCTGATCGGCGATCCCGGCGCGGAAAACCGCAACGGCGTCAGCGCCTCGATGGCGCGGTTGCCGCTGGCGTGGCGGGTCGACACCGAATTCGAAACCATCGATCGCGCCGGCGTGGCCTACATGAGCCGCGGCCGCCTGGAAGCGCCCGACTACACCACGCTGCACGGCAAGCCGCCGCGCAGGCGCGCGCAGTCGAACGATCAGGCCGACGAGGCGATCGCGCCTGACGACACGCTCCCCGCCGCCCCCAAACGCAAACCCAAGAAGAAGAGCGCCGCCACGCCCGCCGATGCAACCACCGGCAAGCGCGTCAAAGCGACCAAGGACACCGCGGACACCTGATGAACGACCCCATCGCCTCCCTGATCGCGCGCCTGTTGGCCGAACGCTGGCTGCCGCGCGACGACGTCGCGGTTCGCGATCTGCTGACCGACGCCGAACTGCGCAACGACCTCGACCGCCGCCTCGCCGCGGCCGGCATGCGTCTGCTCGAACATCCTTACGCCGCCAACATCGCCGTCGGCATCGCCCGCCCGCAGGAATCGGCGGTGTTCGGCAGCGCGAAGGCGTGGTCGTCGACCAACCTGCAACTCGACCGCGATGCGATCGCGCTGCTGGTGGTGCTGTGGGCGCTGCTGGTGCTGCCCAAGCGCCAGCGCCAGATCGCGCGCCAGCAGGCCGATCGCGATCAGGACCAGGAGCAGATGTTTGCCGAACTCAAGCCGGTGCCGGTCGGCGCCGAAGTGGTCGAGCCGATCAACGAGCGCACCTTGCTCGCCGATTTCGCCGAGAAACTCGGCGGCAAGACCCGCATCCAGTTCAACCTGGGTTCGCTGGCGCGGCAGGGCTTCATCGTGCGGCGCAAGGAACGCATCCACGAAGGCCCATTGCTCGATCTGGCCCTGGATTACGAACGCATCGCCGGCCGGGTGATGGACGGCGCGCTGTCGTTCGTGGTCGCCGAGGCGCGCCACTACAGCGCCGACAATCCCGAACTCGAAGGCGAGACCGAGGCCGAAGCGCAGGCCGATGCGGCGTTGCTGGCCGATATCGAGGCGGGGATTTATTCCGATCTGGATACGTATGCGCAGACGCATGGGGAGCCGGGAATCGGGAGTGGGGAATCGGGAATCGGCACGGCGAGTGACGATGCGTTTGATGAAGCGTCGGTGCTTGTACTGGACGACGGCGACGCGATGGATCCGCTGCCGTCGTTGCAGACCGATGAGGTCGCTGACGACGAAGTCGGGGCTTTCGCCAACGAAAACGGCGACGCCGAAGCGGTAAGCGACGACAGCGACGCGACCGACGAGAATTCCGACACCCCATCCAAGCAAAACCAGGAGGCCGCGGCCGATGTTTGAGTTCCGCTCCCTCGAAGTCGTCCACTGGGATTACTGGCAGCGTTTCCAGTTGCCGCTGGACGCGTCCATCGTCACCGTGGTCGGTCCCAACGGCTCGGGCAAGACCACCTTGCTCGACGCGCTGCGTACCTTGCTGGCGATCGAAGACCGCGACACTGCGCGCGACTACAAGACCTATCTGCGCCACAACGGCAAACCGTACGCATGGCTGCGCGCGGTGGTCAGCAATCGTCCGGACAAGCGCGGCGGACGGCCGTTCTTTCCGATCAAGGACGACGTGGTCACTTTGGCCTGCCGCATCCGCAAGCGCGGCGGCGACTGGAGCCGCGATTACCAGATCGTCGCCGGCGACACCCCGGTGGAAACCCTGGAGCAGGGCGGCGATTGGCTCGGTGTACGCGACTACCGCGTGCGCCTGGCCGGCGCCGGGCTGACCCGCGCGATCTGCCGCGTGCTCACGCTCGAACAAGGCGCGACCGACAAACTCTGCCAATACTCGCCGCGAGACCTGCTGCAACTGATCTTCGACGTGTTCGAAGACAAGGCGGTGCTCGACGATTACCAGCGCGCGCGCACCGAGCAGTTCGATGTCGAAAAGGAGTTGCAGCAGCTCGGCCAGGACTTGGCCGGTCTGCATCTGCGGCTGGAATCGGCCAAGGCCGACGTGCGTTCGTTCGAGGAAGGTAATGCGCTGCGCAATCAGCGCCATCGCCTGGAAAGCGAAATCGCGCCGAAGGTCGAACTGGCCGATCAGCGCGTGGCGATCGAAGGCGCCAAGCCGCGTCTGACCGGCCTGCGCCGCGCGCTGCGCGAGCGCGAGCGGATCCTCGAGGAGATGCGCGCCGACGACGCGATCGCCGCGACCGGCCGCGACGTACTGCAGGAAGCGATGCGCGAAGCGCGCCGTCAGGTGAGCGCGAGCGAGCAGGCGTTCACCCAGGCGCGCGATGCCGCGCGCGACGCCGAGATGCTGGTCAAGCGCCGCGACGAACTGGCGCGTCTGCAAGCTCAGCGCGGCGCGATCGATGTCGAGGCGCTCAGCGCCAGCGTCGAAAGCGGACGCCGCCGTCAGGCCGAGCTGAAGCTGGAAGCCGAGCGCGATCGCAAGCGCAGCGGCGAGATTTCCGCGCAGACCGCCGCGCTCAGCGGCGGCGGCCGCATCGTCGAACCGTTCGAACGCGACTTCCGCGCCGGGCTCGAACAGGCCGGCATCAAGCATCAGGTGCTGACCGAGCTGGTCGAGATCGCCGATCCGCAGTGGTCGGTGGCGGTCGAGGCGGTGCTGGCGCCGTACCGACATCTGCTGGTGCTGGAAAATCCCAAGGACGCGCGGATCGCGTGGAAGCTCGGCGAGAGCCAGCAGTACCGTCACTTCATCGTCGCCGAACGCGCGCCGGTGCCCAAGGCCAGCGCCGGTTCCTTGCTGGAGGTGGTGCGTTTCTCGGCCGATCCGCCGGCGTGGTTGCCGCGTCAGCTCGATCGCATCCGCCGCGTCACCGACATCGAACACGGCGCGCGCCTGCCGGCCGGGCAGGACTGGATCACCCAGAAGGGCTATCTGCGCGAAAGCCGCGGCGGCCGCCACATCGGCGGCAACCAGCATCATTTCGGCAGCGGTGCGCGCCAGTCGCATCTGGCCGAACTGCGCGCCGAGCTGGCGACGATCACCCAGCGCGCGCAATCGCGCGAAGCCGAACTGCACGAACTGAGCCAGCGCGTCGACGCCGATCAATCGCGCCTGATGGGTCTGGACGCGGCGCAGGAACTGGTCACCCGCGCCAACGAATTCGCCGACGCGCAGGCGCGTCTGCCGGAACTCGCCGAAGCCGCCGGCGAAGCCGCCGCCGCATTGGCGCAGGCGCGCGCGAAGATCGACGAAGCCGCCGAGCAGGACAAGGCCGAAGGCATCGCTGCGGCCAAGCGCCAGGGCCAGATCGACGCACTCGCGCGCGAGTTGCGCGAACGCGGGCAGCAGATCCACGGCGAACGTCAGAGCCTGATCCAGCGCATCGTCGATTACCGCCGCAAGCGCGCGCTGATGCCCGATGCCTGGCGCAGCCCCGCCGCGCTCGCGGCCGCGCGCGCCGAGTACGAAAGCACCTCGGCGGTGCGGCGCGAGATCGAGCGCATGGACGATCGGCTCGAGCGCGGCGGTTTCGTCTCCGACGAATCCTGCGTTCCGTTGCGCGACAAGATCGGCGCCGATCACGACGAACTGGAAAGCTCCATCGGCCGTCGCGAAGCGCATCTGGACCGCGCCAAGCGCCTCACCGAGGAAGCGCGCGGCGCCTACATCAACGTGCTGCGCGCGACCGTGCGTCGCTACAAGAAGAACCTCGCCGCGCTCGGCGAACTGGCCGGTATCGGCGTCGACGCCGACATGCCGGAACTGGCGAACGACGACGTGACGTTGGCCCAGGCTGGTTTATCGGTGCGTTTCGATTTCGATCGCAAGGGCTGGATCGGCCTGGACGACGGCGAGGCTTCGGGCGGCCAGCAGGTGATGAAGTCACTGCTGCTGCTGGTGGCCTTGCTGCGCGACGAAGACCAGCCGGGCGGCTTCGTCTTTATCGACGAACCGTTCGCGCATCTGGACGTGTTCAACATCGAGAAGGTGGGCCGCTTCCTGCGCGCCACCGATGCGCAGTACATCCTGACCACGCCGATCACCCACAACCTCAACGTGTTCGAACCCTCCGACCTGGTGCTGGCGACCAGCAAGCGCCGCGGCGGCAACCCGTGGGCGGAAGCGGTGGCGGTGCTCAAGCGCAAGCGTGAGGACAGCAAGGCGGCGTGAGGGATTGCTTGAACGCGCTTCAGCCGGTGACCATCAATTGCCGTTGCCGTTGCCGTTGCGGTTGCCGTTGCCGTTGCGGTTGCGGTTGCTTTTCCCCCCTTTGAAAAAGGGGGGCAGGGGGAATTTGCTCTTGCTGTTGTTCTCGCTTCCGCAACGACGCATCGCTGACCGCCGAAAAGCAAATCCCCCGCGCACCTGTCGCCACTCAGAAACAACCGACACCAGGTGCTCGCCCCCTTTTTCAAAGTGGGCGCCGACTTCCGCCGCGGCTTCGTGCGACCAAAAGGCAATCCGCGGCATGCCTTGCCGATCGAAGCAAGCCCACCCACGCGCCCGATCTTGATCCAGCCGATAGAACGATACATCCCAATCAGCCCCACCCCGCGCCCATTGACTCCAACCGCGCCGCCCTTACTCTATGCACACCCAAAACCGCAGTCGCACCGCACCCATGAAGCAGTTCCCGCTACTGATATCGCTGCAAGCCCAGCGCGTGAGCGCGGGCCGGGTGCGCCTGCCTCCTGTGATTTTCGCCGCTGCGTCGATGTAAGCGACCGCGCGAAGCCACACCAGAACAGAGCACCCGCAAGGGTGCTTTTTTATTGCCCGCGATGTGTCGAAAACGATCTGTCGAAGAATCCGTGCCAACCGCTCAATAAGCGGTCCTCCCTTCACCGAAACCCCTGAAAACCAAGGAGAACGTGCCATGAATTCCACGGCCGAAACCCAAACCTAGCCGCGCGCCTTGCAGCCAACAGGGGCGCGCGGCCACCTGTGTTGGCATCAAGGCTCAGTCATGAACACCACGAACACCACTACCCGCACCCTCAACCCCTCGCGCTGGCGCAACCTGGGAATCATCGCCCACGTCGACGCCGGCAAGACCACGCTGACCGAACGGCTGCTGTGGAAAACCGGCGCGATCCATCGCGTCGGCGAAGTCCACGACGGCGCCGCCACCACCGACTTCGATCCGATCGAACAACGGCGCGGCATCACCATCGGCGCGGCCGCCGTGCAGACGCACTGGACCCCGCAAGGCCAGCCCGAGCATCGGCTGACCATCATCGACACCCCCGGCCACATCGACTTCGCGATCGAAGTCGAGCGTTCGCTGCGCGTGCTCGACGGCGCGGTCGCCGTGTTCAGCGCGGTCGACGGCGTGCAGCCGCAATCGGAAAGCGTGTGGCGTCAGGCGCGCCGGCACGGCGTGCCGCTGATCGCGTTCGTCAACAAGATGGACCGCGTCGGCGCGTCGTTCGAGCAGACCCTCGCGCAGATGCGCGACAAGCTCGATGCGACGCCGTGGGCGATCGGTCTGCCGCTGGGCGCGGAAAGCGAACTGCGCGGTTGGGTCGACCTGGTCGCGCGCGAACTCGTGCTGTGGGACGAGGCGGGCGGCATCGCCCGGCGTGGCTGGAACGACGAGGAAACGCGAGAGCACGAACCGCTGCGCGAGCGCCTGATCGAGGCCGTCGCCGATCACGACGACGAACTCGCGCAGGCCTTCCTGGAAGCGCGCGCGATCGACACCGAACTGCTCAAGGCGGCGCTGCGTCGCGGCACCCTGAAAGGCGCCGGCACGCCGGTGCTCGGCGGTTCCGCGTTCAAGAACAAGGGCGTGGAAACCCTGCTCGACGCCATCGTCGACTACCTGCCGTCGCCGCTCGACCGTCCAATGGTGACGGCGCAAACCGAAGACGGCGAAGTCGCGCTGGCACCCGATGCGTCCGGCCCGCTGGGCGGCCTGGTGTTCAAGATCGTGCATCAGGAACACGGTGCGCTGTCGTTCGTGCGCTTGTACTCGGGCACGCTGCGGGTCGGCGATACGGTGTGGGCCTCGCGTCGCGAGCGCGCGCAACGGGTCGGCCGGCTGGTGGTGGTGCAGGCCGATCACGGCCGCGATGTCGAGGTGGCGTATGCCGGCGAGATCGTCGCGATCCAGGGATGGAAGGACGCGGTCAGCGGCGAAACCCTCAGCGGCGTCGAACGCAAGCTCGTGCTCGACACGATCCAGGCGCAGCCGGCGGTGTTGTCGTGGCGTCTGACCGCGGGCAAGGCCAGCGACCTGATCCGTCTGGGCCAGGGCTTGGCCAGCCTGGCCCAGGAAGATCCCTCGTTCCGGGTCGGCACCGATCCGGAAACCGGCGAAACCCTGGTCTGGGGCATGGGCGAGCTGCATCTGGACGTCATGGTCGAGCGCCTGCGCGAAGGCTGGGGCGTGGACGTGCGCACCGGTTCGCCGCGCGTGGCCTACCAGGAAACCCCGAGCGCCGCGGTCGCGGGCATCGAGGGCCGGGTGGTCAAGCGCAACGGCGGGCAGGGCCAGTTCGCGCGGGTGACGATCGATGTCGCGCCGCGCGAGGACGGGCAGTTCGAGTTCGTCGATCGCACCAGCGGCGGCGTGGTGCCCAAGAGCTTCGTCAATGCGACGGAGAAGGGCCTGCGCGCGGCGTTGAGCGAAGGTCCGCGCGGTTATCCGTTGGTCGGCCTCACCGTCAGCCTCACCGACGGCGAGACCCACGCGGTGGACTCCAGCGAGCTGGCGTTCCAGCGCGCCGCGAGCGAAGCCTTGAAGGCGGCGTTGGCGGTGGCCGGCACGACCTTGCTCGAACCGGTGATGGCGTTGGTCATCGACACCCCCGCCGGCAACGTCGGCGATGTGGTCGGCGATCTGCAACGTCGCTCGGGCCGGGTGCTCGGCATCGAGGACAAGGGCAGCCGCACGGACGTGACCGCGCGCGCGCCGCTGGCCGAGCTGTCGGGTTATGCGACCGCGCTGCGCTCGCTGACCCAGGGGCGGGCGTCGGCGTCGGTGGTGTTCAACGGCTACGAGCAGGCACGGCCCGCGGCCCGGGCCGGGTAGGCCGGACGCGCCGCGAATGGCGGCGTGAAGCGGGATGAAGAGGGCGGCGGCGCCGGATATGGAGATCCGGCGTCGACCGCCCTTCTTTTTGCCCGGCCGACGGCGTGAGGGTGGGGTGGCACGCGTCGATAGCGTTAATGATCTGTGAGGGCTTGTTTGATTTTTTGTGACCGACGGACCGTCAAGAGTGCGGAATCGGCACGGTCGTTGGGCTTGCAGCATCAATCCATTCACCTCGTTGCGCAAAAACGGTGAAGCAGATCTATGTTGACGAGTGATGTCAGTACGGTTAATTTCCTGTGAATCGTTCGTTAACGTTCGATGAAACGCACCGCCGCCCGGCGTGGGGTACGCCCGGCAGGCCTCGGTAACTATCTGAAATATCTATACATTATCCAGGGGGAAGCGATGGCTTCACGTATTTGTGTTGCACCCAAGCGGCACCGTCTCAGCTCCGCGCTGATCGCGGCGCTGATCCTGCCGGTCGCCGGCGTCGCGTTCGCTCAGGACGCCGCCAAGCCGGACGCCGAGGCGCCCGCCAAGCCGACCACGACCTCCGCGACCAGCCTGGAGACGGTCACCGTCACCGGCTCGCGCATCGGCCGCGACACCTTCACCTCGGTTTCGCCGCTGCAGGTCATCACCCGCGAAGAAACCACCCTGGCCGGCTTCAACTCCACCGCCGGCGCGCTGCAGAGCACCGCCGTCACCGCGGGCTCGGGGCAGATCAACAACGCCTACGGCGGCTTCGTCACCAACGGCGGCCCGGGTGCCAACACCCTCGGCCTGCGCGGCATGAACCCGACCCGCACCCTGATCCTGCTCAACGGCCGCCGCGTGGCGCCAGCGGGTTCGCGCGGTTCGGTCGGCTCGGCCGACCTCAACGTGCTGCCCAGCGCGATGATCGACCACATCGAAATCCTCAAGGACGGCGCCTCGTCGATCTACGGTTCCGACGCGATCGCCGGCGTGGTCAACATCGTCACCCGCAAGAACATCAACGAGTTCTCGGTCGAAGCCCAGTACAACGTGACCGAAGACGGCGGCGGCGACGAAACCCGTTACTCGCTGGCATGGGGCAAGACCGGCGACCGCTTCAGCATCTCCGGCTCGTTCGAAGCCTACGACCGCAACGAACTGAACCTGGGCGACCGCGACTGGACCAAGTGCAACACCGACTACCGCCGCACCGTCACCCGCGACACCTCCGGCAACGTGACCGGCGTGGGCGCGTGGGGCAGCGCCGACTTCGTCGACCCGCTGACCGGCAGGCCGAAGTGCTACCCGATCACCGGCACCGGCTCCAACGGCGTCACCATCAACACCATCGGCACCAACACCCGCGCCGGCGTCGGCGCGGCCGGCTCGGTCGGCACCACGTTCAACCGCTGGCGCCCGAATTCGTCCATCACCACCGGCCTGCCGGGCTTCGAGGGCGTGGGCGGCGGCAGCAACAACCTCAACGTGCGCGACACCTTCGACCCGCGCATTCTCAACCGCTCGCTGATCTCGCCGGTGGAAGTGAAGACCGGCTTCGTCCAGGGCGCCTACGACCTGCAGGCGCTCGGCAACGCCGAGGTGTACTTCGAACTGCTCGGCAATCGCCGCGAATCCAGCCAGACCGGCTACCGCCAGCTGTCGCTGGACTACGCCCGCGGCAGCCTGCTGCTGCCGGCCTCGCTGCAGACCAGCCTGTTCCAGGCCCCGCCGACCGAGATCAGCAACGGTCAGCCGGTAGCGGTGCGCGCCTTCATCGGCTTCGGCAACGATCACAGCTCGCAGACGGTCGACTTCTGGAAGGCCACCGGCGGCCTGCGCGGCGATTTCGTGTGGACCGACTGGCGCTACGACTTCATGGTCAGCAAGGCGCGTTCGGACGCCGACTACACCTTCCAGTCGTTCCTGACCGACCGCGTGGCGCGCAGCCTCGACGTGGTCGCCGCGCCGGGCGGCGGTTTCGCTTGCCGCAACGCGGCCGACGGCTGCGTGGCCGCGCCGTTCCTGACCTCGCAGGTCATCGGCGGCGTGCTGCCGGAGAACTGGAAGAACTACGTGTTCCGCCCGGTCACCGGCAACACCCTGTATGAAGAAAGCACCGTCAACTTCGCGATCGACGGTCCGCTGTTCTCGCTGCCGTACGGCCAGGTGCGCGGCGCGTTCGGTGTCGAGTACCGCCACTCCAAGATCGACGACAGCCCGTCGGTCGACGCGGTGAATCGCAACCTGTTCGGCCTGACCTCGGGCGATCCGACCCGCGGCAACGATTCGGTCAAGGAAATCTACGGCGAAGTCGAAGTGCCGGTGCTGTCGGGCCTGAAGGGCGCGGAAGAACTGATCTTCAACCTGTCGGCCCGCTACACCGACTACAAGTCCTACGGCAGCGACAACACCTACAAGATCGGCGGCCTGTGGACTCCGGTCAACTGGCTGACCCTGCGTGCGTCCTACGGTACGTCCTACCGCGCCCCGGCGCTGTTCGAACAGTTCCTCGGCGCCACCTCGGGCTTCCTGCCCGCGAGCAACGACCCGTGCAACAACTACGGCGCCGATCCGGACGCGTCGGTCGCGCTGGCCGCCAACTGCGCCTCCGAAGGCCTGCCGGGCAACTTCAACGCGACCAGCAGCATCACCTCGATCGGCCTGGGCGGCGCCGCGCAGGGCCTGAAGGCGGAAACCTCGAAGAACTTCACCACCGGCATCGTGCTGCAGCCGGAATTCTCGAAGAACTTCGGCGACCTGTCGTTCGCGGTGGACTACTACAAGATCGAAGTGGAGAACGGCGTCGCGCGCGCCGGCGGCGCCAACATCCTGGACTTCTGCTACAACGATCCGTCGTTCCGCGCCGGCGGCAGCTACTGCCGCGTGGTCGCTCCCCGCGCCGCGGGCAGCAACGCGCTGACCGTCCAGGACAGCTACTTCAACCTGGCCACCGACCGCGTGCGCGGCCTGGACTTCACCGTCCGCTATGTCCGCGATCTGGGCCCGGGCACCCTGCGCACCACCTTGCAGGCGACCCACTTCCTGGAGCAGTCCAGCAAGCTGTTCGATGGCGACCCGGTGCGCGATGTCAACGGCAACGTGGGTTCGCCGTCGATGAGCGCCACGCTCGACACCACCTACGACTGGAAGAACTGGAAGATCCGCTACGGTCTGGAATGGATCGACTCCACCCAGAGCTACGGCTACTACGGTCTGGATCGCGAGACCTCGCCGTTCAAGATGCACACCGAGGACTACTACCTGTCGAACGTCTCGGCGCAGTACAAGCTGGACAAGTGGACCTTCACCGGCGGCGTGCGCAACGTGTTCGACGCCGAGCCGAAGACCATCTCGCAGTCGGGCGTGTACAACCGCGTGGGTAACGCGCCGCTGTACAGCGGTTACGACTACGTCGGTCGCTCGTTCTTCCTGAACGTCCAGGCGAAGTTCTGATAAGTACCAACGGCCGCCGCCCCTTCCCGGGCGGCGGTCTTTTTTTGCCCGTAAGAAGGGGAATCTTCATGGACAAAATGCATGGGTTCGAACGCGTGACGCCAAGGCGACCGGCGCTTGAGCGGCTGACGCTCGGCTTCGCGCTGGCCTTGGCCGCGGTTACGGCGGCGCAGGCCAAGCCGGCGGTGCCGACGGTGGAACAATTGGCGGCGTTCCCGGCGGTGTCGAGTTTCAGCCTGTCGCCGGACGGCAAGCACCTGGCGGCGCTGCAGGCGCGCGGCGAGGAGCGGGTGATCCTGGTGTGGGACACCGGTGCGCTCGACAAGGCGCCGACCGTGATCGGCTCGGCCAAGATGAAGCTGCAGGGCGTGAGTTTCATCAAGGACGACCTGCTCGCGGTGTCGCTGTGGCAGCCCTACGACCTGCGCGCCGACCGCTTGTACAAGACTTTCACCAACAAGCTGATGATCACCGACCTGCAGGGCAAGCAGTGGCGCGAGCCGATGCCGCAGCAGCGCGCCGAGAGCCGCGACGAACAGGTGCGACAGGCCTTGTCGGTGCCCTCGATCCTCGACACGCTGCCCAACGATCCCGACCACGTGCTGGTGATCAACCGGGTCGGTTCGACCTCGGGCGATGTGTACAAGGTCGACCTGCGCAGCTTCAAGGCCGAGCGCGTGCAGCGCAGCCACGATCGCGTCGCCGGCTATCTGACCGACGCGCAGGGCAACCTCGCCGCGCGCCTGAGCAACGACACCGACGGCAAGGGCGCGTTCGTCGCCGCGCAGTTCCGCAATCCCAAAAGCGGCGAATGGGAAGAACACTTCCGCTCCTACGTCAAAAGCCGCGACGAGGTCGAGGTGGTCGGTTTTGCCGACGATCCGAACATCGCCTTCGTGCGCAGCAACGTCGGCCGCGACAAGTCGGTGATCTACGAATACGACATCGCCGCCAAGCGCAAGAAGGAGAACCTGTTCGAGCACCGCTTCTTCGATGCGTCCTCGACCATCGTCAACCGGGTCAAGGGCGTGGACGGCGTCGGCCTGGGCGAGATTCTCGGCCTGAGTTACGAAGGCCCGCGCGGCGCCGACGTGCAATGGGTGCATCCCAAGCTCAAGGCGCTCGATCAGGCCCTGCGCGCGGCGCTGCAACTCGCGCCGACGCCGACCGAACTGGTCGATCCGGCCAACGGCGAGCGGGCCACCGTCGGTTACGACAGTCAGGCCGGTTACCGGCTGGTCGACTACACCGCCGACCTCGACACCGCGGTGATCGCGGTCGACGGCGCGGCGCGTCCGCCGGAGTACTACCTGCTGCGCGAGGGCAAGCTGTCGTCGCTGGGCAAGGCGTATCCGCAGATCGATCGCGCCGCGCTCGGCCAGACCCGGTTGGTGTACTACAAGGCGCGCGACGGCCAGACGATACCGGCGTTCCTGACCACGCCGAGCACCGAACTGTGCGGCGCCGGCCCGTGGCCGTCGGTGGTGCATCCGCACGGCGGACCGTGGTCGCGCGATCACATGGGCTTCGACGGCTCGATGTGGGTGCCGCTGATGGCGTCGCGCTGCATGGCGGTGTTGCAGCCGCAGTATCGCGGCTCGCAGGGCTGGGGCCGGCAGTTGTGGGTCGCCGGCGACGCCGAATGGGGCCAGAAGATGCAGGACGACAAGGACGACGGCGTGCGTTGGCTGATCGAGCAGAAGATCGCCCAGCCCGGCCGCGTGGCGATGTTCGGCTTCTCCTACGGCGGTTATGCCGCGTTCGCCGCGTCGGTGCGCCCGAACGGCCTGTACAAATGCGCGATCGCCGGCGCCGGCGTGTCCGACATCCGCAAGATCTGGGCGCGGTTCTACACCAACCCGTTCTTCCGCGAGGCGCAGGCGCCGACCGTCGAAGGGTTGAGCCCGATCGATCAGGCCGACAAGATCAAGATCCCGATCATGATCTACCACGGCGACCGCGATCAGACCGTGCCGATCGAGCAGTCCGAATGGTTCGCCGGCAAGGCCAAGGCGTCCGGGCAACCGGTCGAGTACCACCCGATCGCCGACTATGCGCACGGCCCGGCCTGGACCCGCAAGATCATGGGCGATCAGTTGGGATTGATCGAAACCTATTTGCTCAAGGGCTGCGGTGGGTCGGGGCTGTAATGGGCGACGGCGCGGGTTGATCGCCGTGCGCGGTTTGATTCACGAGTAAAACGAAGGGCGCTGCAGCGATGCAGCGCCCTTCGCATATCCGAATGCGTATCCGCCTGCGAAGCATCGATCGCATCGAACCCGATGCGACCGTCGCCGCGCGATTGCTCACCAACCCGCCAGCACCAGCTTGCCGATGGTGCTGCCCGATTCCAGGCGGCGATGGGTTTCACGCAGGTTCGCCGCGTTGATCGCGCCGATGGTCGCGCTGTGCGTACCCTTGAGTTCGCCGGCGTCGATCAACTGCGCGACGCGGTCGAGGATGCGGCCTTGCTCGATCATGTCGGGGGTGCGGAAGCGCGGACGGGCGAACATCATTTCCCAATGGATGCCGATGCACTTGGCCTTGTACGGATCGCCGATCTTGAGCGCGCCCGACGGCTCCACGATCAGGCCGACATGGCCCTGCGGCGCGAGCAATTCGCCCAGCGCGTCCCAGTAGCGATCGGTGTCGGCCAGATTCAACGCGGCGTCGACGTGTTCGAAACCCAGCGCCTTGAGTTGCGGCGCCAGCGGCTGACGATGATCGATCACGTGATCGGCGCCCATCTGCTTGCTCCAGTCGATGCTCTCCTCGCGCGAAGCGGTGGCGATCACCGTGAAGCCCGCGCGCTTGGCGATCTGGATCGCGATCGAGCCCACGCCGCCGGCGCCGGCGAGGATCAGCAGCGACTTGCCCTGGCCGCCGGTTTCCGAATCGAACGGCATGCGCTGGAACAGCAGTTCCCACGCGGTGATCGCGGTCAGCGGCAGCGCCGCGGCTTGCGCAGCGCTCAGCGAAGCCGGCGCCGCGCCGACGATGCGTTCGTCGACCAGATGCAGTTCGCTGTTGCTGCCCGGACGGGTGATGTCGCCGGCGTAATAGACGCGATCGCCGACCTTGAAGCGGGTGACGTGTTCGCCGACCGCTTCGACCGTGCCGGCGGCGTCGTAGCCGAGCACGCGCGGCTGCGCTTCGACCTGCGGCTTGGGCGAACGCACCTTGGTGTCGACCGGATTGACCGAGATCGCTTCCACGCGCACGAGCAGGTCGTGGCCGGTCGCGACCGGTGCGGGCAGCTCGACATCGAGCAGCGATTGCGGGTCGTCGATCGGCAGGTAATGGGTGAGGGCTACGGCTTTCATTGCGTACTCCAGCATGCTTGGGAAGGTGAGGCCGGCATCGTGGCGACGAGGCCGGATTGTGCGAAAACGTGTCGAACGATGATGCGAAGACGGTTGGATCGGGGGGCGATGTGGTGCATGAGACTCAGCGCGCGCCGAACAGCGCGGCCTCGTCGACCGCCGCGGCCATCGCCCGATAGCCCGCGTCGCCCGGATGCAGACGGTCGCCGGAGTCGTAGGCGGGCAGGAAGCGTTGCGGGTGGTTCGGGTCGCGCGTGATCGCGTCGAAATCGACCACCGCATCGAACTCGCCGCTGTCGCGGATCCAGGCGTTGACGGCCTGGCGCACCTTGTCCTTGTCGGCGTTGTAGTAGTCGTGGATCGGCGCATCCGGCAGCGCGCCTTCGAACGGGGTCAGGGTCGCGCCGACGATGCGCACGCCGTGCAGATGCGCGCGCGCGATCAACTGGCGATACCCGGCGATCAGGCGCGGCGCGCTCATCGCTGCGCGCGCGGGTTCGAAACTGCTGCCGGGCCAGCCGATGTCGTTGATGCCGAGCAGCACGAACACGGTGTCGGGTTTCAGGCTCAGCACGTCGCGTTCGAACCGCGCCAGCGCGCTCGCGCCCATGCCGTCGTTCAACACCTGGCCGCCGGAAATGCCGGCGTTGAGCACGGCGATGTCGTGTTTGGCCAGGCGTTGGGCGAGCAGGTCGGGCCAGCGCTGGTAGCGGTTGGGCGTCGACGCGGCGCCGTCGGTGATCGAATCGCCCAGGACCACCACGCTGCGGGTGGGGCGGGCGGATTCGACATACACGCCGCTGAGGAACGGCCGCGTCTGCAGCGTGTCGGCGCGCGCGAGCTGCGCGTCGGCGGTGCGATCGCCCGCGACCAGATACGCGTCCTGGCGGCCTTCCCAATGAAAGGTCTGCACCGCGGTGTCGCGCGGCAGGTACAGGCTGACCGCGACTTCGCCGAGCGCGGCGATATCGAGGTCGACCGGATCGCTGAGCACCGGCGCGCCCGGCGGCAAGGTGACGCCCGGCTGGCCGCCGAAGCTCAGCACGCGATCGCTGGCCGGGTCGATGCGCGAGCCGCCGGCGCTGAGCGCAATCCGGGCCGCGCCGATCGTCACCGGCTGCGCGCCGTAGGCATTCGACAAGGCGATGCGCACGCGCCCGCCGCCGACGCTGACCCGCGCGACCTGGCGCAGGGTCTGGTCGCGCAGGCGCGGCGGGGTGCCGGTGGGCAGCACGAAGTCGGCGGCCCAGGTGGCCTGGGGGCTGGCGCTCCAGGTGCCGACCCAATGGCTGTCGGCCGCCGAGGCGGGCGCCGACAAGGCCACGGCGAGCGCGGCGGCGGCGAGGGGTTTGAGCAGGGTGGAAGCGTTCATGAGCGGGAACCGGGAAGCGTCGGGGATTCGACCAGGGCACCATCGGTTCTTCCGTTATCGGGTGGTAGCGGGCAAGATCGCATAGGCTTCATTCCATTTCGGAATGACATCGCGGGAGACCCATGGACACCCTTCGCGGCATGCGCACCTTCGTGCGCGCGGTCGAGCTCGGCAGCCTGTCGGCGGTCGCGCGCGAGCTGCAGACCACCCAGCCGACCGTCAGCAAGACCGTCGCCGCGCTCGAACAGGAGCTGGGCGTGCGCCTGCTTCAACGCAGCACGACCCACCTGGCGCCGACCGAGCAAGGCAAGCGTTTCTACGAACGCGTGCGGCGGGTGCTGGAGGACTACGGCGAAGCCGTCGCCGACGCGCGCGGCCTGACCGAAACCCCGGCTGGGCTGCTGCGGGTGAGCGCGCCGGTCAGCATCGGCGTGTTGCGGCTCAATCGGCTGGTGCAGGACTTCCTGGCGCTGTATCCGCAGATCGAGATCGAGTTGATCCTCAACGATCGCTATGTCGATCTGGTCGAGGAGGGCATGGACGCGGCCTTGCGGCTCGGCGCGAACCTGCCGCCGAACGCGGTCGCGCGCCGGATCGCGCTGTCGCCGCGCGGGCTGGTCGCCTCGCAGGCGTATCTGCGCGCGCATGCGCCGATCGAAACGCCGGAGGATGTGCTGGGCCACAACTACCTGCGCTTCGCCTGGGCCAGCGAGAGTGTCGAGCTGCAAGGGCCGAATGGCGAAGTGCAGCGCTTGCAGGCGAACGGCCGCTATCGGATCAACAACTCGCTGGGGATACGCGAAAGTTTCTTGATCGGCGCGGGCGTGGGCTTGGCGCCGGCGTGGTTGGTGCAGGACCTGATCGACAGCGGCGAACTGAGCTGGGTGTTGCCGCAATGGCGGGCATCGGCGCATGAGGTGTATCTGCTGTATCCGGCGCGGCGATATTTGCCGTTGCGCACGCGGGTGTTTCTGGAGTTCTTGCGTGAGCGGTTGGTCGGGTTGCCGGGGTTTGTTGCTGTGCAGTGACGTTAAGTGGCGCGGTGGTGTGGCTGCTTCGCGTCCTCTCCAGCCGTCATTCCCGCGAACGCGGGAATCCAGCGACTTTCGTGCAGTGGTGGGGTAAGTCATTGGATGCTCGGCTTTCGCCGAGTGAAAGCCGAGTCCGCGTTCGCGGGAATGACGAGAAAAAGCGAATGCGTGCATACGTCCAGGTGTCTGTGCAGGTATCGATCGTCGCCGAACCGTCGACTCAACGACTCAAACCACCGCGCACGCCGCTGCCGCATCGTCCTCGTTCGACGCATCCGCACCGCCATGCGTCGACACCCGCCCCGGCCGATCCAACCGCGCCGCCCACACCGCCAGCACCAAACCTGAGAGCGTCACCAACGCCGCCACCCAAGTCACCGCGCCCAACCCCGGGCCATGCTCGATCACCGCGCCGCCGAGCCACGCGCCCAGCGCGTTGCCCAGGTTGAACGCGCCGATATTCAAACTCGAAGCCAGGTTCTGCCCGGCCGGATCGGTCTTCTGCAGCACCCACAACTGCAGCGGCGGCACGGTCGCGAACGCGGCCACGCCGAGCAAACCGACAAACGCAATCGCAGCGATGGGGTTGTGCAAGGCGAACGTCATCACCCCCAGCACCACCGCCAGCGCGATCAACGTGCCGATCAAGGCCGGCGTCAAACGCTTGTCGGCCAAACGCCCGCCGACGATGTTGCCCAGGATCATGCCGACCCCGAACACCAGCAGGATCGGCGACACCGCCGCCTCGCTGAAACCGCTGATGCGGGTCAAAATCGGCTGGATGAAGGTGTACACGGTGAACACGCCGGCGAAGCCGAGCACCGTCATCGCCAGGCCGAGCAGCACCTGCGGATGCACCACCGCCTTGACCTCGCGGCGCAGCGCGACCGGCTCGGGTTTGCTCTTGTCCTTCGGCACCAAGGTGGCGATGACGATCGTCGCGATCACGCCGATCACCGACACCGCCCAGAAGGTCGAACGCCAGCCGTAATGCAGGCCCAGCCACGCGCCGGCCGGCACCCCGAGCAAGGTCGCCACGGTCAGGCCGGTGAACATGATCGAGATCGCCGAAGCTTTCTTGTCGGCCGGCACCAGCCCGGTCGCGACCACCGCGCCGACGCCGAAGAAGGTGCCGTGCGCCAGCGAGGTGATCACCCGCGCGATCATCAGCACGGTGTAGTTCGGCGCGATCGCGCAGACGATGTTGCCCAGGGTGAAGATGACCATCAGCGCGACCAGCACCGCCTTGCGCGGCATGCGCCCGGTGGCGATGGTCAGCACCGGCGCGCCGACGAACACGCCCAGCGCGTAGCCGGAAATCAGCAGCCCGGCCGCGGCCAGCCCGACCTGCAGGTCGGCGGCGACCTGCAGCAGCAGGCCCATGATCACGAACTCGGTGGTGCCGATGCCGAAGGCACCGACCGTCAGCGCGTACAGCGCGACGGGCAGCCCCTTGCGGGCGGCGGGAGCGGACGATGTAGCGTGCATGCGGGCGCATCCATGGAAACGATGCGGCAGTGTGGTCCGTTGCATCTTGTGGAAAAACCGCCAGTATGCGGAATCACTATCAACGAATCGTTGAAAGTCCATGGACCGCGTCGACGACCTCAACCTGTTCCTGCGCGTGCTCGACCTGGGCTCGATCAGCGCCGCCGCGCGCAGCCTGGACCTGTCGGTCGCGGTCGCCAGCCAGCGCCTCAAGCGGCTGGAGCGCGACCTCGGCGTGCGCCTGCTGCACCGGACCACCCGGCAACTGCACCCGACCGCCGAGGGCATGGCCCTGGCCGAGCGCGGCCGCGCCCTGATCGAGGACCTCGACGCGCTGACCTCGGACCTGCGCCAGGCCCGCAGCGAACCGTCCGGCCTGCTGCGGGTCACCACCTCGGCCTCGTTCGGCCGCCAGTACATCTCGCCGCTGCTGCCCGAGTTCCAGCGCCGCTACCCGTTGGTGCGGCTGAGCGTGAACCTCAACGACGAACGCCTGGACCTGATCGCCTCGGGCATGGACCTGGCGATCCGGATCGGCGCGCTCGACGACTCGACTCTGGTCGCGCGCAAACTCGCCCACAACCGGCGCGTGCTGGCCGCCTCACCCGACTACCTGCGCCAGCGCGTCGCACCGCGGGTGCCGCAGGACCTGGTCGAGCACGAATGCCTGCTGCTGGTCGGCGCGCAGGGGCGGATGGAATACTGGCGTTTCATCGACCGCGATGGCCATGCCAGCACGGTGCGGGTCAACGGCCGGCTGGAGAGCAATTTCGGCGAAGTCCTGCGCGACGCGGCGATCGCCGGCCTGGGCATCGCCCATTTCTCGACCTGGCACGTCCACGACGACCTGCGCGCCGGGCGCCTGGTGCAGGTGCTCCCCGAGTACGAACTGCCCGACACCGCGATCCACGCGGTGATGCCGCAGCGCCGGTTCGTCCCGTCGCGGGTGCGGGCGTTCGTGGATTTCGTGGCGCAGTCGTTCGGCGAGGTGCCGCCGTGGGAGCGGGGTGGGTGAGGGGTGTGCCTTCTTGTATTTGGGGTGGCATCAGCCTGAAAGATTCGATGGCTTTTTTGAATTGCGTTTACGCTGGATCGAAACCCGAAGTTGCGTCATGCCCGTATTCGCCTGGCCGCGCGGATTAGCGCTTTTCCCGCATACAGCGGATCGCGTCCCTCATGGCCTCCCTGTAGGAGCGACGCGAGTCGCGACCGCGCCATCGCGACAACCTCGCAACCCGCGCCGTAGTTGCACTCCCGCGGTCGCGACTTGCGTCGCTCCTACAGGCAGGCCATGCGGCTTTTGCATGAAGTCTTGCAGTTCATCCAGCGCTGCGAGGCTTGTAGCTCGCGTTAGCAAAAGCACACCCGGAGGGCGGCGCACAGGGATGTGCGCCGTGCGCCACCGGGACAGGATGTCCCGTGTGGCGCATGCCTGCGTCTGCACCGATCGTGCGGGCACTTGATTCAAAGAAAAGCGTTTTTCTTTGGTTACCTTTTGACCGAAGGGAATCCAGACGGACTTTTGTCGCTTTAGACAAAAGAAAGTGACCCGCCGCTTTAGTGGCGGAAGCTTTTGATCCTGCTTGCAGCTCTTGAAGCTTTGAAGCTTTAGAGCCTTTGAAGCCAAAGGCAGGATCAACAGCTTTCGTCCGCAAGCGGCCGAGTTACTTTCTTTTGTCAAAAGCGACAAAAGAAAGGTAACCAAAGAAAAACGCTTTTTCTTGAATCAAGTGCCCGCAAGTGCGGAGCAGACGCGAGCATGCGCCACACGGGACATCCATGTCCCGGTGGCGCACGGCGTGCATCCTGCACGCCGCCCTCCGGGTGTGCGTTTGCTAACGCGAGTTAGAGGCTTCGCAGCGCTGGAAGCGATGACTGAAATGAGGCAAAAGCCACATGGCCTCCCTGTAGGAGCGGCGCAAGCCGCGACCGCGAACCTCACGCCACCGCGAACCCCTCGCCCCGGCGCACCCTCACCACCGCGAATCAATCAAACGCAAACGCATCCAACGCCAACGACCCCATCTCATGCGACCGATGAATCGTCCGCACCCCCGGCGCCTCGCCGGCCGCACCCATCGCCACGAACAACGGCATCAGATGCTCCACGGTCGGATGCGCATGCCGCGCATTGGGCGCCTGCGCCTGCCAGTCCAGCAGCGCCGCATGATCGCGCGCGGCCAATTTCTCATGCATCCAGGCGCTGAACTCCGCCGCCCACGCCGGCATCGGCGCATCGCGGTGCGACCAGTCCAGGTCGCCCAGGTTATGCACGAACCCGCCCGAGCCGATCACCAACACCCCTTCGTCCCGCAACGCCGCCAAGGCTTGCCCGACGGCATAGTGCTGCGCCGCCGTTCCATGCGGCATGACCGACACCGGCACCACCGGAATATCGGCCTGCGGGTACATGCGTCGCAGCGGCACCCACACGCCGTGGTCGAGACCGTGGTTGTCGCGCAGCTTGGCGTTGAGCCCGGCGTCGACCAGGCGTTGGGTGATCTGCTCGGCCAGGCGCGCATGCCCCGGCGCCGGGTACTGGATCTGGTACAGCGGCTGCGGAAAGCCGCCGAAGTCGTGCACGGTGTGCGGCCGGTCGTGGCCGCCGACCATCGGCCGGTCGGTCATGAAATGCGCCGAGGCGATCACGATCGCGCGCGGCCACGGCAGTTGCTGGCCGAGTTGGTCGAGGAAGCGCCCGGCCGGCGAATCCTCCAGCGCGAGCATCGGCGAACCGTGGGACAAAAACAGCGTAGGCAGGCGAGTAGGGATGTCCATGCCCCTCAGGGTGATCCTCGCCGGGGCGATTTCCAAGTTGGACCGCTGTGCCTGATCGTTCTGTAATTGCGATCAATTCGCATCAAGCGCGCTGATTGTTGAAGCCCGAACCGGTGCGGAAACGATGCGTGATCGGCCCGCACCACGACCGCGCCGGGTCCGCCGCCGCCCCGCGTCGCCCGAGTCTGGCAAAATAGCGGGCTAACTCACCCGTCCGCAGGCCCCCGTACCCATGAGCCACTTCGACATCCGTTCGACCGTCCGCCCCGATCCCGACAAGCCGATGGTCGACATCGCCGACTACGTCGCCGATTACCAGATCGATTCGAAGGAAGCCTTTGATACCGCGCGCTACATGCTGCTCGACTCGCTGGCCTGCGCGGCGATGGCGATGGACCACCCCGAATGCGTCAAGCACCTCGGCCCGCTGGTGCCCGGCGCCGGCATGACCGGCGGCGCGCGCGTGCCGTACACCGCGCACGAGCTCGACCCGGTCCAGGCCGCCTACAACATCGGCGTGCAGATCCGCTGGCTCGACTTCAACGACACCTGGCTGGCGGCCGAATGGGGCCACCCGTCCGACAACCTCGGCGCGATCCTCGGCGTCGCCGACTACCTGGGCCGCAAGGCCGAGGCCGAAGGCGGCCAGGCCATGACCGTGCGCGACGTGCTCGGCCACGCGATCAAGGCCCACGAAATCCAGGGCGGCTACGCGCTCAAGAATTCGTTCAACCGGGTCGGCCTGGACCACGTGATCCTGGTCCGTCTGGCCTCGACCGCCGTCACCACCCAGATGCTGGGCGGCAATAAAGAAGCCATCGTGACCGCCGTGTCGCACTCGTGGATCGACAACGGCGTGCTGCGCACCTACCGCCACGCGCCGAACACCGGCCCGCGCAAGAGCTGGGCCGCCGGCGACGCCTGCCGCCGCGCCGTCACCCACGCGCTCAACGCCGTCAAGGGCGTGGTCGGCTACCCGAGCGCGCTGTCGGTCAAGACCTGGGGCTTCTACGACATCGCCTTCAAGGGCAAGCAGTTCGAGTTCGAGCGTCCGTTCGGCAGCTACGTGATGGAGAACGTGCTGTTCAAGATCAGCTTCCCGGCTGAGTTCCACGCCCAGACCGCGGTCGAGTGCGCGATGAAGCTGCACGATCAGGTCAAGGACAAACTGGACCAGATCGAACGCATCGAGCTGGAAACCCAGGAAGCCGGCGTGCGCATCATCGACAAGACCGGCCCGCTGGCCAACTACGCCGACCGCGACCACTGCCTGCAGTACATGGTCGCCGTACCGCTGATCTTCGGCCGCCTGACCGCCGACGACTACGTCGACGCCATCGCCGCCGACCCGCGCATCGACGCGCTGCGCGACAAGATGACGGTCAAGGAGAACGAGCAGTTCACCAAGGACTACTTCGACCCCGACAAGCGCTACATCGGCAACTCGGTGCAGGTGTTCTTCAAGGACGGTTCGTCCACCGACAAGGTGTCCATCGACTTTCCGATCGGCCACCGCAAGCGCCGCGCCGAAGGCATCCCGGTGCTGATGGCCAAGTTCGAAGCCGCCGTGCGCGCCAAGCTGCCGGCCGCCCAGGCCGACCGCCTGCTGGCCCTGGCCAACAACCCGGCCGAGCTCGAAGCCCTGCCGGTCACCCAGTTCATGGCGCTGTTCAGCCAGGCCGGCAAGTAAGCCGCCGGCGCCGATCACCGGCCGATTGCACACCTTATAAGTGCAGTTCCGCGCTGAACGGGTCGCCCTCGCGAAACTGAACGCAGGGCGACCCAGTCTCAGAATTCACGGAACTCGGTCGAATGTTAGACGCTTGTTAACACCGCTTTCACGTTGGCAAACCTACTCTGCGCGGGATGGCGTCGTCCAGGCGACCGTCCTGAACGGTAGAAACCTCGCAGACGCGGTTTCCATAATTTTTAGAACCAGGAGCTACAACAATGAATAAGAAACTCCTCTGCGCCGCCCTGCTGGGTGGCCTGAGCCTCGCGCAGGTCGCCAGCGCCCAGGACTTCGACGACCGTTGGTACCTGACCGGCTCGGCCGGCATGAACATCCAGGACAACGATCGCGGCACCCGCAATGCTCCGTTCGGCGCGATCGGCCTGGGCAAGTTCCTGAACAAGAACTGGTCGCTCGACGGTGAGCTGAACTACCAGAACCCGAAGTTCGACGCCAACCAGGACGCCAACTGGAGCCAGTACGGCATCTCGCTGGACCTGCGCCGCCACTTCGTGACCGAAGGCCGCAACTGGAACCCGTACCTGCTGATGGGCCTGGGCTACCAGCGTTCGGAAGAGGAGTACTTCATTCCTTCGCCGCTGTCGCCGGGCAACCGCAAGGACGGCAACTTCGCCGCCAAGGTCGGTCTGGGCGTGCAGGGTGACCTGGGCCGCGTCGGCATCCGCACCGAGCTGGCGTACCGCGCCGACTTCGACGACAGCAGCGTGAACGCGCCGCAGGAAGACTGGTTCGGCGACGTGCTGGCCTCGGTCGGCATCATCGTGCCGCTGGGTCCGGAACCCGTTGCGGCCGTGGCTCCGGCCCCGGAAGTGCAGCCGGGCTGCGCGGACAAGGACGACGACGGCGACGGCGTGAACAACTGCGACGACAAGTGCCCCGGTTCGCAGGCTGGCCAGACCATCGGTCCGGACGGCTGCCCGGTGCCGGTCACCATCGACCTGAAGGGCGTGAACTTCGACTTCGACAAGGCGACGCTGCGTCCTGACGCGGTGGCGATCCTGAGCGAAGCGAGCGAAATCCTGAAGCGTTACCCCGACCTGAAGGTCGAAGTCGCCGGTCACACCGACCTGTGCGGCAAGGACGACTACAACCAGAAGCTGTCGGAGCGTCGCGCGAAGGCTGCGTACGACTACCTGACGAGCAACGGTGTGGACGCGGGCCGTCTGATCGGACCGGTGGGCTACGGCGAAAGCCGTCCGCTGGAGCCGACCCCGCAGACGATGCCGGCGTGCAAGAGCGAGAAGAACCGCCGCACCGAGTTGAACGTCCAGAACTAAGCGACACCCGCGGGTTCCTCGGAGCCCGCAGCGCAGCACTTCGAAGCCCGGCCTTGTGCCGGGCTTCGTTTTTTTGGGGCCGGGAATCGGGAATCGGGAGTGGGGAATCGTAAAAGCAGGAGCGACGGTGTTTTGCTCCTTCCGATTCCCGATTCCCGATTCCCGATTCCCGATTCCCCTGAAACTACGACGGCCAGCTCATTTTCCTGGCGAATACCGACCGTTCGTCGGCCCGACCTCACGCGAGTGGGCGTATTGCTTGCGGACGCGTTACACACACACCGGTTCATTCCCCCGACTGAACTACGTTAAGTGGTATTAACAAACATCTTGACCGTGTATGATCCCCCCGCCAGTGACCGCGGCGCTAGGCCTTGCCAGTGCTGAAAGTGTCTCTGTCATAAGAGTCAGCGCCGCAATAAGACTGTCCCGATCACACAGTCCCGATCACCCCCCGTTCCGATCGATCTGAAGGAGTTACAGAATGAAGATCCGTATGTTGAGCACCGCACTGCTGGCGGGCTTGGCTTTTTCGCAGGTGGCCAGCGCCCAGGATTTCGATGACCGCTGGTACCTGACCGGCTCGGCCGGCATGAACATCCAGGACAACGACCGCGGCACCCGCAATGCTCCGTTCGGCGCGATCGGCCTGGGCAAGTTCCTGAGCAAGAACTGGTCGCTCGACGGTGAGCTGAACTACCAGAACCCGAAGTTCGACGCCAACCAGAACGCCAACTGGAGCCAGTACGGCATCTCGCTGGACCTGCGCCGCCACTTCGTGACCGAAGGCCGCAACTGGAACCCGTACCTGCTGATGGGCCTGGGCTACCAGCGCTCGGAAGAGGAGTACTTCATTCCCTCGCCGCTGTCGCCGGGCAACCGCAAGGACGGCAACTTCGCCGCCAAGGTCGGTCTGGGCGTGCAGGGTGACCTGGGCCGCGTCGGCATCCGCACCGAGCTGGCGTACCGCGCCGACTTCGACGACAGCAGCGTGAACGCGCCGCAGGAAGACTGGTTCGGCGACGTGCTGGCCTCGGTCGGCATCATCGTGCCGCTGGGTCCGGAACCCGTTGCGGCCGTGGCTCCGGCCCCGGAAGTGCAGCCGGGCTGCGCGGACAAGGACGACGACGGCGACGGCGTGAACAACTGCGACGACAAGTGCCCCGGTTCGCAGGCTGGCCAGACCATCGGTCCGGACGGCTGCCCGGTGCCGGTCACCATCGACCTGAAGGGCGTGAACTTCGACTTCGACAAGGCGACGCTGCGTCCTGACGCGGTGGCGATCCTGAGCGAAGCGAGCGAAATCCTGAAGCGTTACCCCGACCTGAAGGTCGAAGTCGCCGGTCACACCGACCTGTGCGGCAAGGACGACTACAACCAGAAGCTGTCGGAGCGTCGCGCGAAGGCTGCGTACGACTACCTGACGAGCAACGGTGTGGACGCGGGCCGTCTGATCGGACCGGTGGGCTACGGCGAAAGCCGTCCGCTGGAGCCGACCCCGCAGACGATGCCGGCGTGCAAGAGCGAGAAGAACCGCCGCACCGAGTTGAACGTCCAGAACTAAGCGACACCCGCGGGTTCCTCGGAGCCCGCAGCGCAACACTTCGAAGCCCGGCCTTGTGCCGGGCTTCGTTTTTTTGGGCCGGGAATCGGGAATTGGGAGTCGGGAATCGTAAAAGCAGGAGCGACGGTGTTTTGCTCCTTCCGATTCCCGATTCCCGATTCCCGACCCCAAATCTTGTCCGATCCCCCCCATGGCGCCTACACTGGCGCGCACTGTTCAAACGGCGTAGGAATCGTCTTCGCGCCGAATCCAGGGAGAAAATCATGCGCCGAGTTATTGCCGGACTGTCGTTGATCTTGATTGCCGGCGCCTCGCAAGCGCAAAGCGCGGCCAATTGCGCGGCGCTGACCGCCTCGCGCGCGCAGCCCGTGCAGCCGACCCTGATCGCGCCGATCGCGCCGGAACTGGTCGCGCCCTCGCATCAGCTCGGTGCGCCGACCGGCGTGTTGTCGCAGGCGCTGGACGAAGCGCTGTCGGTCGACCAGGTGCTGCTGCGCATCCGCCTGGACGGCTGCAATGTCGCCAAGGCCACGCCGGCCTCGACCGGCATGCCGTCGGCCAACGATCCGGCTGCGTACAAGCCGCAGACCCAATACGACAACACGCCGTGGCGCTTCGACATGAGCCAGGGCGGCAAGCGCATGACCGCCGACGAATTCAGCGCCTGGATGAAGGCCAAGGGCGTGCGCGTGGCCAAGGGCAACGGCGCGCCCGCGGCGGCGCCGGCTGCGGCCGTCGATCCCGCACCGGCGCCGGCCCCGGCCGACGAGAAGAAGAAAAAGAAGTAAGCCGCGGCGACGCGACTGCAGCGGCCGCGGGCATTGCCTGCGGCCGTTTTGTTTTGGCTCGCGCGGCATGATCTCGCCGCGATGGGTGGCTCGAAGCGATGCGCGGGCTTTCGGCGCATGGTCGTGGCTAGGCCGGATGGTCGCCCGGGTACTTCGCGAGCGGCTCGTATCCTGCGGCGGATCTGCGTTCGCTCCGCGGTCGCGCTTGACCAAGGCGATGCGTCCGGATCGTTTCGACCCGATCGCCGTCGGGTTGGTCCCTATCGTGATGCCGCCTACGTTCCACAGCTTCCAGGACCGCGCTTGAGTACCACATCCTCATCGCCCCGACATGGCCTGGCCCGCGTGCTGTCCAAGCAGGGTCTGTGCTCGCGCAGCGAAGCGGCGAAATGGATCGCCGCCGGACGCGTGTCGGTCGACGGCCGCATCGTGCGCGATCCCGAATTTCCGATCGTGCAGGGCCGGCACCGGATCGAAATCGACGGCGACGCCGCCGACGCGGCGCCGCGCCTGTACCTGATGCTCAACAAGCCGCGCGGGCTGGTGACAACGGCCCAGGACGAACGTGGCCGCGACACCGTCTACCGCTGCCTCGACGGCGCGCGGCTGGGCGACGCGCCGTTGCCGTGGCTGGCGCCGGTCGGCCGCCTCGACAAGGCCAGCGAAGGCCTGCTGCTGTTCTGCAACGACCCGCAATGGGCCGCGCGCATCACCGATCCCGACAGCGGGCCGGACAAGACCTATCACGTCCAGATCGACACCATCCCCAATGCCGCGCAACTGGCCGCATTGGGCGAGGGCGTGATCGAGCACGGCGAGCGCCTGCGCGCGAAGTCGGCGACGCTGCTGCGTGCCGGCGAGAAGAACGCGTGGCTGGAGATCGTGCTCGACGAAGGCCGCAACCGGCAGATCCGCCGTTTGCTGGCCGGGTTCGACATCGGCGTGCTGCGGCTGGTGCGGATCGGGATCGGCGGACTGGCGCTCGGCGACTTGGGCAAGGGCCAGTGGCGCGAACTTAGCGCGATCGAAGTCGCGGCCTTGGGTGCGGGCGGATAGTGTGAGGTCTGTGTGGGAGGGGCTTCAGCCCCGACGCTTTCCGATCAGGCGCTTCGCAAGATTCGTAGTGGCTGAGCGAACAGCGTCGGGGCTGAAGCCCCTCCCAAAAAAAACCTCATGGCTTCGCGCTGGAAGTGATGGGTGCGTACTGCCCAGCGCCGATCCGCTTGCATGTGTCGTCAAGAATGCGTCGCTTGCGCAACCTGGAAGACCGACTGATCGCTGTCGATGGGCAAGTGGCTCTCCGCCTCACCGCAACCGATCGAGGTCTTTTGTGGGAGGGGCTTCAGCCCCGACGCTTTCCGATCAGGCGTTTTGCAAGATTCGTGATTGCTGAGCGAACAGCGTCGGGGCTGAAGCACCCTCCCACGAAACCTCATGGCGTCGCGATCAGTTCATCCCGCCACCGCGCCATGCGCGCATCAAGCAAGGCCGACACCACCTCGCGCGCGTTCGTCGCTCGGGCCGCGCGCATCGTGGCTGCAGCCCTTGCCGTGATTGCAGGCGGCGCAGGCGAGGGCGAGGTTGCGCGGGTCGTCGGCATCGTCGCCGACGCGCGCGGTGATCGCGGCGGCCGCGCGTTTGCCGAACCAGGCACTGGGCACGACATGCTCCAGCGACGTCGTGCCCAGGGCTTCGCCGTCCTCGCGCAGGCTCAGCGCGCGTCGGCAATGCAGGCAACGGGTTTGCCACACGCCGGCGTCGAACACCGCCAGCGCGTCGGTCCGCACGGCCTGCAACAGGCGACGACGCAGTGCGGCGCGCATGGGCTTATCGCGATGCGGCCACGAAGCCCGCGGCGCGGGCTTCGTCGAAACCACCGCGACGCGGCGCACCACCGGCGCGGCCGGTGCTGCGTCGCGGTCGCGGTATTGCGCTCAAGCCTGGATGACCCCGAGTTCGCGGCCGATCTTGGCGAAGGCGGCGATCGCGCGGTCGAGGTGTTCGCGCGTGTGCGCGGCCGACATCTGGGTGCGGATGCGCGCCTGGCCCTGCGGCACCACCGGGAAGAAGAAGCCGATCGCGTAGATGCCTTCTTCGAGCAGGCGCGAGGCGAACTTCTGCGCCAGCGGCGCGTCATACAGCATCACCGGGCTGATCGGATGCACGCCGGGCTTCACGTCGAAACCCAGTTGGGTCATCTGCTCGCGGAAGTAGGCGGTGTTCTGCGCCAACCGATCGCGCAGATCTCCAGCGGCCGACAACATTTCGAAGGCCTTGATGCCGGCCGCGACCACATGCGGCGGCAACGAGTTCGAAAACAGATACGGACGCGAACGCTGACGCAGCAGTTCGATGACTTCCTTCTTCGCCGTGGTGAAGCCGCCCAGCGCGCCGCCCATGGCCTTGCCGAGGGTGCCGGTGAAGATATCGATCTTGTCCATCACGCCCTTGACCTCGGCGGAGCCGCGGCCGCTCGCGCCGAGGAAGCCGGTCGCGTGGCATTCGTCGATGTGGACCAGCGCGCCGTACTTTTTCGCAAGCGCGGTGATTTCATCGAGCGGAGCGATGAAGCCGTCCATCGAGAACACGCCGTCGCTGGTGATCAGCTTGGTTCTGCAGCCGGCCGCATCGGCGGCCTGCAGCTGCTTTTCCAGATCGGCCATGTCGCAGTTGGCGTAACGGAAGCGCTTGGCCTTGCACAGGCGCACGCCGTCGATGATCGAGGCGTGGTTGAGCGCATCGGAGATGATCGCATCAGCTTCGCCGAGCAACGGTTCGAACAGACCGCCGTTCGCGTCGAAGCAGGCCGCGTACAGGATTGTATCTTCGGTGCCGAAGAAATCGGCGATGGTCTTTTCCAGTTGCTTGTGCAGGTCCTGGGTGCCGCAGATGAAGCGCACCGAGGCCATGCCGAAGCCGTGCGTGTCGAGCGCGTCCTTCGCCGCCTGGATGATGTCCGGGTGATCGGCCAGGCCGAGGTAATTGTTGGCGCAGAAGTTCAACACCGTGCGCCCGTCTTCCAGCACGATTTCGGCCGACTGCGGGCTGGTGATCACGCGCTCGGACTTGAACAGCCCCTGCGCGCGGATTTCGTCGAGGGTGTCGGCGTAGTGTTGGGTCAGGGACATTGGGGTGCCGGGAATGGGGAATAGGGAATTGGGAATCGGAAAGCGCAGCGGTGCGAACTGGATGTAAGCGCTGGGAAATCGGAAGTGGAGCGGGCGCTGTTGCGACTCCCGATTCCCCATTCCCGATTCCCGGCTCCCATCAATTCCAGCTAAGCACGACCTTGCCCGCCTTGCCCGCTTCCATCAGGTCGAAACCCTTCTGGAACTCGTCGATCGGCAGCTGGTGGGTGAGCACCTTGCCGAGCGGGAAGCCGCTCAACACCAGTTGGGTCATCTTGTACCAGGTCTCGTACATCTTGCGGCCGTACATGCCGTGCAGGGTCAGGCCCTTGAAGATGATCTTGTCCCAGTCCGCGCCGGCGCCCTTGGGCATGATGCCGAGCATGGCGATCTTGCCGCCGTGGTACATGCAGTCGAGCATGTCGTTGAACGCGCGCGGGTTGCCGCTCATTTCCAGGCCGACGTCGAAGCCTTCCATGTGCAGGTCGGCCATCACGTCCTTGAGCGACTGGTTGGCGACGTTGACCACGCGCGTGGCGCCCATGTCGGCGGCCAGCTTCAAGCGGAAATCGTTGACGTCGGTGACCACCACGTTACGCGCGCCGATGTGCTTGCAGATGCCGGCGGCGATGATGCCGATCGGACCGGCGCCGGTGATCAGCACGTCCTCGCCGACCACGTCGAATTCCAGCGCGCAGTGCGCGGCGTTGCCGTAGGGGTCGAAGAACGCGGCCAGTTCGCTGGGGATCTGGTCGGGGATCGGCCACAGGTTGCTGGCCGGCATCACGATGTATTCGGCGAAGGCGCCGTTGCGGTTGACGCCGATGCCGACCGTGTTGGGGCAAAGGTGCTGGCGGCCGCCGCGGCAGTTGCGGCAATGGCCGCAGACGATGTGGCCTTCGGCCGAGACGCGCTGGCCGGGGCGGTAGCCGACCACGCCGGGGCCGAGGTCGACCACGCGGCCGACGAATTCATGGCCGATCACCAGGCCGGGCTTGATCGTGCGCTGGCTCCACTCGTCCCACAGGTAGATGTGCAGGTCGGTGCCGCAGATGGCGGTCTTCTCGAGCTTGATCAGGACCTCGTTGGGACCGGGCACGGGCACCGGCACTTCTTCCATCCAGATGCCCTTGCCGGCTTCGCGCTTGACCAGCGCTTTCATCGTTTGCGTCATTGGGATCGATACCTAGGGGCCACGGCCAGGCCGGGCGGGAGAGAAGCGCGAATTATACGCCGCGACCCCGGCCGGGTTTGCCCGCGGCGGGCGGCTTGGCCTATCGTCGCGGCTTCCCCAACCGTCACGGATTTCCATGCGCCCCCGTGTGTTAGCCCTGTCCCTGGCGCTGTGCGCCACCGCCGCCCAGGCCGATGAAGGCATGTGGATGCCCTCGCAACTGCCCGACCTCGCGCGCCAGCTTCGCGCGGCCGGGTTCAAGGGCGATCCGAACGATCTGGCTGAACTCACGCGCGCGCCGATGAACGCGGTGGTGAAGGTGGGCGGCGCCACCGGCGCTTTCGTTTCGCCCGACGGCCTGGTGCTGACCAATCACCACGTCGCCTTCGGCGTGATCCAGTACAACTCCAAGCCCGATCGCGACCTGATCGGCAACGGTTTC
The DNA here is from genome assembly GCF_018732085.1 of Lysobacter capsici. Classification (NCBI taxonomy): domain Bacteria; kingdom Pseudomonadati; phylum Pseudomonadota; class Gammaproteobacteria; order Lysobacterales; family Lysobacteraceae; genus Lysobacter; species Lysobacter capsici. The sequence goes on along the minus strand of NZ_CP076103.1, from coordinate 4,375,463 downwards.
GTCGCCGCCGACCGCGCCGCCGAACTGCCGGCCAATCCGGATTTTCGGGTGTTGGTGACCACCGGTTTCGACAAGGTCACCGAACGCATCCTCGCCGGCGCGCGCGGCAAGCACGGCCGCGCTTACTACGATGCGGTCGACAGCGCGAGCAAGGCGGTGGTGGCCGAATGCGAGCGCGACGCCGGCACCCGTTGCAGCGTCGCCAACATGTACTACGGCACCGACTTTTATCTGATCCGCCAGTTGGAACTGCGCGACATCCGTTTGGTGTATGCGCCGCCCGACAGCATCGGCAATTACGGCGACGAGGTCGACAACTTCGTATGGCCGCGCCACAGCGGCGATTTCACCTTGCTGCGCGCCTACGTCGGCAAGGACGGCAAGCCGGCCGACTATTCGCCCGACAACGTGCCGTACGCGCCGCCCGGGCATCTGCAGGTGTCGACCGACCCGGTGCGCGAAGGCGACTACGCGATGCTCGCCGGTTACCCGGGCGTGACCTTCCGCCACCGCATGGCCTCCGAATTCGTCCAGCAGATCGAGTGGCAACTGCCGTCGCGGGTGGCCTTGTACGGAGGCCTGATCAAGACCGTCGAAGCGGCCGGCGCCAACGACGCCGAGGCGAAGGTGCGCTACGCCGCACAGGTCGCCGGGTTCAAGAACACGCTCAAGCGCGCGCAGGGCGAACTCGACGGCCTGCGCCGCAGCGACGCGGTCAAGGTGCGCGGCGCGGACGAAGCGGCGATGCTCGCGTGGCTGGACAAGCAGCCCGACGCCAAGGCGATCCGCGCCGACATCGACGCCGCGCAGCGCGTGCTCGACGCGGGCGCTGCGATGCGCGAGCGCGATCAGCTGTTGACCGCGATCCGCACCCAGACCCAGCTGCTCAACACCGCGCTGACCGTGCAGCGCCTCGCGCTGGAGCGCGCCAAGCCCGATGCGCAGCGCGAAAGCGGCTATCAGCAGCGCGACGATGCGCTGATCGCGGGCCGCTTCAAGCAGGTGCAGCGCCGTTACGCGCCGCAGGTCGAAAAGGCGGTGTTGCTGGATCTGCTGAGCCAGTACAAGGCCCTGCCCAAGGCCGCGCGGGTGGCCGAGTTCGATCGCGTGTTCGAAGGCGAGGACCGCGCGTCGCTGCAACGTTCGCTCGATGCCTTGTACGCCGGCACCCGCCTGGGCGAGGAAGCCGCGCGCCTGCAGGCGATGAACAGCGACGCCAAGCAGTTGCAGGCCAGCGACGACAGCCTGCTCAAGGCCGCGGCCACGCTGCGGCCGGCGGTGCTGCGCATCGAAGAGGAAACCAAGGCGCGCGAAGGCGAGCTGCTGCGCCTGCGCCCGGCCTACATGCGCGCCTTGATCGCGTATCGTCATTCGCAGGGCCGGGCGGTCTATCCCGATGCGAATTCGACCTTGCGCGTGAGCTACGGCAAGGTCAGCACGATGGACCCGCGCGACGGCGTGCGCTACCGGCCGCTGACCACGGTCCAGGGCATCGTCGAGAAACACACCGGGGTCAAGCCGTTCGACGCGCCGCAGGCCCTGCGCGATGCGATCGCCAAGGGCGATTTCGGCAGCACGATCGATCCCGAACTCAAGACCCAGACCGTGGATTTCCTGACCAATCTCGATACCACCGGCGGCAATTCCGGCTCGCCTGTGCTCGACGCCAACGGCAAGCTGATCGGGCTGAACTTCGACAGCAACTGGGAAGCGGTCAGCGCCAGCTGGATGTTCGATCCGCGCTACAAGCGCGCGATCCATGTCGACATGCGCTACCTGCGCTGGCTGCTGGCCAAGGTGTATCCGGCGCCGCACCTGCTCAAGGAAATGAAGCTGCCGGCGGAGTGATCGGGGTTCGCGTGCGGCACGTTCGGTGTGCCGCATGCGACTTGGATGCGGCCTGATCGGTGGCGGCCGTCGAGCCACGACCGCAGGGGTTTGCCGATGTTGGCGGCTGCCGGCGCCGCTCGCGGCGTCGCCGGGCCGCGACCGGCATCGCACTAATCGGCTCGTTTCGGCCCTCCGCGCGGCCCTCGTTCGTGGCGGCCCCGGCCCGATGGGGCTAGACTTTCACACTGTTTTTTCGCACTCAGCAGGGGAATACGATGCGCTACACCGTAATGGCCGCCGCGATCGCGGCAGGGACGCTGGCTCTGGGCGCTGCGACTACGGCCAGCGCCGTCGAAGGCATGTGGGTGCCGCAGCAGCTGCCGGAAATCTCCGTGGCGCTGAAGAAGGCCGGGCTCAAGCTCAACGCCAAGCAGCTGGCCGACCTCACCGGCGACCCGATGGGCGCGGTGGTGTCGCTGGGCGGCTGCACCGCCAGCTTCGTCGCGCCGCGCGGGCTGGTGGTGACCAATCACCATTGCGCCTACGGCGCGATCCAGTTGAATTCGACCGCGCAGAAGAACCTGATGCGCGACGGCTTCAACGCCGCGACGATGGATCAGGAAGTCTCCGCCGGCCCGTCCTCGCGCATCTACGTGCTCGACTCGATCCAGGACGTGACCGCGCAGGTCAAGGCCGTGATCGACGATGCGGTCGAGCCGATCGACCGCACCCATGCGCTGGAAGCGATCGAAAAGAAACTGATCGCCTCGTGCGAAGCCGAGGCCGGCTACAGCTGCGAGCTGTACAGCTTCTTCGGCGGCGGCACCTATCGCCTGTTCCGCACGGTCGAGATCAAGGACGTGCGCCTGGTGTATGCGCCTCCGGGCAGCATCGGCAACTACGGCGGCGAAGTCGACAACTGGATGTGGCCGCGCCACACCGGCGACTTCTCGTTCTACCGCGCCTACGTCGGCAAGGACGGCAAGCCGGCCGAGTACTCCAAGGACAACGTTCCGTATCAGCCCAAGCGCTATCTGAAGCTGGCCGACAAGCCGCTGGGCGAAGGCGATTTCGTCATGGTCGCCGGTTACCCGGGCCGCACCAATCGTTACGCGCTGGCCAGCGAGTTCGATTCGACCGCGGGCTGGACCTATCCGACCATCGCCGGGCACTACAAGGCCCTGATCGAACTGGTCGGCGAAACCGCGAAGAAAGATCCGGAAATCGCGGTGAAATACGCCAGCACCGTGCGCGGCTGGCAGAACACCTCGAAGAACTACGACGGCCAGCTGGAAGGTTTCGAGCGCATCGGCGCGGCGCAGAAGAAGGACGCCGACGAAGCGGCCGTGCTCGACTGGCTGCGCAAGCGCGGCGCGCAGGGCGCCGCGGCGCTGGCCGCGCACGACAAGCTGGTCGAGGTCAATCAAAGCGCGGTCGCGCACCGTCAGCGCGATCTGGTCTTCAGCCAGTTGCGCCGCGTCGGCGTGATCTCGGCGGCGGGCACGCTGTACCGTTTGTCGGTCGAGCGCGCCAAGCCCGATGCCGAGCGCGAGGTCGGCTATCAGCAGCGCGATCTGCCGAGCATCAAGGGCGCGCTGGAGCAGATGGAGCGCCGTTACGACCCGCGCATGGACCGCGAACTGCAGGCCTATTGGCTACGCGAGTACGTCAAGCTGCCGGCCGGCGAACGCATCGCCGAACTCGACCGCTGGCTCGGCGGCTCCGATGACAAGGCGATCAAGCGCGGCATCGACAAGCTGGCCAAGACCAAGCTCGGCAACACCAAGGAACGTCTGGCGCTGATCGACGACGATCGCGCGAGCATGGACAAGAGCAAGGACCCGGCGATCCAGCTGGCCAAGGCGCTGTTGCCGGCGGTGCTGCGCATCGAGCAGGAAGCCAAGACCCGCGACGGCGAATCGCTGGCGGCGCGGCCGGTGTACCTGCAGGGCGTGATCGATTACCGCAAGAGCAAGAAGCAGTCGGTGTATCCGGATGCGAACTCGACCCTGCGCATCACCTTCGGCAACGTCAAGGCTTACACCAAGCTCGACGGCAGCAAGCAGGCGGCGTTCACCAAGCTCGAAGAGGTCGCGGCCAAGGCCACCGGCCAGGACCCGTTCGATGCGCCCGACAGCTTGCTCGAAGCGATCGCCGACAAGCGTTTCGGCGGCCTGGTCGACAAGCGGCTGAAGTCGGTGCCGGTGAATTTCCTGTCCGATCTGGACATCACCGGCGGCAACTCCGGCTCGCCGGTGCTCGACGGCGAAGGCAAGCTGGTCGGCCTGGCGTTCGACGGCAACTGGGAGTCGGTGAGTTCGAACTGGTTGTTCGATCCGACCATGACCCGGATGATCGCGGTCGATCAGCGCTATATGCGCTGGATCATGCAGGAGGTGTATCCGGCGCCGCAGTTGTTGATTGAGCTGGGCGTGCCTGCGAAGAAGTAATCGCGGTTGCTTTGTTGAATGGGCGAAACGCCAGTCGGGAAACCGGCTGGCGTTTTGTTTTGTCGGGTGGCGTGGTTGCGGCGAGAAGCGAAAAGCAAAAAGCGAGAAGCAAAAAGCGAGAAGCAAATCCCCCGCGATGGTTGTTTCGGCTGCGCAAGGTTGCGCGGGCGCGGCCCCCTTTTGCAAAGGGGGCAAGCAGTGGCGCTGCGTTAGGTGGCAAAAGCTCAAATCATTGAGCACCGAGCACCGAGCACCGCGCATCGAACGTCGGATCTCGATCAATGATTTTCGGACAGCAACTACCGATCGATAACAAACCGCATCGGCCCAACGAAGCCGTGTTTTAACTACGGATCGATAACAAACCGCGTCAGCCCAACGAAGCCGTGCTTTTCCCCCCTTTGAAAAAGGGGGGCAGGGGGGATTTGCTTTCGCTCCCAAACGCTAACGAAATTTTAGCGTTACCCCCGAAATCCCAAGCAAAACTGAGCGCAGGCTAAAACTCCGCGCCCCATCCGCATGCCGATCCGGTCGTATGCCGCTTCCGCCATGGCGTTCACAGTTTTCCCCGGGCTAGACTCGACCTCCCGCGGACCCAGGACGTTTTTGATGCGATATACGGCGCTGGCCAGAGCGATGGCCATGACAGGGACGTTGGTGTGCGGCGCGGTCTGGGTCGATGCCGCGCAAGCGGTCGAGGGCCTATGGACGCCGCCGCAATTGCCCGAGCTCGCTTCGCAACTCAAGCAAGCCGGCCTGCGCGCCACCCCCAAGCAACTCGGTCAATGGGCCGACCCCAAGGGCGATCCGCTCGGCGCGGTGGTGCCGCTGGGCGGCTGCACCGCGAGCTTCGTCTCGTCCAAGGGCCTGCTGCTGACCAACCAGCACTGCGCGCTCGGCGCGATCAATCTCAATTCCACGCCGCAACGCAATCTGCTGCGCGACGGCTTCAAGACCGGCACCAACAACGAAGAGGTGTCGGCCGGGCCGAATGCGCGCATCTACGTGCTCGACTCGGTCCAGGATGTGACCGCGAAGGTGCAGTCCGCATTGACCGCGGCCGGCGACCCGCTCGCGCGCATCGAAGCGCTCGACGCGCTGGAAAAACAACTGGTCGCCGACTGCGAAAAGACGCCGGGCTACGGCTGCCGTCTGTACAGCTACTCCGGCGGCAACAGCTATCAACTCCAGCGCAGCATCGAGATACGCGACCTGCGCCTGGTCTATGCGCCGCCCGACAGCATCGGCAACTTCGGCGGCGACAACGACAACTGGCTGTGGCCGCGCCACAGCGGCGACTTCGCCTTCTACCGCGCCTATGTCGGCAAGGACGGCAAGCCGGCGGCGTACGCGATCGACAACGTGCCGTATCAACCCAAGCGCTGGCTCAAGATCGCCGACAAGCCGCTGGGCGCCGGCGATTTCGTCATGCTCGCCGGCTTTCCGGCGCTGACCAACCGCTACGCGATGGCCGACGATTTCCAGGCCAACGCCGATTGGACCTATCCGACCGTCGCCGCGCATTACCGCAAGCTGGCGGCGCTGATCGAGACCGAAAGCCGCAAGAATCCCGAGATCGCCAGCAAGTACGCCGGCACTTTGCGCGGCTGGCAGGGCGCGGCCAAGAGCTACGAAGGCCAGGTCGACAGTTTCCGCCGCGCCAACACCGCGCAGATCAAGCGCGACGAAGAAACCGCCTTGCTCGAATGGCTCAGCAAGAAGGGCGCGGCCGGCAGCGCCGCGGTGTCGGCGCACGCGCGTCTGGTCGAACTGGGCCAGCAGGCGCGCGCGCAGCGCGATCGCGACCTGGTGATCGGCCAGTTGTACGCGACCGGCTCGTTGGCGACCGCGATGCAACTGTACCGCTCGGCGATCGAACGCGCCAAGCCCGACAGCCTGCGCGAAAACGGCTACCGGCAACGCGATCAGGCCGCGTTCGAGAACCAGCTGCGGCAGATGGACCGGCGCTCGGACCCGCGCATGGACCGGCAGTTGCAGAACTACTGGCTGCGCGAATACATCAAGCTGCCGAAGGAGCATCGGGTCGAGGCGCTGGATCGCTGGCTGGAAGGCGACGACGACAAATCGATCAAGCGCGCGCTCGACCGCATCGCCAAGTCGCGCTTGAACAATCCCGACCAGCGCACCAACTGGCTGCGCGCCGATCGCCTTACCTTCGAACAGGGCAAGGACGGGGCCAAGGACGGCGCGATTGGATTCGCGGTCGCGGTGATGCCGACGGTGTTGCAGATGGAGCAGGAAATCCGCAGCCGCGCCGGCGAAACGCTGGCGGTGCGGCCGGTGTATCTCAAGGCGCTGGCCGATTACCGCAAGAGCGTGGGGCAGGTCGCGTATCCCGACGCCAACGGCTCGCTGCGGGTCGGTTACGGCACGGTCACGCCTTACACCAAGGACAACGGCGCGCGGCAATTGCCGTTCACGCGGGTGGAGGAAATCGTCGCGCGCAACAGCGGCGCCGCGCCGTTCAACGCGCCGCCGGCGCTGCTCAATGCGGTGTCCGCCAAGCGTTTTGGCAATGCGCTGGCGGACAAGCGACTGGAGTCGGTGCCGGTGAATTTCCTGTCGGACCTGGACATCAGCGGCGGCAATTCGGGCTCGCCGGTGCTCGATGCGCAGGGCAAGCTGGTCGGCCTGGTGTTCGACAGCAATTGGGAATCGGTGAGCGCGAGCTGGCTGTTCGATCCGGCGTTGACCCGGACGATTTCGGTCGATCAGCGCTACATGCGCTGGATCTTGCAGGAAGTGTTCCCGGCGCCGCGGCTGCTGGCCGAGATGGGTGTGCCGGCGTCGGGGAAGTGAGTGCTTTGGTGTCGCGGAAAATATCGTCTGAGCATCTGAGCATCTGAGCATCTGAGCATCTGAGCATCTGAACATCTGAACATCTGAGCTTCGGCCGCCGGCGCGAGCCGAGAGGTTTTTTGTGGGAGGGGCTTCAGCCCCGATGCTTTTCGCTCAGCAGTGGTGTGCTCTACAGACCCTGACCGAAAAGCATCGGGGCTGAAGCCCCTCCCACAAAAGACTTCGGGGCTGAAGCCTTTCTCGCAAAAGAATTCGTGGCTCGCGCTGCACTTGCGGGCGGAAAAACAACGGGCCGGCAATGCCGGCCCGTCGCTTGTTTCATCTATCGCATCGGCGCATCAAGCCGCGCCGCAAACCCGATCAATCGCGCGGCGGCGGGCAGATCATATGGCCGGCGCTGTAGTTGGCGGTGCGCACGCCCGACTCGGTGTACACGCCCGAGCAGCTCAGCTGGGCGTGGCCGACTTCGTTGCCGCTGGCGTCGAAGTAGAAATAGAACTCGCCGATTTCGTCCGGACCCGGCGGACGGGCGAGGGCGACTGTGGCGACGAGGGCGGCGGCGAGGCCGAAGCCGAGAGCAAAGGATTTACGCATGACGAAACTCCTGTGGCGAAACCAAGGATGGACGTCCGCCGCGACGCGAGCGCCGCGCGGACGGTGATGGACCCCTCGAAGGTGCGGCGCGATTCGCCGTTGACGTCGCTCACGTCAGGCGGGCCGTGCCATGCGCCGATCGCTGGATCGGTACTACGGATAACGCGGTGACGATGGTGGATGCGCGGGCGGACGACGCGAATGGATCGGTTCGGCGATCGCAGGCCTGCCGCATGCACCGTTCAAGCAACTGCACGATCGGATCGGCGAATCCCGCGCTCACTCACGCAGCCGGCGCGCTCGCCGATCCGCGACGATCACGGCTCCGGATCGCACAGGTAGTACCCCACGCCGTAGTTCTTGGTGGCCTTGCCCCAGAACTCGGGCGTGCCGTCGCAATGGATCGAGGACTGGCCGACCACCGTGCCGTTGGCGTCGTAGTAGGTGTAGATCTGGCCCGGACCGGTGGGACCGATCGCGGCGACCGCGGCGCCGACCGCGGCGAGCGCCGCGAAGCCGAGCGCCAGAGCGAATTTCTTGCGCATGATGAGGTTCTCTCTTCGTGTGCCGGCACAGTGCCGGCGCGTCGAAGCTAGGACGCAGTTCGCGATTACTCAACGTGACAACTAACACCTTTGTGTAGCTTTGTGATGGGGGTCGGGTTGGTTTCGGGAATTGGGAATCGGGAATGGGGAATCGTTGAAGCGGGCGCATCGGATTGCCGATCGGAGCGATTGCTTTGTCCGCTCGCCTTTGCTTTTGAAGCGATTCCCTATTCCCGACTCCCGATTCCCGCGGGCGCTTGCAAAGCAAGCACCCGCTACCGTAGGCTGCCCGGGCAGTCGCGGATTCCCATGCCAGCCGGCCCCGTCTCCCGACCCGTGTCAGATGCCGCTTCCACGCGGCGCCGCTTGCGGCGGATTCGTCCCTGTTCAGGGCCGTGATCCCAACCCCAGGCGATCCATCTACCCGTAGTGCCGGCTCGCAGTGTCTCCCGTCTGTCCCTCACGACTTGGAGCTTGCGATGAAAGTACTGGCCTGCGATGGCATTCATGAAGACGGTCTGGCCCTGTTCCGCGATGCGGGCTGGGATGTCGTCGTGTCCGATCCGATCAAGGAACCCGCCGCGCTGGCCGCCGCGCTCAAGGGCGTGGACGCGATCCTGGTGCGTTCGGCGACCAAGGTGCCGGCCGAAGCCCTCGCCGATGCCGGCCAGTTGCGGGTGATCGGCCGCGCCGGCGCCGGCGTCGACACCATCGACGTGGACGCCGCGACCGAGCGCGGCATTGCGGTGATGAACGCGCCCGACGGCAACACCCTGGCCGCGGCCGAACACGCGATCTCGCTGCTGTTCGCGCTGGCCCGCCACATCCCGCGCGCCGACGCCGGCATGAAGGCCGGCGAATGGCCGAAGGCCGGGCTCACCGGGTTCGAACTCGAAGGCAAGCGGCTCGGCGTGATCGGCCTGGGCCGCATCGGCGGCACGGTCGCGCGCAAGGCGCAGGGCATCGGCATGGAAGTCGCCGCGCACGATCCCTTCCTGCCCGCGTCCGCCGCCGGCAAGGGCAGCGTGCCGCTGAAGACGCTCGAGGAACTGCTGGCCTGGGCCGACGTGGTGACGCTGCACATCCCGCGCACCAAGGAAACCACCAACCTGCTTTCCGAAACCAGCATGCGCACGATGAAGAAGGGCGCCTACCTGATCAACGCCGCGCGCGGCGGACTGGTCGACGAAGCCGCGCTGCTGACCCTGATCGAAGAAGGCCATATCGCCGGCGCCGCGCTCGACACCTTCGTCACCGAACCGCTGCCGGCCGATTCGGCGCTGCGCGCCAATCCGAAACTGATCTTGACCCCGCACCTGGGCGCGTCCACCAGCGAAGCGCAGCAGGCGGTCAGCACGATCCTCGCGCGCCAGATCATCGATTTCGTCGCCACCGGCGCGGTCGCCGGCTGCGTCAACCTGCCGCCGCTGACCGCCGAAGCCGCGCGCGAAGTCGGCCCGTGGATGCCGCTGATGTCCTCGCTCGGCCGCCTCGCCGCGCGCCTGGTGCCGGCGCCGACGCGCCTGGAAATCACCTATGCCGGCCGCACCGAAGCGCTGGATACGCGGCCGTTGTCGCGCTTGCTCGTCGCCGCGTTGCTCGGCACCGCCTCGGGCCGGGTCACGCCGGTCAACGCGTTGCAGGAAGCCGCGGCGCGCGGCCTGGTGGTGTCGGAAACCCTCGGCGGCGACGGCGACGGTTTCGACCGCCTGCTCAAACTGCGTGTGGTCGGCGAGAACCGCACCCGCGAGATCGAGGCGACCTTGCACCGCGGCCCGCGCGTGGTGCGTCTGGATGGCGTGGAAATCGAATTCGACCCGCAGGCGCACGTGCTGCTGCTGCGCAACGAAGACCGTCCCGGCATGATCGGCGTGGTCGGTTCGACCCTCGGCGCGGCCGGCGTCAACATCGTGAATTTCGCGCTCGGCGCGGCCGGCGACGGCCAGGCGCGCGCGGCGATCACGGTCGATCGTCCGGTCAACGACGAACAACTCGCCGCCTTGCGCGCGACCCCCGGCATCCTCTCGCTGGCGCAGGTGTAAGCATGCGCATCTTGCTAGCCCGCCACGGCGAAACCCCGTGGAATGCCGAAGGCCGCTACCAGGGCCAGGAAGACATCGCGCTGTCGCCGGTCGGCGAATCCCAGGCGCGCGCGCTCGGCGCGCGCCTGCGCGAGGTGTCGATCACCCGCGCGGTGGCCTCGCCGCTGTCGCGCGCGCGCTACACCGCGCAGCTCGCGCTCGGCGAGGAGCGCGCCTCGATGCTCAAGCTCGATCCGGGCCTGATGGAAATCGCCCACGGCACCTGGGAAGGCCTGCTCGCCAGCGAAATCCGCGAGCGCGACGGCGACCGCCTGCGCGCGTGGCGCGACACGCCGCATGAAGTGCTGATGCCCGGCGGCGAATCGATCGTGCATGTGCTCGACCGCGCCTGGCCGGCGTTCGCGCGCGCCTGCGAGGGCCTGCGCGACGACGACACCTTGCTGGTGGTCGCGCACGATGCGGTCAACCGGGTGTTGCTGTGCAAGGTGCTCGGTATTCCGCTGTCGAAGTTGTGGACGTTCCGGCAGGCGCCGACGACGTTGAATCTGCTCGAGGGTGACGATGTGGATCATCTCGAGGTGGTGCGGCTCAACGACTGCAGTCATCACACGGCGTTGTTCGGGGAGGCGGTGCATCGGGCGTTGTAGCCGGCGGCGACGCGCATGGATGGGTTGTCGTGCGCCGTCGTTGAAGCACGAGGCGACGTAGCGACATCGCAGCCGTGTAGGAGCGGCGCGAGCCGCGACCGCGGCATGACGACAACATCGCAACCTGCGCCGTAGTTGTGTTTTCGCGGTCGCGGCTTGCGCCGCTCCTACAGGGAGGCCATGTGGCTTGCGCCTGAAGTCTTGCAGTTCATCCAGCGCTGCGAAGCCCCTGACTCGCGTTAGCAAACGCACACCCGGAGGGCGACGCGCATGGATGCGCGTCGCGCGCCACCGGGACATGGAAGTCCCGTGTGGCGCGTGCCCGCGCAAGCCCCGCACTTGCGGGCACTTGATTCAAAGAAAAGCGTTTTTCTTTGGTTACCTTTCTTTTGTCGCTTTTGACAAAAGAAAGTGACCCGCCGCTTTAGTGGCGGAAACTTTTGATCCTGCTTGCAGCTCTAAAAGCTTCAAAGCTCTAGAGCCTTTGAAGCCAAAGACAAGATCAACAGCTTTCGTCCGCAAGCGGCCGAGTTACTTTCTTTTGTCAAAAGCGACAAAAGAAAGGTAACCAAAGAAAAACGCTTTTTTGTGGATCAAGGGCCCGCGCGTGCGGAGCTTTCGCAGGCATGCGCCACACGAGACATCCTGTCTCGGTGGCGCACGGCGCACATCCCTGTGCGCCGCCCTCCGGGTGTGCTGTTGTTCTCGCGAGTGCAGGCGTCGCAGCGCTGGATGGACTGCGCGACTTCGGATTAAAGGCAAAGTCAGTCCAAGGCCGAGCCTCAACTGCATCGGGGCGCAGTCGGCGATTGATCGGGAGCGCCTTCCTTTTTTAATCGTCCCAATGCGATCCAAGCCAGGGAGCGCTGCCTTGCGCCGCACCCCGCCGATGGCTCATCCACACCCCACGCCGCCGCGCTTGTGATGCAATACGCCCCGCCGCAGGACGCGGCGCCGGAACGGGGGAGAACGGTGTCGAAATTCGCAACCAGATACGCGGCCCTGCTGGCCGCGCTGATCGCCGCGCCGGTCGCGGCGCAATCGATCGCTCCCGGCGGCGGTGCGCCGATGCCGGACGGCTGTCCCGCCGGCGCGCCGTCGCGGCCGACGCCGACGTATCCGATGGATATCTACGGCGCCGCCGGCAGGGTGACCCTGGTGCTGGATATCGACCGCTGCGGCCTGGTCGATCAGGTCTGGATCGAGACCGATTCGGGTTACGAAGCGATGGACTACGCCGCGGTCGATAGCGCGAAAGACTGGCGCTTGAGTCCGCAGTATCGCGATGGCGTCGCGGTGCCGTCGCGGGTGCGGGTGCCGGTCGACTTCGCCCGGCCCACGCCGCAGCAGATGGCCGACTACCACGCCCGCGCGCAGGCCCAGTGGGATGTGGTCTGGCCCTTGACCCAGGTGGCCGAAGTGGCCGCCGCCGGCGACGGCAGCCTCGACGGTTTTGTGCCCGACGCCTTGCCGATGGACGAGGGCAGCGCGACCGAACTGATGCTCAAGGCGCGCCGCGAAGGCCACGAGGTGCCCGGCGGCGAACTGGGCTGGCCGGCGCTGCGCGTCAGCAACGATCGCGGCGCGTTCCAGTGGCTGCTGATCGAAGACGGCCATCCGGCCGCGCCCTCGCTGATCCGCCAGCGCCTGGTCAGCGACGGCAAGAAATCCTTCTACGCCAGCCGCGTGCTGTGCGGCGCGGCGAAGCCCGCGGCCTGCGCGAAGCTGGACAAGATGGTGCGCGACTGGCCGCGTCAGCGCGCGGGCGAGCCGTTCCCGAAGCAATTGTCGGCGGAGCCTCCGTTGCCGCCGCAGCGCACGCCGTCGCGGCGTCCGCTCGGCCCCTCGCGGCTGGTCCCGAACGATGCGAAAACGCCCACCGATCCGGCGGCGCGGCCGGCGTGGCGGCGCCGCTGAGCGATCGATGCGACGCCGGCCGCTCGACCGGGCCGGCGAATTCGCGAGTTCTCTGCGAGAATTCGCAGCATGCAACGCACTCTCGCCGACTGGCTCTCCCACATCGAACGCATCCACCCCAAGTCCATCGACATGGGGCTCGAGCGCATTCGCGACGTCCATCAGCGCCTGGGCCTCAAGCGCCCGGGCAAGAAGGTGATCACCGTCGGCGGCACCAACGGCAAGGGCTCGACGGTGGCCTTCATCGAGGCGATCGCGCGCGCCGCGGGCCGCCGCGTCGGCGCCTACACCTCGCCGCATCTGCTGGCCTACAACGAGCGCATCCGCATCGACGGGCGCGACGCGGACGATGCCGACATCGTCGCCGCGTTCGAGGCAATCGAGGCCGCGCGCGGCGAGGTCGTGCTGACCTATTTCGAATACGGCACCCTGGCGGCGTTGTGGCTGTTCGAGCGGGCGAAGCTGGATCTGGCGATCCTGGAGGTCGGCCTGGGCGGGCGCCTGGACGCGACCAACCTCGTCGATCCGGACGTGGCGGTGATCACCACGGTCGATCTGGACCATCAGGACTACCTGGGCGACGACCGCGAGGCGATCGGTTTCGAAAAGGCCGGGATCGCGCGCGCCTGGAAGCCGCTGGTGCTCGGCGACGACGATCCGCCGTCGAGCGTGCTCGGCCACGCTTATGCGATCGGCGCCTCGGCGGTGCGCGCGGGCTGCGATTTCTTCTTCGAATCGATGTCGGGAACCGATCACTGGCGCTGGCGCGAGGTCGGCTATCGGGTCGAATTGCCGGCGCCGGCCTTGGCCGCGCCGGCGCAGCGGCGCAATGCCGCGGTCGCGATCGCCGCGTTGCGGGCGCTGCGGCCGTCGCCGACCCGCTTGCAGTTCGCCGAGGGTGTCGCCGCCGCGCGGGTGCCGGGGCGGTTGCAGCGCTTCGAACGCGACGGGGTCGAGATCGTGGTCGATGTCGGCCACAACCCGCAGGCCGCGCGCGAACTGGCGGCGTGGTTGCGGGCCGCGCCGGCGGCCGGGCGGGTGCGGGCGGTGTTCGCCGCGCTCGGCGACAAGGACGTGGTCGGCGTGGTCGAGGCGCTGGCGGAGCAGGTCGACGACTGGTATCTGGCCGGACTGACCGACAGTGGCCCGCGCGGGATCGGCGTGGACGCGTTCGCCCTGCGGCTGCACGGCAGCGCGGCGGGCGAGGGCCAGCGGCATGCCGACGTCGCCACGGCGCTGCAGGCGGCGCGGGCGCAGGCGGGCGAGGGCGATCGGATTTTGGTGTTCGGCTCGTTCCACACCGCGGCGGCGGCGCTGGCGTGGTTGGGGGCGCACTGAGCCCCGGCGCCTTACGAAACCGCGACGGTCCCTGCAGGAGCGGCGCGAGCCGCGACCAACCGAAGAGGCCGAATACCACGCAACCCACCGAAGCGGTAATGGCCGGAACGCTTTCGCTCCCAATGCCCGGAGCGAGCTGGCTTCGGACGGGACGCTTGCGTGCGTGGCTTGGGTTGGTCGCGGCTCGCGCCGCTCCTACAGGGGGCCGCCGTGGCATTGCATCGCCGTGAAAAACGGCACCCCAACACGCCCGGTTATCCTGAATACAACGCTCCGACCCGGCCATGTACACCGGACCGATGCCCGCTCGGGGGTATAATTCGCGCCGGCATCCGGCCTTGCGAGTGATCGAGTAGCGATGGAACCTGCCCTGAAACAGCGATTGATCGGTGCGATGGTGTTGGTCGCGCTGGCGGTGATCTTTCTGCCCATGCTGATCAAGGGGCCGGCGCCCGCAAGCGGCGCCTCCGACGTGCCGTTGACCTTGCCCGACCAGCCGCAAGGCAGCGGCGACATCGAAACCCGCGAACTGCCGCTGATCACCCCGGGCGATGCGCCCCAGGGCGGCGTGGTCGGCATGGACCATCCCGCGCCCGCGACCGAGCCTGCGCCCGGCGGCGACGGCCAGACCCTGCCGACCGTGGACACCGCGGCCGGCAACAAGGGCATGCTGCCGGCGGCCACCGCCGGCGGTGATTACGCGGTCAGCTTCGGCAGCTACGCCAGTGCCGGCGACGCCGACCGGGTGATCGCGGCATTGCAGGCCGCGCGTCTGCCGGGTTATCAGGAAACCGTCGCCAGCGCCGCCGGCCGCACCGTGTACCGGGTGCGGATCGGGCCGTTCGCGACCCAGGCCGACGCCGAGTCCGCGCGCCTGAGTTCGGCGAAGGTCCGCAACGACATCGGCGCCAAGGTCGTGGTCCTGAACGCCGACGCCGCCGATCCGGCGCTGAGCACGCCCGCGGCCGCGTCCAAGCCGGCGGTCAGCGCGCCGCAGCCGCTGGCCGAAACCAAGCCGGCCAAGCCGACGCCGTTGCCGCCGACGCCGGTCAAGCCCGAACCGGCCAAGCCGGTCGCGGCCAAGCCCGCCGAGGTCAAACCGACCAAGCCGGCCGAACCGATCAAGCCCGAGACCAAGCCGGTCGCCGCCAAACCGGCCGAAACCAAGCCGGCCGCGCCCAAGCCCGTCGAGCCGGCCAAGCCCGCGGCCGCAGCCACCGGTTTCGCCGTGCAACTGGGCGCCTTCGGCAACGCCGAAGAAGCCAACAAGCTGCGCGACCGCGCGCGCGCCGCCGGATTCAGCGCTTTCGTCGAACAGGTCCGCACCGACAAGGGCACGCTCAACCGCGTGCGTATCGGTCCGGTGGTCAACCGTGCCGACGCCGACAAGCTCAAGGCCCAGGTCGCGAGCAAACTCGGGGTCGCCGATGCCCTGGTCAAGCCGCATCCGTGATCGACGGTCGCGGCGGGCAGCCAGGGCGGTCGCGGCGGTGAGCCGCGAGCGGAAACACTAAGGAGCGGCACGCTATGACGGCATTGGATTGGGGTTTGTTGTTGATCGTCGGTCTGTCGGCGATCCTGGGCATGGCGCGCGGCCTGATCGGCGTGGCGGTGTCGCTGGCGGCGTGGCTGCTGGCGGGCGTCGGCGCGTTCCTGTTCGGCGGCGAAGTCGGCCGCAGCCTCGGCGACGGCCAGATGGGCTGGGCCTCGTACATGGGCGGCTATGCGCTGGCGTTCGTGGCGATCTGGATCACGGTGGGGCTGATCGGCCTGGTGATCCGCCGGATCGCGCATTCCTACGGCCTGTCGGAGATGGACCGGCTGATGGGCCTGGGCCTGGGCACGATCCGCGGCCTGATCTTCGCCTGCGCCTTGCTGGTGACCTTGGGCATGACCACGCTGCCGCGCGAACGCGCCTGGCGCGAATCCAGCCTCGCCGCGCTGCTGATGCCGGGCGCCAAGCTGATGCGCAGCGGCCTGCCGGACGCGATGGCGCGCAAGGTCGATCTGGAAGGGCGCGGCACCTCGTTGCAGGCGACCGTGCAGTCCGAGGCGAAGAGCCTGGAGAAGAATCTGAAACAGCAGGTGCCGCAGGGGATTCCCGGCGGCATGGGCGGCTTCGGCGGTGGCGGCGGTGGACTGGCCGACCTGATCCCGGCCGGGCTCGGCGGCGCCAACCAGGGCAACAACAACGGCAACATCAATAACAACAACGGCAGCGGTGGACTGCGCGACATCGCGCTGCCGCAGCCACTGCCGGAAGAACAAGCCTCCGGCGGCTTGCAGGACCTGCTGCCCGGCGCGATGCGCGACCTGTTGCCGCGCGGCGCCGGCGGCCAGGGCGCGGCGAACCGCACCCAGGGCGATCCGGCCCGGGTCGACCCACACAACCAGCAAGACGACAAACGCGTGAATTGAGCCACGCCAGCGGCCACGGACGGCGGACGTAACGCAACTCGGCGAGGGGTGGGTATCGCTCCCCGTCGCCCGCATTTCGCAGTAACCGTTGTTCGCAACCGGGCTTCACAACTCGTTCCGCAACGCGCGCCGTCCACGGCAGTTCTTCGGTCGCGCCACGCATCATCGACATCTCAGCAGGATTCAAGCGCTATGTGCGGCATTCTCGGTATCGTCGGCAACACGGATGTCGCCGCTCAGCTCTACGACGGTCTTACGGTGCTGCAGCACCGCGGCCAGGACGCGGCCGGCATCGCCACCGCCGACGGCGCGCGTCTGCGCGTGCATAAAGGCAACGGCCTGGTCAGCGACGTGTTCGACGAAAAGGCCATGCGCCTGCTCGAAGGCCGGGTCGGCATCGGCCATTGCCGCTACCCGACCGCCGGCAGCGAAGGCTCCGACGAAGCGCAGCCGTTCTACGTCAACTCGCCGTTCGGCATCGCCCTGGCCCACAACGGCAACCTGATCAACACCGACATGCTGCGGCGCGAGGTGTTCGAACAGGACCGTCGCAACGTCAACACCGAATCGGATTCGGAAGTGCTGTTGAACGTGTTCGCGCACGAGCTCGACCGCCAGCGCGTGCTCACCCCCGAGGCCGCGTTCGGCGCGATCGAGGGCGTGAATCGTCGCTGCATCGGCGGCTATGCGGTGGTCGCCACCGTGCTCGGCCTGGGCCTGGTCGCGTTCCGCGACCCGCACGGCATTCGTCCGCTGGTGCTGGGCAAGCGCAACACCGGCGGCCAGGACGAATACGCGATCGCGTCCGAATCGGTGGCGCTGGACCTGCTGGGTTTCGAGCGCCTGCGCGACGTGCGTCCGGGCGAGGGCATCGTGATCAACGCGCGCGGCGAACTGTTCTCGCGCCAGTGCGCGCAGCCGCGCCAGCACGCGCCGTGCATTTTCGAATACGTCTACTTCGCCCGTCCCGACTCGATGATGGACGACGTGTCGGTGCACAAGGCGCGCATGCGCATGGGCCAGACCCTGGGCGAGAAGATCCAGCGCCTGCGTCCGGACCACGACATCGACGTGGTGATCCCGATCCCCGACACCTCGCGCGACTCCGCGCTGGAAATCGCCAACACCCTGGGCGTGAAGTATCGCGAGGGCTTCATCAAGAACCGTTACGTCGGCCGCACCTTCATCATGCCCGGGCAAGGCGAGCGGGCGAAATCGGTGCGGCGCAAGCTCAATCCGATTCCGCTGGAATTCCGCAACCGGGTCGTGCTGCTGGTCGACGATTCGATCGTGCGCGGCACCACCTCGCGCCAGATCGTGCAGATGGCGCGCGATGCCGGCGCGCGCAAGGTCTACCTGGCCTCGGCCGCGCCGCCGGTGCGCTTCCCGAACATCTACGGCATCGACATGCCGTCGACCGACGAACTGGTCGCGCACGGCCGCAGCGACGACGAAGTGCAGACCCTGCTGGGCTGCGACTGGCTGATCTACCAGGACCTCGACGCGCTGGAACAGGCGGTGTCCGGACCGAAGCACCGCATCGATCACTTCGATTCGTCGTGCTTCAACGGCGAGTACGTCACCGGGGTGGAACCGGGCTATTTCGAGCGCATCCAGCAACTGCGCTCGGACGACGCCAAGAAGACCCGACGCGCGTCGTAAGCGCGCGCCGGCCATGCTCGATTCGGGTTCGCTGTTCGACGCCGCACGCGCCTGCCTGGATGCGGCCACGCCGCAGGCCAAGGTCGAGCTGACCTTCGCCTGCGCGCAGGCCTATGCGCGCGGCGAACTGAGCACGCCGGCCGATGCGCCCGCGCCCGATCCGATCCGCATGCCCGGCCGCCCCGCGCGGCCGGCGCTGGTGCATCCGCGCGAATTGCCCAAGCGGGGCTTCGGCACCGCTGAGGGCCGCGCCGCGTTCGTGCATGCGATCGCGCACATCGAATTCAACGCCATCGACCTGGGCTGGGACGCGGTGTACCGCTTCCGCGGCCTGCCGGCGCAGTTCTATGCCGACTGGGTGAGCGTGGCCAGCGACGAAGCGCGCCATTTCAGCCTGCTGCGCGCGCGCTTGCAGGAGCTGGGTTACGACTACGGCGATTTCGACGCGCACAACGGCCTGTGGGAAATGGCCGAGAAGACCGCGCACGACGGCCTGGCGCGCATGGCGCTGGTGCCGCGCGTGCTCGAGGCGCGCGGGCTCGACGTGACCCCGGGCATGATCGTCAAGCTGCGTTCGCTCGGCGACGGCGCGACGGTGGCGATCCTGGAAACGATCCTGCGCGAGGAAGTCGGCCACGTCGCCGCCGGTTCGCGCTGGTACCGCTGGTACTGCGAACGCGCCGGCATCGACCCGGCGCCGCGTTTTCGCGAACTGCTGGGCGAATACGCGCGCGCGGTGCTGTATGGGCCGTTCAATTTCGAAGCGCGCAGCGCGGCGGGGTTCGACGATGAGGAACTGCGGATGCTGGAGGCGTTCGTCGAGCGTTGAGATGGTGGGATTGTCGCTTCTGATCGGAGAGCGTCAGGGCTGAAGCCCCCTCCCACAAAAGACCTCGTGGCGTCGCATGCGTTTGCGTTGCTCAGGGCGCCATGGAGTTGACTGAGTACACGCGGCGAACCGCACCATTTCGCGCTCAATGTTTTTCCGAAACCCGCGAAACTCGCGACAGCAGCGACAGCCACGAGGTCTCCTGTGGGAGTGGCTTCAGCCCCGACGCTTTCCTCTCCGCCGCGATCATCGACACGAAGGCAGCGCCTACGCAGCACCGGTTGACCTGCGGCTTGCATCAGCGACAGCAACGACAGCAGCGAAAGCCACGAGGTCTCCTGTGGGAGGGGCTTGAGCCCCGACGCTTTCCTCTCAGCCGCGATCATCGACACGAAGGCAGCGCCCACGCAGCACCGGTTGACCTGCGGCCTGCCTCACAGCCCAAGTCCACACACCGCAGCCCCGACCCCGCCGCCCGGTCGGACTGCCTCGCAATGCAAAGCCAGCCCCCGGCGCCTGTGCCATCGTCGGCCTTCCATCGAAGGGAAGGGGGATGGCATGAGTCGCTATGGGATGTGGGCCGCCGCGCTGCTGTGCGCCGCGGTTGGACCGGCGTGGGCGCAGCCCGCGTCGTTGAGCGCGCAAGACTACGCGCGCGCCGAGAAGGTGCTGGACTACAACCTCAAGGGCCAGATCAAGAACGCGGAGATCACCCCGCATTGGTTGCCCGACGGACGCCTGTGGTATCGCCGCGACGGCGATCAGGGCGCGCAGTACATGCTGGTCGATCCCGCCGCGCGCAGCCGCGAGCCCTTGTTCGATCCGGCGCGGATGCGCGAAGCGATCCGCGCGCTTCTGCCGGCCGCCGCCGAAGGCATGCCCGAGCCGCTTTCGGTCGTCGTCGAAGAAGGCGTACTGCGCGCACGATTCGCCGGCGACGCGAAGCAGCAATTGTCCTGCGATGTCGCCGCCAACCAATGCCGCATCGTCGCGGCGAACACACCCGATCCCTTGTGGCTGCCATCGCCCGACGGCCGTCGCGCAGCATTCGTGCGCGACTACAACCTGTGGCTGCGCGATCTCGACAGCGGCCGCGAGCGCGCGCTGACCCAGGACGGCGAAGCCTTCTACGGCTACGGCACGATGCCCGATCTCGCCCTGCACGCGGTGCCGGCGCGGCAGGGACGTTGGAAGGTGCCGCCGTTCGCGGTCAACTGGTCGCCCGACGGCAAGCGCCTGTTCGGTTCGCGTTTCGACGAACGCAAGGTGCAGCCGTACCCGATGCTGGCGATGGTGCCCCAGCATGGCTATCGGCCCGAGCTGTACACCATCCGCCTGAGCCTGTTCGGCGATGCCGAGCAAGCGCGGGCCGAATGGTTTTCCGTCGATGTCGACGGTGCCGGCAAGGTTCAGCGCATCGTCGCTCCCGACGGCTGGTCGCCGGTGATCGAGGCCGATATTTTCGGATGGTCGGCCGACAACCGCCGCGTCTATGCCTCCATCGCCAATTACGGCCGTCCGGCGCGCATGCGTCTGGTCGAACTCGATCTGGACACCGGCCGTTCGCGTGAAGTGCTGGAAGAAAAATCCGCCACCCGCGTGCAGGTCAACGACTTTCTCTACAACCGCGCCGCGGTGCGGGTGTTGAATCGCAGCCATCAGGTCGTGTGGTTTTCCGAGCGCGACGGCTGGGGCCATCTGTACCTGCACGACTTGCGCGACGGCCGCCTGATCCGCCGCCTGACCTCGGGCGAATGGCTGGTGCGCGATCTGATCGGCGTCGACGAAAACCGGCGCGCGGCGTACTTCACCGCCGGTGGCCGCGAGAGCGGCGATCCGTATCTGCGTCGTCTGTACCGGGTGTCGCTCGACGGCGGCGAACCCGTGTTGTTGACACCCGAAGTCGCCGATCACGCGCTGGAGGTCGGCGCGAGCGCGATCCTCGGCGGAGACGGCATCGATCTGCTGTCGCCGTCGGGCGATTACGTGGTCGATAATTTCTCCACCCTCGATACCGCGCCGCGCACCGTGCTGCGATCGACCCACGACGGCGCGATCGTGCTCGAACTCGAACGCGCCGACACTTCGAAAGTGATCGCCGCCGGTTGGCGCGCGCCGCAGCGGGTCACGCTCAAGGCCGCCGACGGCCGCACCGATCTCTACGCGACCGTGTACTTCCCGCCGGACTATTCGGCGAAGACCGCCAAGCCCGGCCAGTACCCGGTCATCGACGCGTTCTACGGCGGACCGCAAGTGACCAACGCGCCGGTCGGCATGGCCGAAGCGGTGTCGGCGACCAATCCGATTTCGCGCTCCAGCCTCGCCGCCTTGGGCTTCGTGGTGGTGACCATCGACGCACGCGGCACGCCGGGGCGATCGCAGGCCTTCCATGACGTGAGCTTCGGCGCGTTCGCCGATCCGCAGATCGACGATCACGTCGCCGCCATCGGCGAACTGGCGCGGCGCTATCCGGGACTGGACCTGCAGCGCGTCGGCGTCTACGGCCATTCCTTCGGCGGCTACAGTTCGGCGCGCGCGATTCTTTATCGGCCGGAGTTCTACAAAGTCGCGGTGTCCTCGGCCGGCAGTCACAACTACCAGGGCATGTACTCCAGCCTCAACGGCATGGAGCGCCTGCTGGCCGGCGAGGTCGACTACGGCAACGGCCGCACCGTGCGGCCCACGCCCGACGCGATCCCGGAAAACTACCGCGGCCTCGACAGCGCCACCCTGGCGCAGAACCTGCGCGGCAAGCTGATGCTGGTGTACGGCGACCTCGACGAAAACGCGCTGCCGGCGGTGACCGCGCAATTGTCCGCGGCGCTGATCCGCAACAACAAGGACTTCGACCTGTTGTACCTGCCGAACCAGAATCACGAGCTGTTTCGCAACGACGCGTATTACACCCGGCGCATGTGGGATTACTTCGTCGAGCATCTGATGGGTGCGAAGCCGCCGGTGGGGTACAAGCTGGCACCGCCGCCGAAGCCCGGTGGGGTCGGGTACTAAGATAAGTGCTGGGTCGACTGGTGCGATGGAAGGGGTGCAATGAGTCAGCAGGAATATCCGCATGCGCTGGACTGCGCCTGGATCGCATCCGATGGACAAGGGCACGTGGCGGTCTTCATTACCGCCGGTGAGGGACCGATCCCGGCGCAGGCTCTGCGCGGCGACTTCTTTCCTGTTGAGGAAGTGGAATCCAGAGTGCTGCGCCTGAGCATCCGGCCCGGTCAGGCGGTAACGAATCTGTGCGACGCGCCTGACCCCGGTTCCTATATCGCGCTGGCGCAGCGTGGCGTGTTCGTATACGACTGGACGGATTTCACCAGTATCAAAGGGTCATTGAACGCATACGAATTGGTCGCCCGGCCGCTGCTGCCGATCACCTGCGCCGATTTGTCGATCGATTTGCGAGAGGTGGCGCAAGCCGTGAGATTTACCGACGTATGCTTCGCCGACGCGAGCCTGGTCGCAGTGAAATAGCTCCGGCGGTGCGTTACGCCGCAGCGCGTCATGCTGGGGCCAAGGTAGGTAAAGTCCGAGTGTTTGGGTTATGCGATCTTCTTCTTTCATACCTGGGGAAGGGGATGGCATTGAAACGATGGGCGATCTGTATCGCGGCGATCTGCGCCGCGATGTCCGCTGCCGGTCAGGCGCAACCGGTGGCCTTGTCCGCTGCCGATTACGCGCGCGCCGAGCGCGTGCTGGATTACAACCTCAAGGGCCGGATCAAGAACGCGACGGTCGCGCCGCAGTGGCTCGCCGATGGCCGCTTCTGGTATCGCCGCGACGGCGAGCGCGGCGCCGAATACGTAGTGATCGATCCGGCTCGCGTCGAGCGCCGGCCGTTGTTCGATGCAGCGCGTCTGGGCGAAGCGATGCGTACCGCGTTGCCGTCGGCAACGGCGGCGCCGGAACTGTTGGCGCTGCGCGCGGACGGCGAAGCGTTGCATGCGCGGCTGCGGGGTGTGGACGCGCGCGACCTGGAATGCGACCTGCGGACCTATCGCTGCGAGGCAATAGCCGCGATGCACGCCGATCCAGGCTGGCTGTTGTCGCCCGACGGCAGTCGCGCGGCGTTCGTGCGCGAAAACAACCTGTGGCTGCGCGATCTGCGCAGCGGCGCCGAGCGTGCGCTGACCTCGGATGGCGAAGACCACTACGGCTATGGCGTGCAACCCGACTTCGCCATGCGCGGCGTGCCCCGTCGGCAGGGCCGCGGTCAAACCCGGCCGTACGCGGCGTCGTGGTCGCCCGACGGCCGCCATCTGTTCGGCCTGCGTTTCGACGAACGTAAAGTGCTGCCGTATCCGTTCGTCGCGCTCGCACCCGAACACGGCTTTCGCCCAGTCGCCTACGAGTTGCGCCTGACCCTGCCGGGCGATCGTGAGCCGGCGCGCGACGAATGGTTCGTGGTCGACGTGGAGGCTGGCGCCACGCGTCGCATCGCGATGCCGGGCGGCTGGAATGCGATGCGCGAGGCCGGCGTGCTGGGTTGGTCGCAGGACAACGGCCGGGTGTATGCCGCGATCGCCAACGACGGGCGGCCGACACGGGCTCGCATGGTCGAGATCGCTCTGCGCGACGGCGCGGTGCGCGAGGTGTTTGAGGAAACCTCCGACACCCGCGTGCAGGTCAACGATTTTCTGACCCGGCCGCCCGCGGTGCGTGTGCTCGCCGCGAGCGATGAAGCGGTGTGGTACTCCGAGCGCGACGGATGGGGCCATCTGTATCTGTACGATCTGCGCGACGGCCGATTGATTCGCCGCCTGACCGGCGGCGACTGGGCGGTACGCGAGATCATCGGGGTGGACGAACCTCGGCGCCGCGTGTACTTCACCGCAGGCGGCCGCGAGCCGGGCGATCCGTATCAACGTCGCTTGTACCGCGTATCGCTCGATGGCGGCGAGCCGACCTTGCTGACCGCGGAGCGGGCCGATCACGACATCAACGACGCCAGTGGCGGTTTCGCACGCAGCGGCGCGGCCGATCCCTTGTCGCCCTCGCGCGATTATGTGGTCGATACCTATTCGACCCTCGATCAGGCGCCGCGCAGCGTGTTGCGCTCGACCGAAGACGGCGCGGTGATCGCCGAACTGGAGCGCGCGGATGTGTCGGTGGTGACGCAGGCCGGCTGGCTGCCGCCGCAACGGCTCAAATTCAAGGGCGCCGACGGCCGCACCGACGTCTATGCCACGGTGTACTTTCCGCCGGATTACGCGCCCGAACGCGCCAAGCCCGGCCAGTACCCGATCATCGACGCGATCTACGGCGGCCCGCAGGTGACCAATGCGCCGGTGGCTTATGTCGAAGCGACCGCGGCGATCAATCCGGTCTCGCGCTCCAGCCTGGCGCGGCTGGGCTTCGTGGTGATCAGCATCGACGGACGCGGCACGCCGGGCCGTTCGCGCGCGTTCCACGATGTCAGCTACGGGCTCAATCACGACACCCAGATCGACGATCACGTCGCCGCGATCGAGCAACTGGCCGCGCGTTATCCGGGCCTGGATCTGCGGCGGGTCGGCATCTACGGCCATTCCTTCGGCGGCTATTCCTCGACCCGCGCGATCCTGCGCCGGCCGGAGTTCTACAAGGTCGCGGTGTCTTCGGCCGGCAATCAGAATTTCCAGGGCATGTACGCCGGCGGCGTTCTGGGCCTGGACCGCCTGCTGACCGGCCCGCTCGATTACGGCAACGGCGAACGCTTTCGGCCAAGCCCGGACGCGGTGCCGGCGGTGTATCGCGCCTTCGACAACGCCGGCCTGGCCGATCGTCTGCAAGGCAAGTTGTTGCTGGTGTACGGCGATCTCGACGAGAACGCCTATCCGGCCGTGACCGTGCAGCTGACCTCGGCCTTGATCCGCGCCAACAAGGATTTCGACCTGTTGTACCTGCCGAACCAGGATCACGAATTGTTCCGCAACGATCCGTACTACACCCGGCGGATGTGGGACTACTTCGTCGAGCACCTGATGGGCGCCAGACCGCCGGCGAATTATCGGCTGCAGCCGCCGAAGCAGTTGAGCACGTCGGGGTTTTGAGCGATTGAGCTCATGCGCGATGAGACAGGCAAGTCGGCGATAGGGACTCGCCCGCTTTCTCGATGACGCGGCCGGATACTGGTGACCACAAAAACCTCGCGTCGAAGCGCGAGGTTTTTTGTGGGAGGGAGCTTCAGCCCCGACGCTTTTGGTGCCGTTCGCCATGAACTGACCGAACAGCGTCGGGGCTAAAGCTCCCTCCCACAAAGTCGCCGCTATCGCTCCGCTCGCCGACGCGAACGAAAAAGCCGCACGTTCGCCCGATACTAGTGACCACAAAAAACTCGCGTCGAAGCGCGAGGTTTTTTGTGAGAGGGAGCTTCAGCCCCGACGCATTTGGTACCGTTCGCCGTGAACTGACCGAACAGCGTCGGGCTGAAGCTCCCTCCCACAAAGTCGCCGGTATCGCTGCGCTCGCCGACGCGAACGAAAAAG
The DNA here is from genome assembly GCF_018732085.1 of Lysobacter capsici. Classification (NCBI taxonomy): domain Bacteria; kingdom Pseudomonadati; phylum Pseudomonadota; class Gammaproteobacteria; order Lysobacterales; family Lysobacteraceae; genus Lysobacter; species Lysobacter capsici. The sequence continues at coordinate 4,349,895 of NZ_CP076103.1, read as the reverse complement.
CCGCACGTTCGCCCGTCTCTACCTGCGTTCGATGCGCGCGCCCAGCGCAAACTGACGCCGATCTGAAATATCCCTTTCACACGTCACCCACAGACTTCCGGGCTTCGCTCTCAAGCCGCCCAAGAGTGATTCACGCAGCGGATTCTGCAACGCGTGCGGCGGCACTCTCTCCCAATGGAAGTCCCCCATGACGACGAAGACGACGCTCCTCGCCGCCTCGATCCTGTTGTGTCTGTACGCCGCCAGCGGCCATGCCGCCGAAGCCGCCAACCCCGCCAACCCCGCCAACCCCGCCGGCTCTGCCGAATCCGCTGCCGCCACCGGCGCCAGCGCCGACGCCGGCAAAGACGCCACCACGCTCGATGTGGTGTCCGTGGTCGGCACCGGTCAGACCCGCCAGGTGCAGGCGCTCGGCAAGGCCGATCTGCAACGCGAAGCGGCCGGCACCAGCCCGCTCAAGGTCATGGCCAAGCTGCCCGGCGTGCATTTCCAGAGCTCCGATCCGTGGGGCAACTACGAATGGTCGAGCAAGCTGAGCATCCGCGGCTTCTCGCAGCAGCAGCTCGGTTTCACCCTCGACGGCATCCCGCTCGGCGACATGAGCTACGGCAATCACAACGGCCTGCACATCAGCCGCGCGATCACCGCCGAAAACCTGTCCGGCGCCGAACTCTCGCAAGGCAGCGGCGCGATCGATACCGCGTCCTCGGGCAACCTCGGCGGCACCCTGCGTTTCTTCAGTTCCGATCCGTCCGCCGACTTCGGCGTGCGCCTGGCCCAGACCATCGGCAGCGACGCGACCAGCCGCACCTACGCGCGCCTGGACACCGGCGATCACGACGGCTGGAGCGCCTACCTGAGCGGCGTGTTCCACACCACCGACAAGTGGAAGGGCGAAGGCCCGCAGCGCAACAGCCAGTTCAACGGCAAGTTCGTCTACACCGGCGAAGACTTCAAGATCACCGGCTTCGCCGACTCCTCGCGTCGCCGCGAGACCGACTACGCCGACCTATCGCTGGAATCGGCCAAGCGCCTGGGCATGGACTGGGACAACTACGCCAAGGATTGGCAGCGCGCCATCGACGCGGCCAACGGCAACTTCCGCGGCGGCGTGACCAGCCTGGACGATGCCTACTACATCGCCCGCGGCGTGCGCGACGACGATCTGGCTTACCTGAGCGCGGAGTGGAACCTCAACGCCGATGTGACCCTGGCGGCGACGGCGTACTACCACAACAACGAAGGCCAGGGCCATTGGGCCACGCCGTATGCGGTCTCGCCGACGGTGCCGCTGCGCATGCGCACCACCGAATACGACATCGAGCGCACCGGTTTCATGCCCAGCCTGACCTGGCAGATCGGCAACCACCGCCTGCAGGCCGGCCTGTGGCTGGAGAAGAACGATCACGGCGTGCAGCGCAACTTCTACGACCTCAACCGCAACGAGCCGCCGGACGCGATCTTCTTCTACCGCAACCCGTCGCAGCGCGTGTTCCGCCAGCGCTTCGACACCGACACGCGCATGTACTACGTGCTCGACCACATGGAGTTCGCCGACGGCCGCCTGGCCGTGGACGCGGGTTTCAAGGGCCTGAAGGTGGAGACCGACGGCAAGACCCTGATCGGCGGCGCCAGCCGCGCCAGCGGCAAGCTGGTGTCGGAAGACAACTTCCTGCCGCAGCTCGGCGCGCGCTGGCAGCTCAGCGAGCACGAGGAAATCTTCGGCTCCTACAGCGAAAACCTGTCGGCGTTCCGCACCGGCGTCAACGGCCCGCATTCGACCTCGCAGGCCGCCTTCGACGCCGCCGTGGGCACGCTCGAACCGGAAACCTCCAAGACCTTCGAAGCCGGCCTGCGCACCAGCCGCGACCAGATCGAGGCCTCGGTCGCGGTGTACCGGGTCAACTTCGAGAACCGCCTGCTCGCGATCGCGCGTTGCGCCGGCATCGTGGGTTGCGCGTCGAGCTTCGCCAACGTCGGCGACGTGGAAAGCCGCGGCGCCGAGGTCACGGTGTTGTGGAAGCCGTTCGCCGGTTTCAGCTGGTATCACTCGCTGGCGTTCAACGATTCGCAGTACGAGTCGGATTATCTCGACGGCAATACCCTGGTGCTGACCAAGGGCAAGCAGGCGGTCGACGCGCCCAAGCGCCTGTACGCGACCGAACTGCGCTGGGATCACGACGGCCTGCAACTGCAGCTCGGCGCCAAGTACACCGACAAGCGCTATCTGACCTACCTCAACGATTCGCACGTGTCGGGGTTCTGGGTGGTCGATGCCTCGGCCTCGTACGAATGGAAGGACATCGCCTGGGCCGATGCGTTCAAGCTGCAGTTGAACCTGACCAACCTGTTCGACAAGGAATACTTCGGCAGCATCGGCACCAACGGCTTTGTGGCCTCCGATCCGCGCGGCCTGAACTACACCTTGCAATCGGGCGCGCCGCGCCAGGCGTTCCTGACCGCGGAAGTGCGGTTCTGATCGATGCGGCTGCGATCGATGCCGCCGTGACCAATACGGCGGCTATCGACGCAGCTGTGACCAATGACATCACCCGCATGCATTGAAGGCACGCGCATGCAAAGCAGCGAACGCCCGGCCCCGTCCGGGCGTTCGCATGTGTGCCTGCAATACCCCTCGTTGCGCATAGCGAAAACTCGTTAGCATTCGTCCGGGGATACGAACGGCGGGGCAGCATGGGTATCGGTTTTCAAGTTGTCAGCACGCCGTGGAAGCGGCGCATGTGGGCCAAGCCCAGCGTGCCGGCGTTGCTGCGTGAATTTAAACGCACCTACCTCGAGGCCCTGTCCGAACCGGTGCTGCGCGAACGCGTGCAGGTGTGGGAGGGCGAGCACGGCGCGACCATCGCCTGGCATCCGGCCGAGGAAGGACTGTCGATCGAACTGCGCGCCGACGGCAGCCTGCTCGCCAGCGCGCGTACCAACACGGTCGGGCCGGGCTATCACGCGTTCCTGCTCGACGTGCTCGATCGCATCGCCGCGCAATGGGGTTTGCGTTGGCGCTGGGACGAAGGCGAGGACGAGGGTTACGGCGACGAGACCGGCTACGCGAACGGCCGCGATTGGGTGCAGTTGCAGTCCGAGATGGCGTTCTGGCTGCGCCAGGTGGCCGGGCTGTTGTTGCAGCGGCGCGATGCGCAGGATCTGTTCGTATCGATGCCGATCGGGCCGATGCCGCGCATCGGCGGCTTCGTCGGTTCGCCGATGGGAATCTGGAGCGAGGAGCGTTTTGAACGCATCGTCGCAAACGAGGCCGAAGCGCTGGTCGCGGCGAGCGAATTCTTCCCGTGGTGGCAGCCGGGTTTCGGCGCCGACTTGTGGAGCGGGCTCGCGCGCGTGGGCGTGTGGTGCGACGTGCACTGGGTCGGCCCGCGCGATCAGGCCGAGCGCGATGTCTTGCGGCGCGTGCTCGACAGCGATCGCCGCGCGAGTGCGATCGACCCGCGCCGCGCGCTGGAGCCGGACGTGCGCGACGAACTGCAATGGCTGCTCGAACGCGGCGCGGAAATCGAACTGCCCCAGCGCGAAGGCCCGGGCTATAGACGTCTGCCGACCCGGCATGCGCTGTACGGCGGGCCATGGAGCGTCGAGGTGCCGGGGCATTTCATCGAGCATCAGCTCAACGACGGCAACAACCTGCAATACCTCGGCGACCGGCGCGCGGTCTATGTCAGTTCGTTGAACATTGCCTCCGCCGACGGCCGTCTGCCGCCCGCGGCCGAGTTGCTGGAAACCGCTAATCGCGACGGCCCGGGCGATCTGGCCTGGGCCCAGGACGAAATTCTGGCCAGTGCGCGCTGGGAAGAGGATGTCGAGGCGCAGGTGCGGCATCTGTACGCGGCCTGCGCGGTCGATGGGCGCGTACTGCTGCTGACCATCAGCGACGAACTCGACGCGTCGCGCGAATGGGCCGAGGCGGTGGCGCGTTCGGTGCGTTGGGCCTCGCCCGCACAGTGAGCGTCGGCCGTCGTGGCTTCGCCATTCGACGGCTCTCGACGGCCGTGCGGCGCCGGCTTCAGTCCAGCGTCTGCAACTGCATGCCGTCGCGATCTACCCGCAGCACCGAGCCTTGTTCGTACCAGTCGCCGAGCACGATGCGGGTGCGCGCGCGCCCGCCGACCTCGAGCGTATGCACGGCCGGACGATGGGTGTGGCCGTGGATGATCGTGTCGATGCCGTAGCGGGCGAAGGTTTCGGCGACCGTGTCCGGCGCGACATCGGTGATGGTTTCCATGCGCCCGTCGTCCTTGAGCCCGGCCTGATGCGCCTTGCTCGCCGCGCGCGCCTGCTGCGCGAACGCCAGCCGCGCCGCCAGCGGCTGGGCCAGGAACTGCGCCTGCCAGGCCGGATGCCGGGTCTGGGCGCGGAACTGCTGGTAGGCGACATCGTCGGTACACAGCAGATCGCCATGGCCGATCAACGCCGGATGGCCGTACAGCACGATCACCGACGGATCGGGCAGCAGGCGCATGCCCGCGCGCGTGGCGTAGTCGGCGCCGAGCAGGAAATCGCGATTGCCGCGGATGAAGAACACCGGCACGCCGCTGTCGTTGAGCGCCTTGAGTTCGCTGGCGACCAAGGCGCCGGTGTCGGACGGGTCGTCGTCGCCGACCCAGGCTTCGAACAGGTCGCCGAGGATGTACAGCGCATCGGCCTGGCGCGCCTCGCCGCGCACGAAGCGGCCGAACAGCTCGGTGATTTGCGGGCGCTCGGCGTCCAGGTGGAGGTCGGAGATGAAGAGGGTGGTCATGGCGGCTAGTCTAAAACACCGCGCCCGAGCGGCGCGGGCGAGTGCGCACAATGCTCGCTCCGGATCGGCCGAAAGCCTTGCGGGTCGGTGCTTTCGCGATGGCGTGGGCGCTCTGACGCGGCGTCGCGCGGCCGTTGCCGCCATCGCCACCGCCAGTCCGTTAAAATGCGCGATTCCCCGGTCCACCCGAGCCCCGCATGACCCGCACCCGCTTCGCCCCCAGCCCCACCGGTTACCTGCACATCGGCGGCGCGCGCACCGCGCTGTACTGCTGGCTGGAAGCGCGCCGCGCGGGCGGCCAGTTCATCCTGCGTATCGAGGACACCGACCGCGAGCGCAGCACCCAGGCCGCGATCGACGCGATCCTGGAAGCGATGCAGTGGCTGGGCCTGGATTACGACGAAGGCCCGATCTACCAGACCCACCGTCTGGAGCGTTACCGCGAGGTCGCCGAGCAGATGGTCGCGGCCGGTACCGCGTACTACGCCTACGAGAGCAAGGACGAGCTGCAGGCCGCGCGCGAAGCGGCCGAGGCGGCCAAGGAGAAGCCGCGTTACAACGGCGCGTACCGCGATCGCAACGAGCCTTACCGCGACGATCCGAACCGGGTGATCCGGTTCAAGAATCCGCTCGACGGCACGGTGGTGCTGGAGGACAAGGTCAAGGGCCGGATCGAGATCGCCAACAGCGAGCTCGACGATCTGGTGATCTTCCGTGCCGACGGTTATCCGACCTACAACTTCGCCGTGGTCGTCGACGATCTGGACATGGGCATCACCGATGTCGTGCGCGGCGACGATCATGTCAACAACACCCCGCGCCAGATCAACATCTACCAGGCGCTGGGCGCGCCGGTGCCGCATTTCGCGCATTTGCCGATGATCCTCGACCACGAGGGCAAGAAGCTGTCCAAGCGCACCGGCGCGGCCGATGTGATGCAGTACCGCGACGAAGGTTATCTGCCGCACGCGCTGCTCAATTATCTGGTCCGCCTGGGCTGGTCGCACGGCGATCAAGAGATCTTCTCGATCCCGGAAATGACCGCGCTGTTCCAGTTGTCCGACGTCAATTCCAGCCCCTCGCGCCTGGACGCGGCCAAGCTGGGATGGATGAATCAGCAATACCTCAAGAGCGACGATCCGATCGAGGTCGGCAAGCATCTGCAATGGCATCTGCTCAACAACGGTTACGACCTGGCCAACGGCCCGGCGCCGGCCGACGTGGTGATCGCGCTGCGCGACCGCGTGCAGACGCTCAAGGACATGGCCGAGCGTGCGGCGGTGTGGTATCGCCCGCTGGAGAACTACGACGAAGCCGCGGTCGCCAAGCACCTCAATGCCGCCGCCCAGGCGCCGCTGAGCGAAGCGCGCACGCGCCTGGCCGCGTTGAGCGAGTGGAGCGCCGACACCGTCTCGGCGGCGCTGCACGAGGCCGCCGACGCGCTGGGCCTGGGCATGGGCAAGGTCGCCCAGCCGCTGCGCGTGGCGATCACCGGCACCCAGGTCAGCCCGGACATCTCGCACACGGTGTACCTGGCCGGCCAGGCCGGGGCCTTGCAACGCATCGACGCCGCCCTTACTAAGATCCCTGCGTAGGTTCAACCGCGCCGCGACCACGGAGTCCGCCATGAGCACCAGCCACGCCTGCACCGATCCCCAGCACCACGTCCACGACGGCGACGCCTTCGTGCATGAGGTCGAGCGGGCCTGCGAGCAGCGCGGGCTGCGGCTGACCCCGATCCGCGCGCATGCCCTGCGCCTGATCGCCGCGGCCGGCAAGCCGATGAAGGCCTACGACCTGCTCGACCAGATGAAAGCCACCCACGACGCCGCGGCGCCGCCGACGATCTACCGCGCGCTGGATTTCCTGCTCGAGCACGGCTTCATCCACAAGCTCGCCTCGATCAACGCCTTTGTCGGCTGCCATCACCCCGGCGGCGCCCAGCACGCGGTGCCGTTCCTGATCTGCGACAACTGCCAGTCGGCGATGGAGCTGGAAGACGAACGCATCGTCGACCTGCTGGAAAGCCGCGCGCGTGCGCTGGGTTTCGTGCCGCAGGCACAGACGTTGGAAGTGCATGGGCTTTGCGCGGATTGCGTTGAGGCCAAGGCGGCGCAGGCTTGAGCGCTGATTGAGCCGAGGGCTGCGCACGGGTCTTGGCTTGCTCCGAGTTGGTAAGGCGCTGTAACAAATCCAAACGAGTATTTGCCCCCTTTGAAAAAGGGGGCTGCGCCTTGCGTTGCGCGAAGTCAGGTCATGGCCGACTGGCGCGGGGGATTTGCTTTTTGCCCCGGTGCGCGGCTATCTGACAGCAAGAGCAAATCCCCCTTGGCCCCCCTTTTTCAAAGGGGGGAACCGATCGAGAATTCGCCCCCTTTGAAAAAGGGGCTGCGCCTTGCGTTGCACGAAGTCAGGTCATGGCCGACTGGCGCGGGGGATTTGCTTTTCGCCCCGGTGCGCGGCTATCTGACAGCAAGAGCAAATCCCCCCTGGCCCCCCTTTTTCAAAGGGGGGAATCGGTAGGAAGGATTCGTCTCGTCCGGTGCTCGACATCAAGTACCAAGCATCGAATCGTCGATCGATTCCCGATTCCCGATTCCCGATTCCCGATTCCCGATTCCCGATTCCCAAATCCCAAATCCCGAATCCCGAATCCCGAATCCCGAATCCCGAATCAAGCCGCCGCCAACCCACCGGCCCGCACCGGCCTCGCCTCGCGAATCGGCAGATTCGCCAGCGCTGCGACCAAGGCCAAAGCGATGTCGGCGTACCACATCCAGGTGTAGTCGCCGAACTTGGCCATCGCCACGCCGCCGAGCCAGGCGCCGAAGAAACCGCCGATCTGGTGCGACAACAAGGTCAGCCCGAACAACGTGCCCAGGTAGCGCGGCCCGAACAGTTTGCCGACCAGGCCCGCGGTCGGCGGCACCGTCGCCAGCCAGGTCACGCCCAGGCCCGCGGCGAACAGGTAGAAGGTCAGCGGCGTCGGCGGCGAGATCAGGTAAATCGCGATCAACCCCGCGCGGCTGGCGTACATCAACGCGAGCAGGTGCTTCATCCGATAGCGCTGACCGAGCCAGCCTGCGGCCAGACTGCCGGCGACGTTGAACAGGCCGATCAAGGCCAGCGCCATCGCCGACACGTTGTCCGACAGCCCGCACAGCGCGATCTCGCCGGGCAGGTGGGTGACCAGGAAGGCGATGTGGAAGCCGCAGGTGAAAAAGCCCAGGTGCAGCATCCAGTAGCTGCGGTCGCGCAAGGCGATGCGCAGTTGCTCGCGCAGGCCGATGCCGGGCGCGGCGGCGGCTGTCGTCGCCGACGGCGTGGCCGGCTCTGCGCGGCGCCGCAGCGGCCACGCCAAAGGCAAGGTGGCGACCGCGGCCGCGGCCAGGGTCCACATCGCCGCCATCCATCCCGCCGCGGCGATCACCGCCTGCACCAGCGGCGCGAACACGAACTGGCCCATCGAGCCGCCGGCATTGATCACCCCGGCCGCCATCGAGCGCTTTTCCGCCGGCAGGCGTTGCGCGGTCGCGCCGATCAGGATCGAGAAACTGCCCGCGCCCGCGCCGGCCGCGCCGAGCAGGCCGAGGGTGACGATCAATCCCCATTGCGAGGTCACCAGCGGGGTCAGCGCCATGCCGGCGATCAACAGCAGTCCGCCGAACACCAGCACCCGTCCGGGCCCGCGTTGGTCGGCGAGCGCGCCGAACAGCGGCTGCACCGCGCCCCACACGAACTGACCGATCGCGAGCGCGAAACTGATCTCGGCGATGCCCAGCCCGGTGCTGTGGCCGATCGGTTTGATCAGCAGGCCCTGCGATTGGCGGATGCCCATGGTGATCATCAGCATCGCGGTGGCGGCGAGCAGCAGCGGCCAGTAGGAAACGGGCTTGGGGCCGAGGGACGCGGGGCGGGTGGAGGTCATGGGGATCTCGACGGCGGATGAGGTGAGAGGGTGCGGAGATTTCTATTGCGGGGGTTCGTTTTTGCCGTCATTCCCGCAATGGCGGACTCTGCTTTACTTCGGCGGAGCCGAACATCCAGAGACTTCAGCGTGATCGCACCCGAGCGTCATTCCCGCGAAGGCGGGCTCTGCTTTAGTTAGGCGGAGCCGAACATCCCGAGACTTCAGCGTGATCCCACCAGAACGTCATTCCCGCGAACGCGGGAATCCAGGGCTTTTCGTGCGAAAGACTGCCGATGTCGATGCATAAATGCTCTTCGGTTTCTATGCGTAAAAGTGGACACGCCCAGACTTCAGAAGTTCTCGCGCGAAAGGCCCTGGATTCCCGCCTTCGCGGGAATGACGGTAGGAGGGTTGCGCGGTTATTGAATGGTGGGTCATGCAGAATCAGCGACTCGCCCCCTGCAACTGCGCGATCGCCGCATCCAACTGCGCATGCAGCAGCGCAATCCCGTCGACTCCAAGCCCGCGATCGATCTCATCCTGCGCCACCCGCCACAGCGGCATCGCGCGGTCGATCACCTTGCGGCCGGCGCGGGTGAGGCGCAGTCGCCGTTGACGCGCGTCCTCGCCCGCGACCGCTTCGATCCAGCCCGCGTCGACCAGCGGCTTGAGATCGCGGCTCAAGGTGCTGCGGTCCATGCCCAGTTCGTGCGCGATCTCGCCCAAGGGCCGGCCCTGGCCGCCGGTGCGGCGCAGGATCGAATACTGGTTGAGGTTGACCCCGGCCGGCGCAAGCGCCTGGTCGTAGCGCTGGCTCATCAGGCGCGAAAGCTTGCGCATGCGAAAACAGGTGCAGACGCTGGGCGAGGGTGAAGGAGAGGACGAGGACATCGCGGCGGAATCGTTGCTGGCGGTCATTATGTGTATATACACCTATTTGCGCCGCAACCGCAAACGCCGGCGCGAAGGCCGGCGTTCGGGGCTGCGAGGATGCGCTACAAGCGACCTGGAGAGAGTCGGTTCAACCCCGCAAACGATGCCTCGGCAGCAGCGGTCAGAAGAACACCCGCACGCCGAAATCGACGCCGCGGCCCGGCAGGATCACGCTGTCCTTGAGGAACGAGGTGTGGACCCGCGCGACCTGGTCGGTCAGGTTGGTGCCGTCGAGAAACACTTCGTAACCCAGGTTGCCGGCGTCCCAGTGATAGGCCATGTGCGCGTCGACCAGGGTGTAGCCGTCGGTCGGGGTTTCGTTGAGCGCGACCTTGTCCTGCTTCATGTAGCGGGTCGCGCCGAGCGACGCGCGCCAGCTGTCGGCGTCCCAGCGCAGTTCGCCGCCGATACGCGACGGCGCGATCCGCGGCAGGTTGCCGCCGCCGTTGTCGAGCTTGGCGCGCACGGTGTCGCCGAACAGGCGCACGTCGAACTTGCCGGCGTCGCCGTCGAACACATGCGCGATCGCCTCGCCTTCGAAACCGGTGAAGGTGGCATCGGCCTGGCTCCACTGGCGCACCGGATTGCCTTCCTCGAACGCGCCGGTGTCGACCAGGTAGATGAAACCGTCGAAGCGGGTCTGGTACGCGGCCAGCTTCGCTTCGAACATCGAGCCGTGGTAGTGCAGGCCGAGTTCGAATTGATTGGCGCGCTCCTTGCGCAGGTCGGCATTGCCTATCTCGAACGAGGCGGTCGCTGCGTGCAGGCCGTTGGCGAACAGTTCTTCCTCGGCCGGCGCGCGCTCGGCGCGGTCGACGTTGAAGGTCAGGCGCCAGGCGTCGGTGAATTTCCACATGGCGCCGGCCGACAGGCTCAGCGGATTGAAATCGCGCTTGGCCGCGCCGCTGGGCGAGCTTTCCACCTTGTCGATGCGCGCGCCCAGTTCGATCTGCAGCTGATCCCACTTGCGCTGCTCGGTCACGAACAGGCCGGCGGCGCGGGTCTTGGTCTTGGGCACGAAGGCTTCTTCGCCGATCGCCTGGAAGGTGCGGTCGTAGCCTTGCAGGCCGATCGCGCCGACCCAGCCGGCCAGCGGCTTGTGGGTCAGTTCCAGCCGGCCTTCGGTGGCGTCGTTGAGAAAGCGCGTGCCGATTTCGCTGCCTTCGAATTCGGTGTGTTCGTATTCGGTGTTGGCCACGCTCGCGCGCAGGCCGCTGAAGATGCCGAAGTCCTGGTTGATGCCGCCCTTGAGTTCGAAGCGATTCTGGCGCATGTCGATGTGGACCGGTGACTCGCCTTCCTCGGCGTTGCCCGGCTCGCCGGGATTGCCGTATTTGTCTTCGTAGCGCGCGGCGGAAAAACCCAGGAAGCCGACGTCGCCGACCAAGGACGCGCCGAGCGCGCCGGTCTTGGTGTCGACGAAGCTGTTGCGCTGGCGGCCGAGCGGGGTGTCGTAGTCGTCGTTGTTGCGGTACACGCCGTCGGCGTGCAGCACCAGCGCGCCGTCGGCGCCGCTGGCGTCGACCCGGGCCATGCCGGTGACGCCGTTGCTGACCGAGCTGCGGCGCACTTCGGCGCGGCCGGATACGGTTTCGTCGAGCGGCTTCTCGGCGATGCGGCCGTCGACGATGTTGACCACGCCGCCGATCGCGCCGCTGCCGTACAGCAAGGTGGCCGGGCCCTTGAGCACTTCGATCTGGTCGGCCAGGAACGGCTCGACCGCGGCGTTGTGGTCCTGGCTGACGGTCGATACGTCCTGGCTGGCGAGGCCGCCGGTCATCACGCCCACGCGCGGGCCTTCCATGCCGCGGATGATCGGCCGGCCGACGCCGGCGCCGAAGTTCGAACTCTGCACGCCCGGCAGCTTGCCGACGGTTTCGCCGAGGGTGGCGCCGCGCGCTTCGTCGAGCTTCTCGCCCGACAGCACTTCCACCGGTTGCGCCAGCTCCTCGGCGCTCGATTGCAGCGGCGTGGCGGTGACGACGACCGCGTCCAGGCTGGTAGCCTTGTCGTGGCGGGTATCGCTGGGGCTGGACGGACCGGCGGCATCTTGGGCGACCGCCTGCGTGAAGGGCAGGGCGAGGGTCAGGGCAAGGGCGAGCGCGCTGCGACGAGCGCGCGGGGACGACACGATGGGCTTGGGCATGACGGACCGACTGGAAAAGAAGGGTGGGGGAGGCTGGCGGGCCTGGGTGAAATGTTATAAAGTAACGTTACCGAATTGACAACCATCCCAGAAGTCATCCCCCATGCCTTCATTTCTACGCGGCCTGTTGGACCGTATCGGCGCCGTCGGCTCGCTGGCCTGCGCCGTGCATTGCGCCGCCCTGCCGTTGCTGATCGCGGTGCTGCCCTCGCTGGGCCTGTCCAGCTGGTTCGGCCATCGCTTCGAAATCGCGTTCGTGATCTTCGCCACCTTGCTGGGCGGTTTCAGCGTGTGGTCGGGCTATCGCCGCCACCACGCGGTGCGCGCGCTGTCGCTGCTGATCCCGGGCCTGATCGTGCTGTGGAGCGGCGTGCTGTACCCGCCGCTGCACGGCGCGCTGTTGCCGCATGCGATCGTGATGACCTTCGGCGGCACCCTGGTCGGCCTGGCCCATCTGGCCAATCTGCGGCTCAACCACGGCCACGTCCACGACGCCAGCTGCGCCCACTGAAGCCCATCGACTCCGGTCTAGAGGCCGAGTCCGGACGCTTGTGCTAGGCTTCGCAGCCTCGCGCGCGGCCGCGCTGCGCCGGTAGCCGGTCCGATCTCTTCATCGAGAGGCGGCCCGGGTCCTCCGGCCGACCCGCCTGCAGTCTGCGCGGACCACCATTCGATACAACGTTCAACGTCTTAATTAGGAGCACGACCATGGGTAAAGGCGACCGCAAGACCGCCAAGGGCAAGCGCTACAACTCCAGCTACGGCAACGCCCGCAGCAAGGCCGTGACCAAGGCCGCCGGCACCGCCGCCGCCCCGGCGGTGAAGAAGGCCGCCAAGACCGCCGTCGCCAAGGCGCCGGCCAAGAAGGTCGTCGCGAAGAAGGCCGCGAGCAAGGAATAATCCGGCCCGCCGGTTGTTCCGCCTGACGAAAAGCCCCGCCTCGCGGGGCTTTTTTTTGCCCGCGCGGCACCGCCGTGGCGCAGGCGATGTCCGCGCGGAACGCCTCGCCTGCATCGAATTTGCGTCTTTGTGTGAGCGCCATCGAAAAAACTACACGAGATGTGATTTTTTCATTAAGATGCGCGCCGTTCCCGAGGAAAGGGACGTCTAACCAAATCAAGGATCAAGGGGATTTATGAAGAAGCAACTCGCGCTGGCTCTCCTTCTCGCCACCGCTTCCTCGGCCGCCGCGGCCGCCGACGGCCTGAGCTATTCCTACGTCGAAGTCGGCGCTTCGCAGAGCAAGGTCGAGCTGCCGACGGTCGACGCCAACTTCTCGGTCGACGACATCAAGGCCAACGGCGGCTACCTGCGCGGTTCGGTCGCGCTCGGCGATGCGTTCCACCTGTTCGGCGGCTACCGCCAGGGCGACGACGATGTCGCGGTGCGTTTTCGCAACGTCAAGATCGGCGAAACCAACATCGACCTGGCCCAGTACGAAATCGGCTTCGGTTACCACCACACGCTGTCCGAGCGCGTCGACTGGACCGGCGAGCTGAGCTACGTGGGCACCGACGTGGACGTCGAGGGCGGCGGTGATTTCGATCGCGCCGACGACTTCCGCGCCTCGGTCGGTCTGCGCGGCAAGCTGGCCCGCAACTTCGAAGGCTGGGTCAAGGCCAACTACACCGACGGCGATGCGTACGACAGCGAATTCAGCGGCACCATCGGCGCCCAGATCAAGTTCAACCACATCTGGGGCATCGTCGGCGAAGCCGAATTCGGCGACACCCACAATCAGCTGAGCCTCGGCGTGCGCGCCAGCTTCTGATTGTCGTGTTGTGATGCAACGAAAAAGCCCGGTGCGAACCGGGCTTTTTTGTGCGCGTGAGTTTGCATGGTCGCGCGCGCCTGTCGTGCGATGCGGCCGCCGGGTCATCGTCTCAGTCGACGACGCTCTGCACGATCACGTACTGCTTGCGGTATTCCATGTGCGTGCCCGGCCAGGTGGCGGCGTAGGCGCGCAAAGCCTCCAGGCCCTGCGGCCATTCCTCGCCGTTGGCGCGGCAGTCGGACTGGCACTCGCCGTCTTCGTCGCGCGAAGCGAACAGGCGCAGGCCGTACAGCGCCTGGTCCTGCAACAGCGGTTTGAAGGTATCGATGGAATTAGTGAACAGACAGCAGGGACAGAAGTCGTGCTCGCTCTCGTCATCGCCGCCGTGGCCATTCGTGGCGGACTCGCGCGGCACCCGGCCGTAATGCGCGACCGGCCCGAACAGCACGCGTCGCGCGTACGCCGGCCGATCGCCTTCGGCGGGGAACTCCATGCGCATCTGCATGCACGATTCGGCCGTGTCGCGGGTCGCATCGAGCAGCACCGGCAGGTCGGTGCGCGCCCATTGATTGAAACCGTGCGCGGCGGCCTCGTCGAAGGTCTCCTGGACCGAGTACTGGTACTCGAACAGACCCTGCGGCAACAAGGTTGCATGGTTGCACTGCAGGGTCGTGGCGACGTGGATGTTGCCGTCAGGACGGATGTCGAACTCGATCAACTGCGGCAGCAGGTACAGGCCGCTGGCCGGCAGCTCGATCCAATCGCCGTCGATGCGGACCTCGTGGCCGAGTTCGCCGAGCACCTTCGCCGCCAGTTCGGTCAGGTCGAACGGTTCGACCCAGCTTTCCTCGCCCTCGGGGGCGAAGGTCAGGTGGCCGTAACTGGCCGAACCCGGATTGGCCGGGCTCGGTTCGAACGCGTGCGTCGCCTGCGCGTCGGTGGATTCGCTCATGGCGTCGCCAAGGCCTCGACCCGGCCCCACACGCGCAGCAGATTGCCGCCGAGCACCTTGCGAATGGTCTCGTCGGAATGGCCGCGCACCTTCAGCCCGTCGATCAGGTTCGGATAGTCGGCGACCGACTTGAGCCCTTCGGGCAGGGCGCCGCTGACGCCGTCGAAGTCCGAGCCGATGCCGACGTGATCGGCGCCGAGCAGCTTGACGCCGTAGTCGATCTGATCGAGCACCGCGTCGATCTTGACCGTGCGCGGCGGATGCGCGGCCTGCCAGGCGTCGTCGAATTCCTTTTCGCTGCGCGGCTTGTCGCCGCGCGCGCGCGCCGCGGCCTGTTCGAGCTCGAACTTGGCGCTGGCGTCGAAATAGGCTTGCGTGTCGGCGGCCGAGGCCGGATCGACGAAGGCGTTGCCGAACACCACCTGGACCACGCCGCCCTTGTCGGCGACCGCCTTGGCCAGCTCATCGCTGAGGTTGCGTTCGAAGCCGGGAGTGAAATGGCGCAGGCCCGAGTGGCTGGCGGTCACCGGCGCCTTGCTGCGCGCGAGCACGTCGCGCACCGCGTCGTCGGACAGGTGCGAGACGTCGATCATGATGCCGAGCCGGTTCATTTCGTCGACGACTTTCTCGCCGAACGGGCTCAGGCCCTTCCACTTGTGGTGCTTGTCGTAGGACGAATCGCTGATCCGGTTGTCCTCGCTGTGGGCGAGGGTGATGTAGCGCACGCCGCGATCATGGAACAGCTTGAGCCTGGACAGGTCGTCGCCGATCGGCGCGCCGTTTTCCATGCCCAGCGCCAGCAGCACGCGCTGGCCGCGCTGGTGCAGGCGTTCGAAATCCTTCGGGCTGCGCAGCACCGCGAACTGGTCGGGACGGCGCCCGACCATCGCCTCGACCGCATCGATCTGGGTGTGCGCGGTCTGGGTCGCGGTGCCGGCGGCGTCTTCGGCCGGCGAGGTGTAGATCGACATGAAGGCGACATCGAGCCCGCCCTGGCGCGCGCGCGGGTAGTCGAACTCGACCTTGGGCGTGTCCAGGCCGAGGTCGTTCCAGTTGCGCAGCAGCAGGCTGGGCGCGTCGATGTGGGTATCGACGATGATCGCGTCCTGGGCGAAGCGCTGGCCCGCGCTGAGGGGCTGGTCGGCTTGCGCGATCAGCGGTGACGAGGCTACAGCAGTGACAGCTAGGGCGAGAACGGCGATGCGCACATGACCTCCGGATCAGGATGACCGCGCGCATCGTGCGGCGCGGCGGGCGCCCAGCGTACAACAGCGCGAGGATGGAGCCTTGCGGCGGCGCAACGTTGGTGGGATCGCCGTTGTCGACGAGCGCGTGCGTGGGCACTTGCTTTTTCGAGCGCGAGGCTGGTGGCCAGCTATTGTGTTCCGCTATTTCGCTATTTCGCTATTTTTCTATTTCGTTGTTCGAGTTCGCTTCGTTGCGCAGGAACCCCGTGCTGTTCCCCCCTTTGAAAAAGGGGGGCAGGGGGATTTGCTCTTAGCCGCAACGCCCAGCGCAGCCGCGGCGAAAAGCAAATCCCCCCGCGCTATCAGGTATGCAAAGGCTTCGTGCCCGCGCCGGCGCGGCCCCCTTTTTCAAAGGGGGCGATGTCGATTCGGGGGCGCTTCGAATGTCGATGTCGATAAGAGGGCCGTCAAGCGTTTGGCTGCGCATCGCGCACTCAACTAACCGACGCGCTATCGATAACCGAACGCATCAATCCTACTCGCCGCGCTCCACCACCACCCCTCCCCCCGCAACCACCCGCCGCGCCAGCCGCCCGCCAAGCCAATAGCACAGCTCGGCCGGATGCCCGATATCCCACTGCACGAAGTCCGCGCGCGCGCCGACCCGCAGCACGCCCGCATCCACCAGCCCCAGCGCGCGCGCCGCATGCACGGTCGCGCCGCGCAGCGCTTCCTCGGGGGTCAGGCGGAAATGCGTGCAGGACAACTGCATGGCCTGGCGCAGCGACAGCAAGGGCGAGGTGCCCGGGTTGCAGTCGGTCGCCACCGCCATCGCCACGCCGTGCTCGCGGAACGCTTGCAGCGGCGGCAGCTTGGTTTCGCGCAGCACATGGAACGCGCCGGGCAGCAGCACCGCGACCGTGCCGTGTTCGGCCATCGCGCGCACGCTGTCCAGCGAGGTGTGTTCGACGTGGTCGGCCGACAGCCCATCGAACGCGGCGGCGAGCGCGCCGCCGCCAAGGTCGCTGAGCTGGTCGGCATGCAGCTTGACCGGCAGGCCGAGCGCGCGCGCGGTTTCGAACACGCGCCGGGTCTGCGCCGGGCTGAAGCCGATGCCTTCGCAGAACGCATCGACCGCATCGACCAACGATTCCGCATGCAGAAGCGGCATCCACTCGCAGACCGCGTCGATGTAGGCGTCGGCGCGGTCGCTGTATTCGGGCGGCAGCGCGTGCGCGCCGAGGTAGGTCGTGCGCACCTGCACGCCGAGGATCTCGCCGATCCGGCGCGCGACCCGCAGCATCTTGCGTTCGTTGTCGAAGTCCAGGCCGTAGCCGGACTTGATCTCCAGGCTGGTCGCGCCGTCGGCCAGCAGCGCGCGCGCGCGCGGCAGCGACTGGCGCAGCAGTTCGTCCTCGCTGGCTTCGCGGGTGGCGCGCACGCTGGACACGATGCCGCCGCCGGCGCGGGCGATGGCTTCGTAACTCGCGCCCTGCAGGCGCAGTTCGAACTCGCGCGCGCGGTCGCCGGCGAACACCAGATGGGTGTGGCAGTCGATCAGGCCGGGGGTAATCCAGCCGTCGGCCTGGATCAACGTCGCGGCCAGTTCGGCCGGCTCGCCATCCAGCGCGGCGCGCGGGCCGATGTGGGCGATGCGGCCGTCGCGCCAGGCCAGCGCGGCGTCGGCGATCTCGCCGTAGCCGTCGGCGCAGTCGAGGGTGGCCAGCGAAGCGCCGAGGATCAGGCCGTCGTAGCGGTGGCCGTGAGGGGCAGAAGTAGAGGCGGTCATGGTGCCGATTCTAGTCGGTTGTGCCGCTCGCTCGCGCGCGAGGGTCGCGTTGCGCCGCCGCGCAGGCGAGAATGCGCGCATGACCACTCCCGCCTCCCAACGCATCTGGACCCCCGCCGGCTGGCGCGGCGACGCCGCCGGCGATCGCGTCGTGCCGGGCATCGCCAACCTGCATTCGCACGCGTTCCAGCGCGCGATGGCCGGCATGGCCGAGCGCCAGACCAACCCCGCCGACAGCTTCTGGACCTGGCGCGAAACCATGTACCGGTTCGCCGCGCGCTTCACCCCCGAGGCGTTGCATGCGGTCGCCACCCAGTTGTACGTGGAGATGCTCGAAGCCGGCTACACCAGCGTGTGCGAGTTCCACTACCTGCATCACGCGCCCGACGGCCGGCCCTACGCCGACCCGGCGGCGATGTCGCGCGCGCTGATCGCCGCCGCGCGCGAAACCGGCATCCGCATGACGCTGCTGCCGGTGCTGTACATGACCGGCGGTTTCGACGAACGCCCGCTCGGCGAACGCCAGCGCCGCTTCGGTCACGACGTCGAGGCGTATCTCAAATTACTCGACACACTGCGCGGCGAAACCGACGCGCTGCTGCGAGTGGGCTGCTGCCTGCACAGCCTGCGCGCGGTGCCGCCGGGGCCGATGCGCGACGTGCTCGCGGCGTTGCCGTCCGACAGCCGCGTGCATGTGCATATCGCCGAACAGGTCGCCGAGGTGGAGGATTGCCTCGCCGTGCGCAAGGCGCGGCCGGTGCAGTGGCTGCTGGACAATGCCCAGGTCGACGAACGCTGGACCCTGGTGCATGCCACCCATCTCGACGAGGCGGAAGTGCAGGGCATCGCCCGCTGCGGCGCGACCGTGGCGATCTGCACCACCACCGAGGCCAATCTGGGCGACGGCTTCTTCCCGCTGCGCGATTACCTCGATGCCGGCGGGTTCTGGGGCGTCGGGTCGGACTCGCATATCTCGGTGTCGCCGGTCGAGGAGCTGCGCTGGCTGGAGTACGGCCAGCGTCTGCTCACGCGTCGGCGCAACATCGCGGTCAGCCAGGCATCGAGCAGCGTCGGCGAAACCTTGCTGCGCGACGTGGTCGCGAGCGCGTCGCGTTCGACCGGGTTCGATCAGGCCAGCCTCGATGGCGACACGTTGACTCTCGACGGCGATGCGCCGGCCTTGGCCGGCGCGAGCGATGAGGATTGCGTCGACCGCTGGTTGTTCAGCGGCAATCGCAGCGTGCTGCGCGAGGTGCATGTCGGCGGGCGGCAGGTCGTGGCCGACGGGCGTCATCGCGATCGTGAGGCGATCGCGGCGCGGTATGGGCGGACCTTGCGGGCGTTGCTGGCCGATTGATTTTGGCTCGGTGAGTTCGGCGATCTGATCGAAAGGCGTCGGGGCTCAAGCCCCTCCCACAAAAGACCTCGTGGCTGCGCAATCTTTTGTGGGAGGGGCTTGAGCCCCGACGCTTTCCGATCCGCCGCGATCAAACCGCAAACAGATCCGCGATCGGCGCGGGTTTGCCCAAAACCCCTTCATGCGTCAGCAGAAACTGCTTGGTCGGCAGCCCACCGCCGAACCCGGTCAGACTGCCATCGGCGCCGATCACGCGATGACAAGGCAGCACGATCGGCAGCGGATTACGCCCGTTGGCGGCGCCGACCGCGCGGGTCGCGGTGGGCTGACCCATGTGCCGCGCCATCTGCCCATAACTCCAGGTCTCGCCCCATCCGATCAGCGCGAGCGTGCGCCAGCATTGCATCTGGAACGGCGTGCCGTGCGGGGCCAGCGGCATATCGAAATCCTTGCGCGTGCCGGCGAAATACTCGGCGAGCTGCTTGCGGGTCGCGGCCAGCACCGCATCGTCGCCTTCGCGCCAGCCATCGCCCATCGACACCGGATGCCACGGCGCTTCGAATTCGATCAGGCGCAGGCCGTCGTCGCCGCTGGCGAGCAGCAGGCGCCCGACCGGGCTGTCGATGTGCTGGTAGGTGACCGCGTCGTCCTTGAGTCGGATGTTCGTACTCATGCGGCCTTCCTCGCTTTGCGTGTCTTCATCGGTGGATGGCTCGGCGGTTCGATCGCGGGCGCGGACTTGGCGGCGGTCTTCGCGAGCGGCGTGGACATGCTGTCGCGCCAGATCTGGATCACCGCATACGCGCGCCACGGCCGCCACGCTTCGGCGCGGGCGTTGAGCGCTTTCGCGCTCATGCGGATACCGTCTTCGGGCAGGGCTTTTTGCAGGACCAGATCGTCGGCCGGGAACGCATCGGGATGGCCGAGCGCGCGCAACGCGATGTAGTGCGCGGTCCACGGCCCGATCCCGGGCAGCGCGACCCAGCGCGCGACGAACTCGTCGAGCGTGCGTTCGGTGCGGAAGTCGACCCGGCCGTCGAGCAGCGCGCGCGCCACCGTGCGCACGGTGTCGGCGCGTGCGCGGGTCAGGCCGATTTCGGCCAGGTCCGCATCGGCCAACGCTTCGGGCGTCGGGAACAGATGTTCCAGCCCGGGCCCGAACGCTTTCGGCAACGGCTGGTCGAAACGTTGCGCGGTGCGCGCGGCGAGCGTGCGCGCGGCGGCGACGCTGACCTGTTGGCCGAGGATCGCGCGCACCGAGATTTCGAAACCGTCCCAGCCGCTGGGCAGCCGCAGCCCGGGACGCTTGGCGACCAGCGCGCGCAGCCGCGGATCGACCGACAGCGCCGCGCCGATCGCATTGGGGTCGGCGTCCAGATCGAACATCCGCCGCAGGCGATTGATGATTTCCAGCAAGCGCGCCGGCGCCGGCCCATGCAATTCGAGCTTGAGCGCGTGCTGTGGCTCGTTCTTGGCATTGGGCCAGGCGCTGACCCGGAGCCAGCCCGGCGTTTCGATCGGCCCGATCACCCGGCTGTAGCTGTGTTCGTCGACGACTTCCACGCCCGGCAGGGCGCGCCCGCGCAGGAAATCCAGCATCAGCGCGAAGTCGTACGGCGGCCGATAACCCAGCCGCAGCACCAGCGTTTCGCCGTCGCTGTTCGGGGGCTCGTTCGGATGCCGGCGCAGATCGCGCGGCGCCATCCGATAGGCCTCGCGGAAGGTGGTGTTGAAGCGGCGCAGGCTGCCGAACCCGGCGGCCATCGCGACTTCGGTGATCGGCAGGCGGGTTTCGGTCAGCAATTGCTTGGCGAACAGCAGACGGCGGGTGCCATGAACGCCGATCGGCGGCGCGCCGAGGCGATCGACAAACAAACGCCGCAACTGGCGTTCGCCGAGCCCGACGCGTTCGGCCAGCGCGGCCAGCGGCTGCTCGGCCAGCGCGCCCTCGTCGATCAACTTGAGCGCGCGCGCGATCGCCGCATCGCCACGGCGCCAAGCGCCTTCGGCCGGCGACAACTCCGGACGGCAGCGCAGGCACGGCCGGAACCCGGCGGCTTCGGCCGCGGCGGCGTGGCCGAAGTATTTGACGTTCTCGCGCTTGGCCGCCGGCGCCGGGCACACCGGCCGGCAATAGATACCGGTGCTGGTGACCGCGGTGAAGAACAGTCCGTCGAAGCGCGGATCGCGGCTGAGCCGGGCCTGTTCGCACACTTGCCACTGGGGCAGCGAGGCGCTTGGGGCGGGGATGGCGACGGGGTCGGATTTGCTGTTCATGGGGGAAGGCTAGCATCGGGCGGGGAGGGGGGACTCGCCGGATTCGGACATCAATGCTGGAGGGGTTCAGGGGGATGAATTGGGTGGTTTGTGGGGCTCGATCGGTCCCCTTTTGTTATCGCCGTGGCGGTGGGCGTTGTTGTTGCTGTTGCTGTTGCTCGCGCCTGAAGCTACGTAGTTCATCCAGCGCTGCGACGCCACTAACTCGCGTTAGCAAAAGCACACCCGTAGGGCGGCGCACATGGATGTGCGCCGTGCGCCACCGGGACAGGATGTCTCGTGTGGCGCATGCCTGCGTCGGCACCGATCGTGCGGCTTTTGACTCGAAACAGGAACGCCTTTTTCTTTGGTGACTTTTGACCGAAGGGAATCCAGACGGACTTTTGTCGCTTTTGACAAAAGAAAGTTACCCGCCGCTTTAGTGGCGGAAGCTTTTGATCCTGCTGGAAGCTCCTAAAAGCTTCAAAGCTCTAGAACCTTTGAAGCCGAAGGCAAGATCAATAGCTTTCGTCCGCAAGCGGCCGAGTTACTTTCTTTTGTCAAAAGCGACAAAAGTCCGTCTGGATTCCCTTCGGTCAAAAGGTAACCAAAGAAAAACGCTTTTCTGTGAATCAAGTGCCCGCAAGTGCGGAGCTGACGCAGGCACGCGCCACACGGGACATCCATGTCCCGGTGGCGCACGGCGTGCATCCTGCACGCCGCCCTCCGGGTGTGCGTTTGCTAACGCGAGTTCTTTGCTTCGCAGCGCTGGATGAATTGCAAGACTTCAGGTGAAAGCCGCATGGCCTACCTGTAGGAGCGGCGCAAGCCGCGACCGCGGGAGTGCAGCTATGACGAAAATTGCGAGGTCGCCGCGGTGGCGCGGTCGCGCCGCTCCTACAGGGAGGCCATCCGAGGAACGGGGTAAGTCGCGACGTCGTTCGATCAGATAGCGAAGATCATCGCGATCGGAACGAAAGGCGTCGAGGCAATAGCCCCTCCCACAAGAGCGGGGCGCGCGATCGCGTTGCCAAGAAAAAACCCCGAGGCCAACGTGCGGCCTCGGGGTCGACTAGAGCATCGTGTCTGGTACGTAGTTGCACAGCTACGCAACAAGGCAACAACGCAATAACAAAGCACTAAGCAACCAAGCAACGAGGTAACTTAACGACGACTACTGACAACTAGCCAACGGCGTCCCGTCATCCCACGCATTGCGCAGCCACTTGATCCCCTCGTTGCCGTTGTACGCAATCGTCGGCGAATGATTGGCCGGGCTGTGGTTGCCCACGTAACAAGCGCTGCCCCACTGCGAATTGCGCACGAACCGCGTGTCGCTGACTTCGATCACCACCCCCGAACCCAATCCGGAATCGTACGGCGCCAAGGTGTAACCGCCGCCGGCGAGGCGGCTTTCGCGGATGGTCAGGGTCGAACCCGCGCCCGGGCGATCGGCCCAGAACACCGCGGCGTTGCCGTAACCGGAGGTGTTGACCGGGCGCGCGTCGATGTTGCTGTGCACGATGCTGACGTGACCGACCTGACCCGGCGAATAGAACTGCACCGCGTCGAGATGATCGTCGGGATAGAAACAGGTGTTGTGAATCAGGCTGTCCTGGATCACCACCGGCTCGCCGCCGCCGGTGATCAGCATGTCGTCGCCGTTGTGGTGCAGGTGGGCGCGGATCAGGGTGTAGCCGTTGTCGCCGGTGATCAGGCGGCGTCCGCCGTTGTTGACCGCGGGGCACGCGTCGGGACCGACGTCGACGTCCTTGAGCACCAGGTTGCGGACGTTGCGATTGTCGACGAAGCCCTTGATCCGGCTGTTGCTCACGGTGACGTTGTGATGGCGGATCACCAGGTCGCCGGTGATCAGCATGGCGTTGATCACCTGGCCGTCGCGGGTGCTGCTGAGGCTGCCGTTGATCGTGGTCAGCGCCTGGCCCGCGGGCACGCCGGTGCAGGCCGCGTTCGGAAACGCCGGGAACGGCGGGCAACTGCGCGTGCTGCTCGCAGGCGGAGTGGTGACGGTGATCGCTGCCGATCGCGCCGATTCGTTACCGGCGGCATCGACCGCGCTGACCCGATAGCTGTAGGTCGTTTGCGGCTGCGCGTCGTCGTGCACGAACGCGGGCACGTCGACTTCGCCCAGCGCGACCGGGTTGTTGTCGAGATACACGCGGTAACGCACCGCGCCGGTGTCGTCGCTGCTGGTGTCCCAGTTCAACGACACCGTGGTGGCATCGCCGACGACCGCGCGCACTCCGGTCGGTACCGTCGGTGCGGTGGTGTCGCCGTCGAGTGGAGCGAATTCGACATCGACCCAGTAGTTCGCCGAGCGCCAGGTCGCGTCCGGGAATGCGCTTTGCGCGCCATAGCGGTAGTTGCCGTTGCCGCCGTCGCTGCCGTCGCGCAATGCGCGCAACGGGCCGTTGGCGTAGTCGGCGGCGGCGAAATAGTCCAGGTCGGCCGAATAATGGCCGCCGGGCGCGTAGTACGACACCACGTAGGTCGTATCGGCGGCGATCCGCACCGGCGTGGCAAAGGCGACGCGCTGCCAGCCCGACGGTGTTTCGTCGACGAAGTTCGCGCGCGCCAGCAAGACGCCGTCGTTGCTCCACAGATTGCCGACATGCACGCCGATGTTGGCCGCGGCCTTGTAGAAGCGCACGCCCTTGATCCAGCCCGGCTGGATGCTGCGGAAGCGCAGGCCCAGTTCGACCCCGCCGGGATCGGGCGCATCGACCACGGTCGGCACCGCGCTATCGTTCCACAGGCTCAGGCGGCCGGCTTCGAACGCGCGCACTTCGCGGATGTTGGTCCAGTACGAGCTGTTGTGGGTGCAGTGCAGCTGGCCGGTGACGCGCACCGCGCGCACTTCGCTCGGCGGGCCGCGGAAGGTGTAGGTGACGCCGGCGGTCTGCGAGGAGTCGTATTGATACGCCGGTTGCAGGGTCCAGCCGCTGTTGCGCCAGTCGCCGCTGAAGCTGTTGGAGAACTGCAGGGTTAGCCCCGCGCAGAACGCGCCGTCGCCGCTGCTGTTCCAACTGCCGTGGACGATCTCGACCCGGTCGATGGTGCGTAGTCGATCGCGCCATATCACTCCGGCCGCTTCGTAGTTATTGATCGGTTCGGGCTGGCCGCCACTGAGGTCGACATCGACCGTGTCGTCGCCGTCGTTGAGCAGCGACGCGGCCACCCGCACGCTGGTCGGTTCGGTCTCGCTGCGGCCGTCGGCGCCGGGTGTAAGCCCGTGCGCCCAGCGGTAGGCGGTGCCGGCCGGCGCGATGTTCTGCGCGCCGGCCGCGCCGGCGCACAGCAACGCGGACAGCGACAGGATGCAGGCCGACAACACGCGCTTCGCGTCGGTGCGGGTTCGCTTGCGTTCGGGTATTGCGAAACAGCGGCGCGCGCGGCGACGCGCAGGCTCGGTGCCTGGGGTGGTGTGCATGGACGGATCTCGAGAATGGATCGCGATGACGCAGCGCGCCCGGGAGTCGGCGCGCCGTTGCGGGGACGGTGACGGAACGGCAAGGAGGCGTGGAATCGCCAGCGCTAAGCTAGCGCTCCGCAGGTCCGCGAAATTCGGGCGAGCGTCACCAAAATCCGCATCGATGACAAACGTCAGCGCCGTGGGCTGTCAGCGATGCCGGCGAAAGCCCGATTCGCGCATCGCGACCTGTGTGTTGTCATCGCGCGGGCATGACAACGCCCGTAGCGCGATGCGTTGTCGATGCGGTCGCGCGGGTAGTTGCGCGGCCATGCGCGGGTCTCGTCGTCCGCATGCGCATCGTCGCGGTGTGGCGGTGCCCACCGCGCGATGCGATCGTCAGGGCCGATCGGGATCGCGCAATGCCGGCAGCAGCGGCGCGATGTCGCCGTCGTTCCTGGCCGGGCGAATACCGATCAGACGCGTCAGCAGCGGATACACATCGACGTTGTCGAACGCGGGAATGGTCGCGCCGCGCTTGAACGCCGGGCCGCGGGCGAGAAAGATCGCGCGCATCGACGGCAGGGCCGGATCGAAGCCGTGCGAGCCGCGGGTCTGGACCTGGGTCGCGCCGCGCAGTTTTTCGCCTTCGATCGCGTCCCAGCCCTCGTGCATCTGACACACGATCGGCGGCACCCGCGGATGGGTGCCGTAATGCCAGCGCGCCGGCAGCTCGCTCTTGCGCCAGCAGTCGTATTGTTCGTGCGCGCCGAGCAGGCGGTGTTCGACCTGCGCCTCGAAACCGGGATTGGGGGCGATGCCGATCGACTGGCCGACCGAGGTCACCACGGCCTGCTCGGGCGTGACCATGTCCTCGACCGCGATGCGATGGCCCGGCACCACTTCGGCCATGCCGTGGTCGGACACCACGATCAGGTTGACGCGTTCGAGCTGATCGCGCGCGGCCAGGCCGTCGAGCAGGCGGCCGATCGCCGCGTCGATGCGCACCATCGCCTCGCGCGCCTCAGGGGAATTCGGACCGTGCTCGTGGCCTTCGTGATCGAGCGCGTCGAAGTACAAGGTCGCCACGTGCGGCCGGGTCGAGGCCGGTTCGCCGAGCCAGCCCAGCACTTCGTCGACGCGCGCGTTCTCGTCGACCTTGGCGTCGAACGGGCGCCAGCGGTTCGGACGCAGGCCGTGGATCGGCGCTTCGCTGCCGGGCCAGAACAAGGTCGCGCTGCGCAGGCCGGCTTTCTGCGCGCCGATCCAGATCGGTTCGCCGCCGCTCCACCAGCGCGTATCGCCGACCGCATCGCGATCGGCGACCTTGAACTTGCCGATGCTCGCGTCGCTCATGCTGTTGTGGATCACGCCGTGGTGGTCCGGACGCAGGCCGGTGACCAGGGTGTAGTGATTGGGAAAGGTCAGCGACGGGTACGACGGCGTCATCCACTGCGCGCGCACGCCGTCGCCGGCCAGTCGTTCCAGGTTCGGGGTCTGGCCGAGTTCGAAGTAACTCGCGCGAAAGCCGTCGATCGAAATCAGCAGCAAGGGCGTGTCGGCCGGCGGCGCCTCGGGGCGGGTCGGCGGGGTGCAGGCGGCGAGGGCGAAGGCGAGCAGGGCGGCGGTGGCCGCGGTCAGAATCGAGCGCATCGCGACATGATAGCCGGGGCCGATGGCCGGCCTGTGTCACCGCATCGGCCCCGCGCGCCGCGCGGCGAATCGCCAGGATCGGCATGAAGCCTGCGGTATGAAGAGCGGCATGACTTCCGTCGCTGGCGGCGGGGCGGCACGCGGCCGATAGTGATCGCCGGATCCTGTCGCGAGTTCCGCCATGCGCCGTATCGTTCGCACCGTTTGCCTGCTGGGCTCGCTGAGCGTGTCGGTCGCGGCCGCGCAGACGGCGCCTGCGCCGTCCGCGCCAGCGTCGCCGCAACTGAGCGCGGACGAATGCGCGGTGTGGGCGCGCGAGCTGGGTTTCGCCCGTTCCATCGCCGAGCACGACCGCAAGGCCTTCGCCGAGCACGTGCATGAACAGGCCGCGTTCGGCGCCGGCAGCGTCCAGCCGACCCGGGGCCGCGACCGCATCGTCGAGGAATGGGCCGGGCTGATCGAAGGCAAGCGCCTGCGCCTGCGTTGGTATCCGACCCGGGTCACCATCGCCGGCGCGCCCGACATCGCCTGGTCGACCGGCCCGGCGCTGTACCAGAAGCTCGATCCCGGCGCGCAGCCGCGTTACCTGATCGGCGCCTACCAATCGGTCTGGCAGCGCGGCGCGGACGGGGTGTGGCGGGTGTTGTTCGACGACGGCATCGCGCCGCGGCCGGCGACCGAGGCCGAAGCGATGGCGTTCCACAGCGGCCGCCGCGAGACCTGTCCACAACGCTGACAATCGGCTAAACGAAACGCATGACACCTGCGTCACGCCGACACGGCGGGCGTATGGTGATGGAGCCCATTCCCAACCCTGTTCGTACAGGAGGCGCTTCATGAAACGTCTGATGCTCGCCACGGCGTTGAGCGCATTCGCGTTCGCCGCCGCGGCGCAAACCCCCAATCCGCAAACCCAGGTCGAATCGACCGTGCAAGCCGATGCACGCCAGGCCGACACAAGCGTCGATGCGAAGGCCGATGCGCAGGCGCAGCCGGCGAAGAAAAGGCTCAGCGACGCGCAATGCCTGCGCGAGACCGGCTCGCGCATCCAGTCCAGGTCCAAGCGCGACTGCGCCGCCTACGGCCGCAGCTACAGCCGCGACGATCTCAACGGCACCGGCGAGGTCGATGTCGCCAGTGCGTTGCGCAGGCTCGATCCGGCCGTTCACTGAGGCCTGGCTTGCGCAGTCGCTGTTTCGCTCAGCGTCCCGATTTCGCTTAACTTCTGGTCCGACTCTGGATCGATCGAACGCCCGGCTCGTGCCGGGCGTCTTTTTGTCCGGCCCCGCGTTATCGCGCGCGGCCGCGACGTCCGCGGCCTAGGCCTCGATGCCCTGCAGCAAGCGCGCGAGCGAGGCTTCGTAGAAACGGCGGAACTCGCGTTCGTCGTAACTGAAACGGCCGGCGCGGTACAGCGCGATCAGACCGTGGGTGTGCGCCCATAACGTCATCGCGATGTCCCAGGCATCGCCCGGCTTCAGGCGTCCGGCCTGTTGCGCTTCGATCACTACATCGGCGACCACGTTCAAGGTCGGCGAGCGGCGCGCGCGGAAATCCTCGGGGAAGCGCCGCGCCCGTTCGCGCGGCATCGAGAAGGCGTGATCGAACAGATGCGGGTGCGCCAATGCGTAGTCGAGGTAGATGCGCTGGATCGCCAGCAGCCGTGCGATCACGTCGCCGCCTTCGTTGCGCGCGCTCCAGTGATGGGCGATCTGCTCGAAGCTGTCGTCGCTGATGCGCTGCAGCAGCGCTTCGCGGTTGGGGAAGTGGCGGTAGATCGCCATCGGCGTCAGCCCGACGGCCTGGGCGATGCCGCGCATGCTCACCGCCTGCGCGCCGCCGCGCTCGAACAAGGCGCGCGCGGCGCGCAGGATGCGATCGGCGGTGGCGGGCGCGCTCATGTATACAGCGTATACATTTTGGCTTCGGTGCGACAGTTTCGGGCGCAAACACCGCTTTGCACGCGCTCGCGGCGGTGCCGGCGCTGGCGAGCGGCCGGAACGCGGCGCGATAATTCGGGTCTCTTTCGCGCATCGGAAACCGCCATGTCCGCAGCCACTCGCAACGATCCCTCCCGCGTCATCCGCGCTCCGCGCGGCAGCGAGAAAACCTGCAAGTCGTGGCTAAGCGAGGCCGCGTTCCGGATGATCCAGAACAACCTCGACCCGGACGTGGCCGAGAATCCGGCCGAACTGGTGGTGTACGGCGGCATCGGCCGCGCGGCGCGCGACTGGCCTTCGTTCGATGCGATCTTGAAATCTCTGCGCGAACTGGAGGACAACGAGACCTTGCTGATCCAGTCGGGCAAGCCGGTCGGTGTATTTCCGACCCATGCCGATGCGCCGCGCGTGTTGCTGGCGAATTCCAACCTGGTGCCGCACTGGGCGACCTGGGAGCACTTCAACGAGCTCGATAAGAAGGGCCTGATGATGTACGGCCAGATGACCGCCGGCAGCTGGATCTACATCGGCTCGCAGGGCATCGTCCAGGGTACCTACGAGACCTTCGTCGAGATGGGTCGCCAGCATTACGGCGGCGATCTGACCGGCAAGTGGATCCTGACCGCCGGCCTGGGCGGCATGGGCGGCGCGCAGCCGCTGGCCGCGTCGCTGGCCGGCGCGTGTTCGCTCAACATCGAATGCAAACAGAGCAGCATCGACATGCGCCTGCGCACGCGTTACGTCGACGAGCAGGCGAGCGATCTCGACGACGCGCTGGCGCGCATCGCCAAGTACACCGCCGCGGGCGAGGCCAAGTCGATCGCGCTGCTCGGCAATGCCGCCGACGTGCTGCCGGAACTGGTGCGCCGCGGCGTGCGTCCCGATGCGGTCACCGACCAGACCAGCGCGCACGATCCGGTGCATGGCTATCTGCCGATCGGCTGGACGGTCGAGCGTTGGCTGGCCGAGCAGAAGAGCGATCCGCAGGGCGTGCGCGATGCGGCCAAGAAGTCGATGCGGGTGCATGTCGAGGCGATGCTCGCGTTCCAGAGGCAGGGAATTCCGACCTTCGACTACGGCAACAACATCCGCCAGATGGCGCAGGACGAGGGCTGCGAGAACGCCTTCGATTTCCCCGGTTTCGTGCCGGCCTACGTGCGCCCGCTGTTCTGCCGCGGGGTCGGTCCGTTCCGCTGGGTCGCGCTCAGCGGCGATCCGGAAGACATCTACAAGACCGACGCCAAGGTCAAGGAAATCATCGCCGACGACGCGCACCTGCACCGCTGGCTGGACATGGCGCGCGAGCGCATCAGCTTCCAGGGCCTGCCGGCGCGCATCTGCTGGGTCGGCCTGGGACTGCGCCACAAGCTCGGCCTGGCGTTCAACGAGATGGTGCGCAACGGCGAGTTGAAGGCGCCGATCGTGATCGGTCGCGATCATCTCGACAGCGGCTCGGTGGCCTCGCCCAATCGCGAGACCGAAGCGATGAAGGACGGCAGCGACGCGGTCAGCGACTGGCCCTTGCTCAACGCGATGCTCAACGTCGCCGGCGGCGCGACCTGGGTGTCGTTGCATCACGGCGGCGGCGTCGGCATGGGTTACTCGCAGCATTCCGGCGTGGTCATCGTCTGCGACGGCAGCGAAGAGGCCGACAAGCGCATCGCGCGGGTGCTGTGGAATGACCCCGGCACCGGCGTGATGCGGCATGCCGATGCGGGCTACGAGATCGCGCAGCAGTGCGCGAAGGAACAGGGCTTGAAGTTGCCGATGCTGTAAGCGCGGCGGGGTGCTTCGGATCGAAACGGCCCGGGATTCCGGGCCGTTTTTTTTGGGGAGCGGGAATTGCCACAACCAGCCAGAGTCAGTGCGCTGCCCCGAGGTTTTTTGTGGGAGGGGCTTCAGCCCCGATGCTTTTCGATCCGATGAGGGATTACTGCAAGAAAGCTTTCGCAGATCGGGCGATCTGAGAGGAAAGCATCGGGGCTGAAGGCCCTCCCACAAAATACCTCGCAGCCTTATTCGTAGGTGAGGCTGATCTGCGTGGTGTACTGCCTCGTGGATGTTCAGGTCGAGGCGTTCGCTGGCAACTGCGTCCACTCGACTTCGAGCCGGTTCCACTGCCCCGGAAACAGTTCGCCCTCGATCGATGCGCGGCGGATCTCGCCGTGCCGGCGCAGGGTCTGCGCCGCGAGCCGGTCGATGGCCTTGTCGAGCAGGGCTTCCAACTCGTTGTAGCGCGGGTCGAAGTGGCCGTGCTTGGGGTGCGAGTCGGCGCTCAGCCGGCCGGCGTGGGCTTCGGTTTCCCAGCGTTGCCAGATCGCCCAGTGCTCCTGCGCCCAGGCGTAGGTTTCATCGTCGATCGGGGTGATGTCGAACACGTCGCCGTAGATGCCCAGTTCGTCGTCGAACACGCAGGAGAAGTAATGCGGGCGGCCGTTATGGTCGGCGATGCCGGTACGCGGGCCGTCCGCGTAATCCCAGATCATGCGCAGGGGTTCGTAGGCCATGGGGCGATCGGTGAGTGGAAGCGATAGGGCATAGCATGCGCAATCGCCCGGCCCGGTCAAGATGGCGGCTGCTCGATTTACCTGGGCCGGACCGGGCGAGTGTCGTGGTTCGCGACGCCGGCCCTGCGGCGAGTGCGATCAGGCCGGCGACTGCACGTAGCGATACGCCATGTACGCGACGGCCGCGAATGCGGCCCACGCCAACAGGCCGACCACGCCGCACAAGGTATCGCTGGGCTCTTTGTCCCGGTGGAAGGGTTTGAGCAACACGTAGCCGGTGCCGTACAGCAACCCCTGAAATAACACTTCGGCCACCATGCGCCCGAAGAACCGCAGCACACCGCCGAACACTTCGCCTACCGCGTCCAAGGCCATCGAGATCGTTCCTTCGTCGATGGCCGGATCATAAGCCAAGCCGGGCGCCGATTGCGTCCGCGATCCGACGCGGTTGACGCGGGTTTATTGTTGGGTCCACACCGCCAGTTCGTAGCCGTCCGGATCGGTGAAGTGGAAACGCCGTCCGCCGGGAAATTCGTGGTTGGCCACGATCGGGGCACCGGCGTCTTCCACGTTGCGTCGCGCCTTGTCCAGATCGTCGGCGTAGATGATCACCAAGGCGCCGCCGGGCTGCGGCCGGCCCTGGGTGGTGAAGCCGCCCTTCATGCGGCCGTCGCTGAACTCGCAATAGTTCGGGCCGTAGTCGGTGAAGGTCCAGCCGAAGGCTTCGGCGTAGAACGCCTTGGAGGCGGCGATGTCGGACACGGTGAATTCGATGTAGTCCAGGCGCAGGTTGCGGTCGGTGGGGGGCATGGGCGTGATCCGGTGGCGAACGGCCTTCCTTTGTACACGCTCGCACGCACCGCGTCGTCGTGAGACTGCGGTCGCAATGCGCTGCGACGCAGGTTCCCGCCGCGCTGTTTCGCAGCCAGGCCATTAGCCACCGTGACCTCCGGCGCAGGGTGCCGTGTCCGCGCAATCGTTAACATCGAGTTGCGGATGACCGCCGGGGAGATGCTTATGCGACGCACCAGACAACGAATCGGACTGTTGGCCTTGACGGTGGCGCTGTCGCTGCCGACGCTGGCGGCGCTGCCGCCGCCCCCGGCCGCGGCCAAGGCCGATGCGCCCAGGCAGGCCGCCGGCAAGGACGACGCATCCGCCCAGGTCGACGCGATCGCCGACGATTACCTGGCCGCGGTGCTCGATTTCGATCCCGGTCCGGCCTACCAGACCGGCTTGCCGTTGAAGCGGCACGACTACCTGCCGCACAACGCCGCCGCCGATCTGCGCGCGTTCGAACGGCGCGAGGATGGGTTGTGGCAGCGCTTCTCGGCGATCGACCGTGCCGCGGTCGGCGACGACGGCGCGCAGCTGCTGTACGCGCAACTGCGCGAGATGCTGCAGGCCAGCCGCGGCATGCGCGTGTGCAAGGCAGAAGGCTGGAACGTCAACCACATGGGCGGCTGGCAGAACAATCTGGCCGATCTCGCCGATCGCCAGCCGGTGGCGACGGCCGAAGAACGCAAGCAGGCGCTGACCCGCTGGCGCGGTTTTCCGGGCTATGTCGACAACGAGATCGTGAATTTGCGCGCGGGCCTCAAGGCCGGTTATTCGGCACCCAAGACGCTGGGCGCGCGTGGCCGCAATCGACGCCGTCGCACGCTCGCCGCCGGTCGCCGTCGTGAGACCGGCGCAGCACAGCGAGGATGCCGCGCGGGCAAGGGTTCCGCGCTCGTCGCTGATCAGACGCCGGCCGCCGCCGCCCGCGCCGCCGCGCTAGCAGCCCAGACAGCATCGCCTGTCGGCCCCGACGCTGTCGCCGCTCGCGCGTGCTGCGCCGCCCCCGGCCGCGCGCGCCAAGAGGCGCCGGCGGCAAGCGACCGTCGCAGATCCGCCGCCGGTGAGCGAAAACGGCGGTGCTCGATTCGCGGCAGCGACCGCGGCATCGAAGCCGCGGCGCCGACGTTCGCCTCGGCGCGAGAACTGGCGTTCTCGCAGCCGCGGCATGCTCGACGCGCGCGAACGAGCGCGAAGATCGCGCGATGCCGGCCAGCCCGCGTCGACGGTGAAGAACGCAACAGCGCGGGCTGGGTGCAGCGCAACGAGATCGCCCGATCGCCGCCGGGGCATCTACCGCGCCAATGCGCCCGGCGACGATGCCGCGCGGCGGCCGAGTCACCGGGCAGAACCTGGCCCGGCTCAACCGCAGATCGCCTCGCGGCGCGCGTGCGCCGAGTTCTCGTCGCGCACGGCCAGCGCGAGGATGCGCGTTCGCGAAGCGCTCGCGCGCCGGCTTCCGTTGCGCGATCGGCGCGCCGCGAGGCCGGCGAGCCTTGCGTGGTGCCTGGACCCGGGCAGTTCACCGCGCGCGCGCGAGGTATCTACTGCGCCGCACCGTCGCGACGCCCGCACGGTGAGCGAACTGGGGCAGAAGGCGGCGTCAGCCCGGGCGCCTGGCGAACCCCGCCCGGCCGACGAGGAACTGGCGTTCTCGCGCTTCGTGCAGCGCGAGTCGCGCGGCAGCCGGCGCGGGGTCAGCTCGCATTACGAGATGCAGCCCGACATCGCCAAGCCGGGCATCTACCGCGCCAACCTCGACCGTCCCGGCGACGATCGCCGCGGGCGCCGCGATCACCTGGTGCATGACCGGGCATCACTGACGCCGCGGCGATCGGGGCGCGTTCGTGGCGCGGCGGCGGGAAGGCTGGGCGCGCTACGCCGAAGCGCTCAGCGAGGAAGCCGCACCAGCGGCGATTCGGCGGCGCGCACCGGCGCGCGGGATGGTGGTCGGACGGGCATCCATCGGCGGCGCCGGGGCAGGTTCGAAGTCGGGCGCGCTGGAAATCTTCGCGCTGCGTCGCGAGGCCGAACAGGCGCTCGGCGATCGTTTCGACATCCGCCAGTTCCACCAGCAGGTGCTCGGCGACGGCATCGTGCCCTTGCAGTACCTGCGCGAGCGGGTGCAGGGCTGGATCGCGCGCAGCCGCGCGGCGAAGTAAAGCGCTCGCTGCCGCCGTTCATTGCGCGATCGAGCGCGCGTGGCTGGAGCAACAAAAAGGGCTGCCGGTGACGGCAGCCCTTTCGTTTGTCTGTCTACCGATGATGCGAGCGAGGAAGACTTACTTCGACAGCTCCAGCGCCAGCGAAGACACCCAGCCCTTGTTGCCCAGTTCGTCCTCGACTTCCCACATCGCGCCCTGCTTGTTGCCGGTGGGGTAGAGCATCATGCCCGGGTCGAGCGGACGCACCACCTTGCCGGCGCCGTTGGAATTGGCGAACAGGCGCGCGGCCTTGACCACGGTGACCGCCTGCTGCGAATTCGAGGCCGACGGGTTGTTCGACAGCCCGCCCAGTTCGGCGACCAGGTTGGTGTAGGCCTGCAGGTACGCCAGGGTGATGACCTGGCCGACTTCGGTGTTGGCGTAGCCCGACACGCCGGCGCCGCCCAGGCCGCTGCCGCCGAACAAGGCGCCGCTGCCGCCGAAACCGATGTCGGTCTTCTTGGCGCTGCCTTCGGCCATCGCGACCTGCTCGGAGGAGCGCACGTCGGTCACCGTCAGCACCACGTCGGCGGTCTTCTTGTTGAAGTTGAGGTTGCCGGCGACCGCGCCGGCCTTGCCGCCGATCAGACCGCCGAGCAGGCCGCCGATCGCGTTGCCGCCGGCGTTGCTGTTCTTGGAGATCAGGTCCGGCACCAGCACGTAGTCGGCGGCGCGGATCTGGCCCTTGCCGATGTTGGATTTGTTGCGCAGCTGGCCGTCTGCGGCCAGATCGCGTTCGCGCATCGCCGAGTCCATGCCGACGCCGCGGTCGACCAGGGTGAAGCAGCGCGATTTCTGCACGAACACCTTGATCAGCTTGCTCGGCGCGGGCAGCTGCTGGCCGCTCCACCAGTTCACCGTGTCTTCGGGCTCGATCACCGAAATCGCGCCGAGGTTCTTGGAGCAGGTCGGGATCTGGGTCATCTTCTCGGCGCGCTGGTCCTGCGCGCTCTTGCGCTGGGCCCAGCCCGGTGCGGCGCTCAGCGCGGCGGCCAGGCCGATCACGCAGGCGGCGGCCTGGATTCCCCTGTTTGCGGTCTTCATCGTCATTCGTTCCTTCAAACTGCTTTCCTGAAAGCCGCGGCCGGTGCGGACGCAGCGCCTGATTCGAGTCGATCCGTCCTCCCGCCGCACGGCCGGAAGGCCGGGTCGGTCGGGTCCCCAGACGAACGCAGGCACGGAATATCCGTGCCTGAGGGTGACTCGCTAGACAATAATAACGTGATCAATGTCCGTTTAAGGACGTCGCCTGTCAGTGTCGACAGGTGCGGGCGCCGGCGGGCGGCTTCTGGCAGGCTGGGCGCCCGTCTCCCGCGTTCGACCCGCATGCTCAGCACCCTGGCCATCGCCAATTACCGTTCCCTGCGCGAACTGGTCGTGCCGATGGGCCGGCTCAACGTGGTCACCGGCGCCAACGGCAGCGGCAAGTCGAATCTGTACCGCGCGCTGCGCCTGCTCGCCCAGACCGCGCAGGGCGGAGTGGTGACGGCGCTGGCGCGCGAGGGCGGCTTGGAGTCGACGTTATGGGCCGGGCCGGAGACGATCTCGGCGCGGATGAAGCGCGGTGAGGTGCCGATCCAGGGCGGGCCGCGCAACGCGCCGGTGTCGCTGCGGCTGGGCTTCGCCGGCGACGAATACGGCTATGCGATCGACCTGGGCCTGCCGACGCCGAGCCTTTCGATGTTCGCCCACGATCCGGAAATCAAGCGCGAGGCGATCTGGAGCGGGCCGTTCCTGCGCTCGTCCAATCTGCTGGTCGACCGGCGCGGGCCGATGGCGCGGGTGCGCGAGGGGCGCGGCTGGCGGGTCGCGGCCGAACACCTGAGCGCGTTCGACAGCGTGTTCGCCCAGATCGCCGACCCGCGCGCCGCGCCGGAGGTGCTGAGCCTGCGCGAAACCATCCGCGGCTGGCGTTTCTACGATCACTTCCGCAGCGACGCGCAAGCGCCGGCGCGGCAGCCGCAACTGGGCACGCGCACGCCGGTGTTGAGCCACGATGGCCGCGATCTGGCCGCGGCCTGGCAGACCATCGTCGAGATCGGCGATCCGCGCGCGCTGGCCGAGGCGGTCGACGATGCGTTTCCCGGCGCGCGGGTCGAGGTCGACGGCGAGGGCGGACGTTTCTCGCTGCGCTTCTTCCAGCACGGCCTGCTGCGGCCGTTGTCGGCGGCGGAACTGTCCGACGGCACCTTGCGCTATCTGCTGTGGATCGCCGCCCTGCACACCCCGCGACCGCCGCCGCTGATGGTGCTCAACGAGCCCGAAACCAGCCTGCACCCGGACCTGCTGCCGGCGCTGGCGCGGCTGATCGCGCACGCCTCGCGCCGCACCCAGGTGTGGGTGGTCTCGCATGCCTCGCGCCTGATCAGCGCGTTGGAGGCCGAAGACGATTGCAACAGCCTGCATCTGGAAAAACAGTTCAGCCAGACCGGCATCGCCGGGCAGGGGATGCTGGATGCGCCGGCTTGGTATTGGCCGGAGCGGTGAGTTTGGAGGGGTGAGTTTGGAGGGGTGAGAAGTGAGAGGTGAGGAGTGAGGAGTGAGATAGGAGCAAAGGCTTCTGCTTTTCCCCCCTTTGAAAAAGGGGGGGTAGGGGGATTTGCTTTTGCTCTTAGAACTCCCCACGCAACGTCGTCGCTTGCGGGTAAAAGCAAATCCCCCCTACCCCCCTTTTTCAAAGGGGGGGAACGGTAGGTTGGAGCGCTGCGGATTGAAGGTGGCGTTTGCTCCGTGCATTGCATCGGATGCCACGCCGCGCATCCTCCGCATCCCCGCATCCCCGCATCCCCGCATCTCCGCATCTCCGCATCTCCGCATCTCCGCATCCCCACAGCCCCCACATCCCCCACATCCCCCACATCCCGACATCCCGACATCCCGACATCCCGACATCCCGACATCCCGACATCCCTAGGCCGCCTCGCGCCACCCCTGCGCCTCCAACCCCACCAGCACCGGAATCCGCTCCACCAGCAGATCGATCGCCACGCGCGTGCGCAGCGGCAGGTAATGGGTGTGCGGCCACACGGCGTTGATGCGGCCGCCGACCACGCGGTCGGCGTGCATCACCATCTGCAATTCGCCGGTGCGCACGTATTGGCTCAACAGCCAGCACGGCAGCTGGGCCAGGCCGGCGTCGGCGATCGCGGCGTCGGCGATCGCCTGCAGGTCGTCGAAGCGCAGCCGCGCGCGCACCGCCGGTTCGCGCACCTCGCCGTTCGCGTCGCGCAGGCGCCACGGCACGCTGTGGCCGTTGCGGCCGTACAGCACCGCGTCGTGGCCGGCGAAGTCGTCGACCTCGCGCGGCAGTCCGCGCTGCGCCAGGTACGCGGGCGACGCGCAGATGCCGAGGCTTTCGTCGGTCAGCCGGCGCGCCGCGAGGGTCGCGCTGTCGGGCAGGCGGCCGATGCGGATCGCCAGGTCGTAGCCGTCTTCGACCAGATCGACCACGCGGTCGCTGAAGGACAGGTCGATGTCGAGTTTCGGGTGCCGGCGCGCGAGTTCCAGCATCACCGGCGCCACGCAATGGCGGCCGAACAGCACCGGCGCGCTGACCCGCAACCGGCCGCTGGGTTCGCGCCGGCCGCTGTCGAGCGCGGCCTGGGCGGCGTCGAGTTCGGCCAGCGCTTTGACGCAGCGTTCGTAGTAGGCCTGGCCGTCGTCGGTCAGGCTCTGGCGGCGGGTGCTGCGGTGGAACAGGCGCGCGCCGAGCTGTTGTTCGAGCCGGGCGATGCGCTTGCCGATCGCCGAGCGGGTCACGCCCAGGCGCTCGGCGGCGATCGCGAAACTGCCGGCCTCGGCCGATTGAACGAAGGCGACGATGCCGAGCAGTTGGTCGTTGACGGCCATATTGGTTCCTGTGGGGCTACGAAGTGTGGCCTGAATCTAGCCACTGGGGCGTATCGGGCGACGCTATCGTAGCGCCACACGGTCGCCAGGCACATCGCATCCGCCCGGACCCGATCCGCGCACCCGCGATCCACCGCGCGGCCGTCGCACTCCCCCACCTCCAAAGAGAATCCCCATGAAGGCTTATCGCATCCGCAGCGGCGCCGGTATCGGCACGCTGGAATCGTTCGAACGCCCCTCGTTCGCACTGGCCGCCGGCCAGGTCCGGGTCCGGGTCCGCGCGGTGTCGTTGAATTTCCGCGACCTGATGATCGCCGGCGGCAGCTATCTGCCCAGTTCGGACACGCCGGTGGTGCCGGCTTCGGACGCGGTCGGCGAAATCGTCGAGATCGGCGCCGGCGCCGGCCGCTGGAAAGTCGGCGACCGGGTCGCGACCAGTTTCTTCCCCCACTGGCACGCCGGCGCGCCCACCGCGCACAACACCCGCGACGCCTTCGGCGCGGTCGCCGACGGCGTGCTGGCCGAGGAAATCGTGGTGTCGGAAGACTCGGTGTTCGCGGTGCCCGCGCATCTCGACGACGCCCAGGCCGCGACCCTGACCTGCGCCGGGGTGACTGCGTGGAATGCGTTGTTCGTCGAAGCCCGTTTGCAGCCGGGCGCGAGCGTGTTGCTGCTGGGCACCGGCGGCGTATCGATCTGGGGCCTGCAACTGGCCAAGGCGGCCGGGCTGCAGGCGATCATCACCTCGTCGAGCGACGACAAGCTCGCCCGCGCCAAGGCGCTCGGCGCCGATGCGACGATCAATTACCGCGCCACCCCGGAATGGCAGGACGAAGTGCGCCGGCTCACCGACGGACGCGGCGTGGACGCGGTGCTGGAAGTCGGCGGCCAGGGCACCTTGCAACGTTCGATCGACGCCGCCGCGATCGGCGGGGCGATCTCGATCATCGGCGGGGTCAGCGGTTTCGGCGGCGACTTCAATGCGTTCTCGCTGATCACCGGGGTCAAGCGCCTGTCCGGCATCTTCGTCGGCAGCCGCGCCATGGCCGAGGATCTGTCGCGCTTCGTCGCCGTCAACGCGATCGCGCCGGTGGTCGATCGGGTGTTCGGGTTCGATCAGGCGCGCGAGGCGTATGAGCATCTGCAAAGCGGCGCGCATTTCGGCAAGGTGGTGATCGAGGTCGGGCGCTGAGTCAGCTGGGTGGGGTGGCGCGGGTTGCATGAGGTTGCGCCGTCGATGTGGCGGCGCGGTCGCGGCTTGCGCCGCTCCTGCAGGGGGCCGACGTGGATGCGACTTTCCGCCGATGCCGTTTGATCTGCCGGCATGCGATCTTGATCGCCCCTCACAAAGCATGCCGCCATGAGCGATTCGACCGACGTTGCTGCCTCCCTCACCACCCACATCCGCCGCGCCCACGCCGGCGACGCCGACGCGCTGGCCCTGGCCGGCGCGGCGACGTTCCTGGAAACCTTCGCCGGCATCCTGCACGGCCGCGACATCGTCGAGCATTGCCGCGCGCAGCACGCGCCGCAGGTCTACACCGCGTGGCTCGCCGATCCGGCGACCGCCTCGTGGCTGGCGCAGACCGATCGCGGCGATGCGCCGGTCGGTTATGCGGTGATCGCCCCGGCCAAGTTGCCGCTCGAGGACGTGAGCGCGGACGATCTGGAACTCAAGCGCATCTACCTGTTGTCGCGTTTCCACGGCGGCGGCGTCGGCCGCGAACTGATGCAGCACGCCGTGGCCGAGTCGCGCGCGCGCGGCGCGCGGCGGCTGTTGCTCGGGGTCTATGCCGGCAATGCGCGCGCCTTGGCGTTCTATGCGCGCAACGGTTTTCGCCAGGTCGGCGAACGCCGCTTCCAGGTAGGTGGAAACACCTATGGCGATGCGATCCTCGCGCTGGATCTGCATGAATGAAAGCCGCCAACGCGCTGACAAACGCCGCGGCCGATGTCGCTTCGAAAGCGCCGCGATCGCGCCAAAATAGTCGCGTTTTATGTGCCAGGTGGCTGTAGTAAACCAGCGAGAAATTTTTATTGGACGGATCGCGAACACGATCAGTCGGTAACGCATGCATGCATTCGCTCAAGCCGTTGCATGCCTGCCGCGATGCCCGCCGAAACACGAAGCCGAAACGCGAAAATTAAATCTCGCGAAATCACATCGGATTGACATGAAACGGCGCGTCGGCACGTTAGCCTGCGCACATAACACGGCAACATCGCCGTGTTTGTCGACCAGGCAAGGAGGGTGCCGTGAGTATTTTGGTCGTTGACCGATGGATGGACTTCAAGGGAACTTCGATTCACACACTCGATGCAGGCACTCAGCAGGCATACGCCTATCTGAGTCCGCATATTTCGATCACCGCCGATGGCGCGCCCGACGCCTACCATCCACACAACCTGGGGCTGGCGAACATCCGCCACAGCGGTTGGCCCGACGGCGACTGGCGCAGCGCGCTGGTCGCCGATCCCAAGCGGCCCGGGCGGCCGCTGGAACAAAACCGCGGACGCAACGCCGGCTACTACATCTCGATGACCGCGTTGAGCGATCCCGAGCGTCCGCGCACCGATCCGCTGGCCTATGTCGACGCCGCGCGCATTCCGTATCTGACCTTGCCGGCGACGTTTTTGCAGATACACGGCACCGGCGAACTCGGCGACTTCGTCGTGGCCTATCACCCGCGAACGCGTCGCTACAGTTACGGCGTAGTCGGCGATGTCGGCCAGGACCGGCCGCTGGGCGAGGTCTCGATCCGCATGGCCAGCGATCTGTCGGGGCAGACGGTGAACCTGGCCAGCGGCAAGGGCGCGCCGAGCGGGGAGACCTTGTACCTGGTGTTTCCCAAGTCGCGATTGAGCCCGGCCTGGCCGATGGCGCCGGCGGCGATCCGCGCGCGCTGCATGGCGCTGCTCAAGCCGCTGGGCGGCAGCGCGCGGCTGGAGCAGATCGCCGAAGCGCTGGCCTGAGACGCGGCGGGGTTAGCTCACGACCGCTCGACCTGCGGCTGACCGGCCAGGCTCAGGTCCAGCCGCACCAGCCGGCCGAGCCGGTCGCGGCGTTGCGCGCGCAGATACCAATGCGCGCGCAGCCGATCGATCCGCACCGGCGGCAATACGGGTTCGCCCCACAGGCTCAGTTCGTAATGGCGTTGGTGCAGCC
Source organism: Lysobacter capsici (assembly GCF_018732085.1). Taxonomy (NCBI): domain Bacteria; kingdom Pseudomonadati; phylum Pseudomonadota; class Gammaproteobacteria; order Lysobacterales; family Lysobacteraceae; genus Lysobacter; species Lysobacter capsici. The sequence continues at coordinate 4,309,237 of NZ_CP076103.1, read as the reverse complement.
AGTGCAGCAGCGCGTTGAAGCGATCCTCGTCGTCGGGCAGTTGCAGGTCCGCGTCGCCGGGCCGGCGCGCGGGCGGATCCCCGTCGTGCGCGAGCCAATGGGCGAAGCTGCCGTACAAGTCGAAAGCGAAGCCGGCCTCGCGCATCGCCCGCAACTCGTCGATGGTGCTGCGCAGGCAGATGGTTTCGGCGGTCTTGTGCATTACCAGCGCGTACTCGTGGCTGCGGTTGCTGGCGCTGGCGCCGGCCGGCAGCGGCGCGGTGTCGCGTTCGTAGCACAGCAGGCGTTCTTCGCGCGCCACGAACATCGCGCCGAGCACCCGGCCCAGGTCCCAGGCCAGCGGCAGCATGCGGCCGTCGATCACCAGGTTCTCGGCCATCGCGATGCAGTAGCCGCCGTCGGGCAGGGCCGCGCGCACTGCGTAGAAGATGTCGCGCAGGCGTTCGAGGTAGGCGGCGTAATCGCGTTCGAGGTACAGCTGATCGCGGTTGCGCGAGCCGTCGCCCGCGGCCGCTTGCGGCCAGCGGCAACCGAAGTAGGGCACGCTGGTCAGGCACAGATCGATCGCGCCGGGAATCGCGGTCTGCGGCAGGCTGCCGACCGCGATCGGCGCATCGACGCCGTGCCGGCGCAGGCGTTCGCCGGCAAGCGCGGCGCGATCGGGATCGATCTCGATCCCGCAACCGGCGCGGCCTTCCAGCGCGGCCGCCAGCAAGGTCGTGCCGAAGCCGCAGAACGGATCGAACACGGTCTGGCCGGGGCGGCTGAAGTGGCGCACGAACGGCCGCATCTGGTTGACCCAGCCGCAGTCGCGGCCGTCGAAGCCGTCGCGGCCGCGCAGATCGTCGGGCAGGCGGTGTTCGGGTGGATCGGGCGACAGCACCCACCAACTACGGTTGTCCATGCATCGCTCCGTGGCGCGGGTCCCAGAGAATGTCGCGGTCGGGTTGCCAGCCGGCGCACAGGCGGCCGTCGGCATGGAACACCAGTTTGTAGATGTCGCCGCTGGCGTGGCGGCGGTGCATCGCGCTGTAGTCGGAGGATTCGAACACCACCTCCAGGCCGCTGGTTTCGTCGTACAGGCGCAGGTTCCAGAAGTAATAGCCTTCGGTGATCTGCAGCGCGCGCATTCGCGGCCACCAGTGCGCGGCCATGCAATCGGCGAGCACCTGTTCGATCGCGACGCGTTCGCTGTCGACATAACGGCGCGTGCCGTTGTCGCGATAGCCTTCGCCCAGGCGCGAGAACTCGCGGAAGATCACCGTGCCGGCGCCGCATTGCTTCGCCCAGTCGAGGTAGGCGGCGACGCCGCGCGCATCGGCGACGCCGTCGCGTTGCAGGATGCAGACCTGGCGCAGCGGCAACGCGGCCGAGATCGCGCGCGCGACCGCTTCGAACGCAGCGTTGTCGGCGACCGCTTCGCCGTCGCGGAAGCGCATGATGCGCTGGTTGCGCAGCGCATCGGGGTGATGCCGCGACAGCTCGACCCAGGACAGGCCGAAGCCTTGCAACGCGGCGATCAGTTCCTCGCCGCGGCCGCGCGCGAAGCCGGCGCCGTTGCTGTACAGCACCCGGTCGTGCGCGATCACGCCGTCACGTTCGGCCTGGTGCAGGGTGCGCAGCAGTTGCAGGAACCAGTCTTCGTCGTCGCTGGATTCCAGGCCCGACAGCGACCACGACAGCGGCAGGCCGCGCAGTTGCGCCAATGCCCGCGCCAGGGTGTCGAAATAATCGTCGGCCGGACGCAGCGTCTGCGCCATCGTGCCGCCTTCGAGCGGGCGCAGGGTTTCCGAACAGAAGCGGCAGCGCGCCGAGCACGGGCGCACCGAGGCGTAGGGGGTGAAGGTGATCGGCTGGGCGAAGCGGTAGCGTGCGCCGTCTATGCTGTGCGGATGCCAGCGGGTGGCGTCGTGTTCGACCGGCGCGCGGCGCGCGAGTTGCGGCGTGGTCGCGCGCAGGCGTTCGAACAGACAGGAGGCTGCGCTCAGGGGCAGGGTCGCCGGGTCTGCGGCGGCTAGCCCTTCGATGGGGGCTTGCATGGAAGATTCCATTGGTTGTCGTGATGTGGGGAAAGCCGAAGCATTCGAGCCTTCGGCGCTCATCCCCTCACCCTGGCCCTCTCCCGCAAGCGGGAGAGGGAAGCGGTTGCGTTGCTGTCCGATGATGGCGTTGTGTCGCGATCGCGTCGCCCTTAGCCCCTCTCCCGTGCAACGGGAGAGGGGTTGGGGTGAGGGCCGCAAGCAAGCTCAAAGCCGGGTAGCGTTAGCCAACTCGCGCACCTGCGCGAACGTCCAGTCGTTGACCAGCTTGCCGTCCTCCCACACCGTCACCATCGCATCGTCGAAGCCCAGCGGCTTGACCGCTTCTTCCAGCGACGCCGCTTCCGGCGGCACCGGCACGGTCTTGAAATGGCCGTATTCGCGATGGCGCAGCAAGGTCATGCGGCCGCGCTTGCTCGACTTGCCCTTGTCGGTGACCGGGTCCTTGTACACGTCGATCCACTCGCCGTTGACCCGCGCCGCCGAACACTTGAGCGCGAACTTCTGGGTATCGCGATCCAGCCGCTGCAGCAACGCGCCGCCCATGCCGAAGGCGAGGTTGTCGGTGGCGTAGCCGTAGCTGGTGATGCGTTCGAGGATCGCGCGGATACTGGTCGGGTTGATGCCGTCGCCCTGGATCACGCGCACGTGGTTCAACACCTTGAAGCCCTTGCTGTTGACGGTGTGGCCGAAGGCTTCGTCGAGCAGGGTCACGCACTGATGCACGACGTCGACCGGATCGCCGGAGTCCGGACGCACCACCAAGGTCGCGCCCGAGGCGATCACTTCCTCGCGCAAGGTCTTGCCCCAATGCTCGCGGATGGCATGGAAGATGTCGTAGCTGTCGGACACCACCGCGACGATCGCGCCGGGCTTGCCGAACTGGGTCAGCATATTGCGGTAGGCATCGACCTCGTGCTCGCGGCCCCAACTGGTGATGGTGCTGTGCTCGGCGGCCGGAATCGAGAAACCGGCCATCGGCTCGTGATAGTAGCGCTTGGCCAGCAGCAGGCCCGAAACGGTGTCGGTGCCGAGGAAATTGACCAGATGCGCGGCGCCGCCGAACGCCGCCGATTCGGTGCTGGACACGCCGCGCGCGCCGAAGTCGTGCAGCTTGAACGGCAGCTGGCCTTCGGGGTCGTCGCTGGTGCGTTCCAGGAACTGGCGGATCGTCTGCTTGGCGTGCCAGCTGATCGTCGCCACCGTCACCGGATACCACAGCCGCAGCAGCAAGGTTTCAAGATACGACGGCACCCAGTACGCATCCGGATCGGTCGATTCGATCGTCACCAGCGCCTGGTGCGTCGGCACCACCGTGCCTTCGGGCACGGCGCGAATGCGGATCGGCATCAGGCCGCCGTGACGGTCGACGATGTAGCGCCAGCCGGTTTCGTTGAACGGCTCGCCGTGCGCCGCGAACAGGTCGCGCGCTTCATCGATGTCGGCGTGGGTGATCGGCTTGGCCAGGTATTCCTTGAGGATCGCCTGCAGGCCGAAGAACACGGTGCGGTCGTGCACGCCGCCGCGCGATTCGACATAGAAGAACGTCGCATCGGTACCGGGCGGGTATTGCAGCCAGTGGCTGGCCTTGTAGCTGTCGGTGTTGAGCAGCAGGTTGTCGAGGCATTGCATGACGGGAAGCTCCTTCGCGTCTGGGGTAAGCCGGCGGTCTGTCCGCCGGCGAGAGGCCGGGCGGTGCGTGTGCGCTTAGCCGCGGCCGAGAAAGAATTCGAGGATGTGCAGGTGGTCTTCGAACAGTTGCGGACCCATTTCCAGCGCCTCGCTGACCGCGATCCAGCGTGCCTTGTCGGCGTCGTCGCCGCCGCGCACCGGCGGCAGTTCGCCGGCCGGGAATTCGAAGTGGAAGGCGTGGGTGATGGTGCGTCCGCGCGCGCTGCGTTCGGGATGGTCGAACACGTGCTCGCCCTTGATCGAGCCCTTGAGCACCGGCAGCGGCAGCTTGAGCCGGGTTTCCTCGCGCAGCTCGCGCAGGCAGGCGTCGAGCAGGCTTTCGTGCTGACCCACGAAACCGCCCGGCAGCGCCCACAGGCCCTTGCCCGGTTCGGCGCGGCGGCGCACCAGCAGCACGTGGCCGGAATGCACGATCACCGCGTCGGTGGTGACGAAGGTCGGCGGGTAGGGCGCATCGCTCCAGGCCGCGCGGTACTGCTCGATGAACTGGTACTCGGCGACCAACTGGGTGAACGCCGGTGAGCTTTTGCGAAACGCTTCGAGCATGTCGAACACCGGGCCGGGCACGTTGGCGCGGATCAGCATCAAGCCGCCGTGGCTGTCGATCTGATTGGCTTCGAACAGGAAGCGGCGCAGCTCGGTGGCCGACAAAGTGGCGGTGTGGCTGACATCGACCAGCGGCCACTGCGGGAACTCGCGCAGGTAGTAGCTGGAGGCGTCCTTGTCCATGCCGATCAGGCCGATGCGCGCTTCGGCATCGCCGCCGTCGGCGCGCACCGCCTCGGCGACCGCGCGCTGCACGTTGGCGATCCACAGGCTCTCGTTGTAGAGGTGATCGCGCAACGGACGCACGATCAAGCGGTCGGCGGCATCGCTGAGCGCGGCCTGGATCATCACCGCGCGTTCGGCGACGGTGAACGGGTTCTTGGTGGTGCGGGGCGTGTCGGCGGAACCGACCAGGAAGATGACTTTGGACGCCTTGGCCAGAGCGTGGCGGGCGACGGCGGCGTGGCCGTTGTGGAACGGCTCGAAGCGGCCAATGAAAACCAGGTAATCGAATTCGATTGCCATGAGAATCCCTCACGGATTGGTGGATCGCCATCGGTCTGTCCGGTGGCGTATGGCGAATGCTACGCCGATGGGGGGCGTCGTCAAGTGCCGACCGCAGCGACGTACGCAAGCGTTTGAATCCGAAGCTACGGCGGTACGGGCTTTGGGTGGCATGGGCCTTGGACCGAAAGCAGCCGGGTCCTGTCGCTTCGGTTGGTGCGTGGTGTTCGCTCTCTTCGGTTGGTCGCGGCTCGCGCCGCTGCTACAGGGAGATTGCAATGATCATCGCGGGCCGACTCGTGTCGCACGCAAGCCCCTGTAGGAGCGGCGCGAGCCGCGACCGCGTTGCATCCACGGACGGCGACGCGATCCGACAGCGACGCGGCATCGATGTTCGCGGCTTACGATCACCGGCAATCCGCCCAAGCGCCGCTCATACCCACGGTGTCAACGCATACAATCGGCCGAACCACGCAAGGAGGCGCTCCATGGCGATGATCGTTCCGGAATTCTGGGCGGAGGCCCGGATCGGCGAGCAGTTCGGCCGCGATCACGCGTCCGGGCGACGTTCGCTGACGGTGCGTCGCTTCGGGTGGTCCAACGCCAACCTCGCCGACGCCCAGGCCATGGCCGATGCCCGCGCGCGCGAAGCCTTCGATCGCATCCTCGCCGGCGCCAGCCTGCCCAAGCGCGATCCGCGCGTGCCCTACGACGCCGAAGGCCTGCCGATCCGCGAGCAGATCGTCGAACGTCGCGGCGATATCGTCATCACCCGCAACAGCTACGGCGCGCGCTGCCTCAACTCGCCCGATGTGTTGTTCGCCGACGTCGATTTCGACGAGCCGGTATCGGCCTGGAACAAGTACTACTTTCTCTCATCGCTGGCGGCGGCGTTGATCGCCGGTGCGATGGCCCGGCATCTGGGGGTGTTCCTGCTGAGCTGGGTGTTCGCCACCGGCATCGCCATCGCGCTGGCCCAGGCGCGCGGCCGCGCGCGCCATCGCGCCGACGGCGGGGCCGAGGGGCGCGCACGCAAACGCATCGACGCCTTCGTCGCCGCGCATCCGGACTGGCATCTGCGCCTGTATCGCACGCCGAACGGCTTTCGCCTGCTGGCGATGCACCGGGTATTCGATCCGAACGATCCGGCGGTGGTCGAATTCTTCGAGGCGATCGGCGCCGATGCGTACTACGCGCTGCTGTGCCGGCGCCAGCATTGTTTCCGCGCGCGGGTCAGTCCGAAACCGTGGCGCATCGGCGAGCGGGCGCGATCGACCCGGGCCGGCGTGCCTTCGAACAATCCCGCGTCGATGCCCAAGGCCGGCGTATGGCCGATCGCCGCCGAGCGGATGCACGAGCGCGAACGCTGGGTCGACGACTACGAGCGCAAGTCGGCGGGCTATGCGTCCTGCCGTTTCGTCGAAGCGCTGGGCAGCCGCGATTACGTCATGGCGGCGCAGGCGGTGCAGCGGTTGCATGACGATCTGTGCCGGTCCGATAGCACCTTGCCATTGGCGTGAAGCAGACACTTGACCGCAAGCGCCACGCACAGGATTCTGGCCGCGCCATGGCCGGGGAGGCCGCTATGAAATCGTCTCGGACGTCGTCGTACCATCGGTTGCGTCCCTGGCGGATCGCGGGATTGAGCCTGACCTTGGCCGTTGGCGGCCTGGGCATGCTGGCGTTTTCGGTGTTGCAGGCGCAAGCGCGGGAAACGACGGGCGTGCAGGCCAGTGCACCGTTGGACGAGGATTCGCCAAGCGAGCGGATCGGTTCGCAGGTCCAGCGGCGCGGCCAACTGGTACAGACCGAACTGCTCGGCCTGCATGGTCAGCACGCTTGGGCGGGCGACTACTACGAAGGCGACGGTCTGGGTATGAATGTGCGTGTGCTGATCGCGCCCGGAGCCGGGGTCAGTTCCACCTGGCGCGGCTGCACCGGCATGTACGCCCAGAACGAGGGCGAGGTGCTGATGCAGGCCGACGGGTCGCTGAAATTGAACTATGCGCACTCGACCGACGGGCCTTTCAAACTGCCGACGCAACTGCGTCCCGTGCGATGGGGCGAACGGGTCTATTTGATCGGCGCATCCGATCCGATGACGTTCATCAACTCGATCAATATGGGCGAGGAGCCGCGCACGACGCCTTACGGGCATGTCCTGTTGCGCAAGGGCGACGAAGACAAAGCGGTGGTCGGCCTGCCCGATCTGCCCGCCGATCAACTCGCCGCCATCCGCAGCGTCGCCTTGAATCTCAAGGTGACCGCGTCCAGGCGCACATCCAGCGAACATCGTTATGGGTATTGCACCGACGCCTACGATCTGACGTTCGACCGCGGCACCGTCGACGGTATACGACCCGGCGTCGAGCTGCGGTTGGTTTCGAAGTCGCCCTATGGCGAACGCGTCAGGATCGTCAGTGCGCAACCGGAAGCATCGGTGGCCGAATGGCGGGACGTGAACCACAAGTGCGGGAAGGATCGCGGCGCCGAACTGCGTCGCTGGGTGTTTTCGACCGGAAGCTATCCCGAGCAGCCAGCGATGTGAGCGAAGTGAGGTTTCAGTGCGTTGCGACGAACTGAACCCACCCGGAGGACGGCGCCGCACTCATGCGTTATCAACGCGAGGATGGGCCGATGAACGCCTGGATCTCGTTCGCCAGAATTCGCCAGATACCGCCGCGCATCGCTCGGCGGTGTTCGCAACTGCGGGGTATTGCGCGCCCAACCGGCAGCATCGCTGCGCTGGCGGGCGCTCAGGCCGCGACCACCTCGATCGTCACGCCCTGGCAGGCCACCGTCTGCCCCGCGCGGATCTTGCAGGTCTTGCGCAGTTCCACCTGGCCGTCGACCCGGACCGCGCCGCTGGCGACGATCGCCTTGCCGGCGCCGCCGCTGTCGCACAGGCCGGTCAGCTTGAGCAACTGGTTGAGCTCCACGTAGTCGTGGCCGGGGTCGAGTTCGAAACGGATCGGTTGCATGAGGCCGTGGACGATGAAGGGCCAAGCAGGGTCGCAGCGCTGAGACGTGCGCGCAAGACGTTTGCACCGGGTCCGGCGTACTCTCGCGTATGCAGGTGCGTCGCGGCCGGTGGTCGGTCGCGGGCGCGGTCCCTTGTTCTCGTCCGGTTTGGAGTGACGCAATGAAGAAAGCCCAATACACCCAGCGCGGTCCGGTGCCGCAGGACGTCATCGACGCGGTGGAGTTCCAGACCCCGCCGCTGAGCGCGGGCCAGGTATTGATCGAAGTGCTGGCCGCGCCGATCAACCCGTCCGACGTGCTGACCCTGACCGGCGAGTACGGCCTGCTGCCGCCGTTGCCGGCGGTAGGCGGCAACGAGGGCGTCGGCCGGATCGCCGAACTCGGGCCGGAGGTGACCCAGCTGAAGGTCGGCCAGACCGTGCTGCTGCCGATCCAGGGCGGCAGTTGGGCCACCCACATGGTCGGCACCGCCAAGCATCTGATCGCCTTGCCGGGCGGCGCCGATCCCAAGCAACTGGCGATGATCACGATCAATCCGCCGACCGCCCTGCTGATGCTCAGCGAATTCGTCGACCTGCAGCCGGGCGACTGGGTGATCCAGAACGCGGCCAATTCGGCGGTCGGCACCTATCTGATCCAGATCGCCAAATCGCGCGGGCTGCGCACGATCAACGTGGTGCGGCGCGAGTCGGCGGTCGAGGCGGTGCGCGCGGCCGGCGCCGACGTGGTGCTGGTCGACGGCGACGACCTGGGCAAGCGCGCGCGCGAAGCGGCGGACAAGGCGCCGATCAAGCTCGGCATCGATGCGGTGGGCGGAATTTCGACCCAGCACATCGCGCAGTCCCTGGGCGAGGGCGGCATCGTGGTCAATTATGGCGCGATGAGCGGCGAGGCGTGTTCGATCTCGCCGGCCTCGTTCGTGTTTCGCGACGTGAGCCTGCGCGGGTTCTGGCTGTCGCGCTGGTTCCAGCAGGCGAGCCCGGCGCGGCGCACGGAAGTGTTCGGCGAAATCGCCCAGCGCGTCGCCAGCGGGCAGTTGCAGGCGCGGGTGCAGGCGACCTATGGGCTCGACCAGATCAAGGAAGCGGTCGCGGCCGCGGCGGCCGGCGAGCGCGACGGCAAGATTCTGATTCTGCCGAACGGGCCGGTGTGAGGGATGGTGGGGGCGGTGCCGGCGGCGGATGGTCGTCGGGCCGACCTGCGAGTTCGTTGGTCGTGCGAGCGGTTGGTGCGAGGTCTTTTGTGGGAGGGGCTTCAGCCCCGATGCTTTTGGCTCAGGTCGCTCGAAACTTCAAAGCTCGAACTCGAACTGATCGAAAAGCATCGGGGCTGAAGCCCCTCCCACAAAAGACCTCGCAGCCTCGCGGCATCTTGCGGATTCTTCAGCCTGTATCTTCTTCAACCTGCATCGCCTTCAGCCTTCAGCATCTTCAACGAGGTACATCGCCCATGAGCACCGAACTGCAGATGCTGGCCTGGGCGATCGCACTGGGCATCGTGCACTTGCTGGTCAACGCGAGCTTCATGACCGCCCAGCGCGGCGTGCGCTGGAACGCAAGCGCGCGCGACGGCGCGGTCGAACCCTTGACCGGCGTGGCCGCGCGCATGGACCGCGCGTGGCGCAATTTCCTCGAAACCTTTCCGCTGTTCGCCGCCGCGGTGCTGGCGGTCGGCCTCGCCGGCCGCGGCAACGACGACACCGCGCTCGGCGCGCAGTTGTACTTCTGGGCTCGGGTGGCTTACGTGCCGGTGTATGCCGCCGGCATCCCTTACCTGCGTTCGGCGGTGTGGGCGGTGGCGCTGTGGGGCCTGCTCAAGCTGCTGTGGGCGCTGCTGTAAGGCTCAACCCGAGCCGGCTTCGGCGGCGGCTTCGACCGGAATGTCGTCGCCGGCCTGCGCGCACAACCGGCGTTTGGCCGTCGGCGACAGCTGCTTGATCGCATATTCCGCGCGCAGCGCCGACGAACGGTCCGGATATATGAACCGCGCCAACAGTCGCAACGGCGGACGCGAACGCGTGTAGCGCGCGCCTTTTCCGGCCAGATGCTGGGCGTAGCGGCGTTCTACATCCAGCGCAATGCCGGTGTACAGGCTGCCGTCGCGGCATTCGATGACGTAGACGTACCAAGCGGACATGCCATTAGCCTAGCGGCCCGCAGGCGCAAGGCGTAGTGTGGGAACGCTCGGGGAACTCGCCAAACCGGCCGCGCCGACCGCAAGGTCCGGTGCCGACACCGCCACCGTCGGCGCGTGCGTTGGTCGCCATTTCCCGAAAGACCGGTCTCGATCACATCCATACGCACGCGCATGTCATTGCCAGGTCTTCGTGCGCTCACCACAATGCGATGTCCTGACTGGAGCTCCCGCTTGAACGCTGACGCCGATTCGCAACCTTCCGTATCCGTAACCAACCTGCGTCAGCTTTGCGCGCGTTTCGCCAAGCCTCAGACCGGACGGGCGGTGTGGCAACTGATCAACACCCTGGTGCCGTTCGCGGCGATGTGGGTGCTGATGGCCTGGAGCGTGATCGGTCACTGGGGCTACGGCTGGACCTTGCTGATGGCGATCCCGACCGCCGGCCTGTACGTGCGCACCTTCATCATCCAGCACGACTGCGGGCACGGCTCGTTCTTCGCCAGCAGCCGTGCCAACGACATGGTCGGGCGCTGCCTGGGCCTGGTGACCCTGTTCCCGTACGGGTACTGGAAGAAGACCCACGCCATCCACCACGGCACCTCGGGCAACCTCGACCGCCGCGAGATGGGCGACATCGAAACCCTGACCGTCGCCGAATACCGCGCGCGGTCCTGGCTGGGCCGTTTGAGCTACCGCCTGTACCGCAGCATCCCGGTGCTGCTCGGCGTCGGCCCGGTCTATCAGTTCGTGATCAAGCACCGCTTCCCGTTCGACCTTCCGTTCACCTGGAAGCGCGAGTGGGCGAGCGTGCTGTTCAACAACCTCGCGCTGGCGCTGACCATCGTCGCGATGGGCTTCGCGATCGGCTGGCACACGGTGTTCATGGTGCATCTGCCGATCGTGCTGCTGGCCGGCGCCGCCGGCGTGTGGCTGTTCTATGTGCAGCACACCTTCGAAGACGCCTACTGGACCCGCAAGGGCGAGTGGGATTCGCACGAAGCGGCGATCGCCGGCAGCTCGTATTACGACCTGCCGGGCATCGTGCATTGGTTCACCGGCAACATCGGCTACCACCACATCCACCATCTGGCCAGCCGCATTCCGAACTACCGCCTGCGCGAAGCGTTCGAATCCAGCCCGCTGCTGCAGGCCGCGCCGCGCCTGACCCTGTGGTCGAGCCTCAAGTGCGCGCGCATGAAGCTGTGGGACGAGGAGTTGCAGCGCATGGTCGGCTTCCCGAAGCGTCTGAAGCAAGCCCAGGCGCCCAGCGCCTGAAGCAAGCCCAGGCGCTGGGCGCCTGACGAATTCCCCCTCTCCCGCCACGCGGGAGAGGGCAGGGGTGAGGGCCTGATGGCCGGGAATCGGGAATGGGGAATGGGGAATGGGGAATCGCAAAAGCGACTCCCGATGTCCTGCCGATCCACCAGCCACCGCGGCTAGGCTCTCCCGATTCCCGATTCCCGATTCCCGATTCCCGGCCCCACAAACAATTAGCAATTTAGTTAAATAAGCACCACTATAACCGGACCCCGCGCCACCCCGGCGCGCGCCCCGACCGCAGCGGTGCTCCCCATGATGCAGGACAAGATCTTCGAAGCCCTGGCCTCGTCGCCGCGACGGCAGATCCTGGCCTTCCTGTCCGAACGCGAGCTCAGCGCCGGCGACATCGCCGCGCGATTCGAGATGAGCGCGCCGGCGATCTCGCGGCACCTGTCGGTGCTGGTCAACGCCGGCCTGATCAGCAGCGAGCGGCGCGGCCAGTTCGTGGTCTACAAGCTGGTCCCGGACCACCTGGTCAACACCCTGACCCAGTTCGCGTTCGAGATCTGCCCGGTCGGCGGACCGCTCAAACGCGAAAGCCGGCGCGCCAAGAAGGCGGCCGGCTGAGTGTCGCTGAAGTCGTCGCGCCGGCCGGTCTGATCGCCGGCGGTCGCGGCAACCGTCACCCGCCGCTAAGCGACCTCACTCGCGTTCGAACTGCGCGATCTCGTCGAGCAGCGCCTGCGCGCGGCGCAGGCTGACGCCGGTGACGCTGTCTTCCATCATTTTCGCCAGGCGTGGGCGGCTGGGCTGGCGCGACCAGCGATAGATCCCCCAGGTCGCGAGCAGGCCCGCCACCCCGACCGCGCTGCCGATGACGTAGACCGACGGCGCATGCAGGTAGATGTCGGCGCCGAAGAAGGTCATGAACAGCATGCTCACGAACGGCATCCACAACAGCCACCACGCCAAGCCGACCGCCAGGCCGGTGCGGATATAGGTCTTGCGCAGGCTCGCCAGGCGTTTCTGGATCGTCATCACCGGCGCGGTGTAGTCGGTCTTGGCGAGCAATCCCTGCATCGCGGCGCCGCAGACGACCAGGGCGACGCCGTAGACATGCACGATCAGGCCGAACACGAGCAGATGCGTGCGGTCCATGTAATGCATCCAGAACAACGCGCCCCAGACGATGCACACCACGCCGAACAGCATCTGCAGCGCCTGCCCCCAGACCAGCGGACGCAGGCCGGATTTCATCCGCTTGCCGCGCTCCTCGCGCAAACGCGCCAGATCCAGCGCGTACTGGCGATCGAGCTTGCGATCGAGTTCCTGCCAGGCCAGTTTGAAGTCGTCGAGTTCCATGGTCGTAGCGCTCATGTGGGTGTTGTCGTGTGGTGGTGGGATGCGTTGGCGTCAGTCGGCCAGATCGGTGCGGATGCGTTGCTTGAGCCGCGCGATCTTGGTCGCGACATTGGTCTCGCTCAGGCCGAGCACTTCGCCGATCTCGCGGTAGCTGCGCTCCTCCAGGTACAGCAGCAGCAGCGCGCGATTGAGCGGCTCCAGCGCGGCGATCAGCCGGTTGAGCGCGCGCAGGCGCTGCGCGGCCTCCGGGTCGGCGGCGCGTTCGTCGGCCACGTCGTGCAGTTGCTCGTCGAGCGCGACCGCGCCGCGTTGCCGCGGCGCATCGCTGCGCACCTGCGAGATCGCGACGTTCAGCGCGATCCGGTACATCCAGGTCGAGAAGCTGCGTTGCGGATCGAACGCGGGGAACGCGCGCCACAGCTGCACCGCGATTTCCTGGGCCAGGTCGGCGCGGTCTTCGTCGTTGCGGCAATAGGTGTTGGCGACCTTGTAGACGATGCCGCGATGGGCCTGCAGCAGCGCTTCGAAGCGTTGCTGCGCGGCCTCGCCCGGCGGATGGCCGGTGCTGTCGCCCTGTCTGGATTTGACCTCGGTGTGGTCCATCGCCTGCCGTTTCCCGTTCCGTATGCACCGTGATTCGCACGACGGCAGGAATCATCACACCCGCGGCGGGACGCGGGGTGAGGGCGGGGCAAGCCGATCTGATCAGGCCGATCGGGTCGGATCGGACCAGGCCGGGTCAGCTCAGGCGGACGCGGCGGCGGGTTCGGCGCGGTGGCGGTAGAAGTCGAGGATGACCTGGCTGAAATCGCCGATCAGCCAGTTCGCCAGCGGCACGGTGTACCAGTTGAAACCGGTGCTGACCCGGTAGTCCATGCGGATGCTCAGCTCGGTGGCGTTGCCGCGCGGGGTCAGGGTGTAGCGGGTGTCGAGCAGGTCGAAATAAGGCCCGCCGATGCGGACGTGATCGTCGAGCGCGCCGGCCGGGACCGAGTCGTCCGCGAACAGGTATTGCCAGCGCACGTATTGCCGCGGCTTCCAGTCGGCCGACACCTGCTGGAAGTGGATGCCCTTGCCCATGCGGACCTCGCGCACCAGACCGTCGCGGGTTTCGTGGGTCAGACCGGTCAGCGGCGTGGGCACGCCGATGCGGTACATCCAGGCGCGGTCGACTTCGCTGGCCTGGATATGGTCGGCGTCGAGCAGCACCTTCCACACGTCGGCGGGCGCGGCCTGGATCAGCACGCGGCGTTCGACGTGTTCGAAGCGTTGCGGCGTGTCCTGGCCGATGCCGAGCATGCCCAGCACCAGCGGCAGCGCGACGAAGCTGTACACCGTCTGCGCTTTGGCTGCGCGGACGCGGCAGATCTGGCCCATGATCAGCCCGCCGAGCGCACCCATGAAGGCGAACAGCGGCAGCACGATAATCACGCAGATCAGGCCTTCCCACAGCAGCAACATGCTGGTGAGCACGCACAGCGCCACGCTGAGCATCGGCATGAAGGCGTGGTAGAGCGCGCTGCGCGGCGCGGTCCGTTCGGCCAGGTACACGGTCATGGCGCCGATCGCGAACGGCGCCACCAGGATGAAGATCCACAGCATCGTCGCAAAGCTGCTGCCCGGCTCGCCGTCGAAGGCCCAGCGCAGGAACACGCCGATCAGCGCGCCGCCGATCACCGGCCAAAGCGCGCGCAGCAGCCATGCGAGCGCATCGCGCAGTTTTTGCGATTCCGATCGCGGTGGCGTGGGCAGGCGGGGCGAGCGCGGCGGCAGCGGCAGCGGCGGCAGCGATGGCGGAGTCGAAGGGTCGGAAGAATCGTGAGTCATCGAGTGGCCTGAGGGCTGAAGGCGGGCGAAGGCGTCGCGCGCAATGGCGCAGGCTCGGGATCGAGACGATGCAGTTCATCGCGCGGCGGCAAGTCCTCGGGCAGGCGCAGATCGCGCACCAGCCCCAGCCGTTCGCAGCCGCGCAGGAACCACCAGCCCGGGTCCCATTCGCCGGCATACAGGCCCAGCCGCGCCGAACCGGGAAACGCATGGTGGTTGTTATGCCAGCACTCGCCCATGGTCAGCAGCGACACGAACCGCACATTGCGGCCCTGCACCGCGGCGCCGCGCACCTCATGGTGCATGCCTCCGTGGTTGTGGGCGAAATAGCCGACCAGCCAATGCCCGAACACCCCTGCGGTGACCCGCGCGCACACGCCCCAGAACACCCAGCCCCAGCCGCCGATCGCGTAGAACCCCAGCGCCCACGGCAAGTGCTGCCACATCCAGGTGCGCTGCAGGAAACGGTAGAAACGATCGTCGGCGATGCGCGCTTCGATCTCGATCCGCGGCGGCTGCGCCAGGCGCAGTTCGCAATGCAGCTGCCACCACGCGTCGACATGGAAGCGGCGGCGATGGGCGAGGTAGTCGTGGCAGTCGGGCAGGCGCTGGGCGTAGTCGCGCAGGTCGTGGGTGCGCACCAGGCCGATCGGCCCGGCCAGGCCGACCTGCACGCCGCAGTAGACCAGCAGGTATTCCATCCACTTCGGGCAGGCGAAGCTGTCGTGGATCAGCTTGCGGTGCATGCCGAGCGAATGCCCAAGCAGCAGCACCGTCGCGGTCGACACCACGAACAGCGCGAACGCTGCCCACGAGAACGTCGCGATGCCGCCGGCCACCGCGGCGACGGCCATGATCGAGAACCACAGCGAGCGTACCGGCTCCCAGACCACGCGGCCGTCGCTGACGCTGCGGATCGATGCGGCGACTTCGGCCTGGGATTGGACGCGGTGCGACTGCAGGCTTGCGGGCAATGCGTTCATGACCTCTCCATGGTGGAACTGTACCGGCGTGTCCGATGCGGGCGCGGGGTCCGCGAGCACGGCCGGGTTGTCCGGGCTGGCATCGGCTTATGTATTCAGCAATTAACTAATTTGCTAAATGATTTGCCCGGACGGCGGGAGGCGTCAAGCGCGGGCCGACGAGCGGTTGGCCGCGCGATCGCTGGAGACGCGGCTGGTCGTCGGCAGTTGCGCGGTGCCCGGATCGAAAAGCGTCGGGCCTGAAGGCCGTCCCACGCAGAGCTCGTGCTTGCCGGTGGTCGAAAAGCCGGCGCGAGCAAGCGATGACTCCGCAACAGACGTTAGGATTTCAACGCCTTCACGGCCGTGACGGCTGCGAGTGCGAAGTTCACGTGGATGCGGAGGCATGAGTGACCCTGAATCTCGAAATTCTCGACCTCAGCTGCCTGGATATCGACGACCCGTCCGCATGGCAGCCCGCGTCCCCCGCGGATGTCTATCTGATGGTCGAGCTGGAGATCGGCGAGGCGGGCGTACCCGGCGGGCATGTTTTCCAGTTGCTGGTGGCGACGCCGCAGGGCGTGAGGACGCATCACCAGGGCCGTGCGCTGCAGGCGTTCACGTCGATGCGCAAACGCGGGACGACCTTCGACATCGACGCGCTGCTCGTCGTCGACCCTTACGACTGGAATTGGGTGCATGACACGCTGCGGCAGCGGGTGAAGTCCTGCGAGCGATCGACCTGGGCCGAATCGCTCGACTGCCTGCGCACGAAATTCTTCTGGGAATACGAAGGCATCGAGTACCGATAGCGGCGCCGCGACCGCCCGGCGCGATGAAATCCGCCTCAGCCGTACTCGATCGCCAGCACTTCGACGGTGAGATCCCCGGCCGGCCGCTTCCACACCGCGCTGTCGCCGACCCGCGCGCCGTGCAGGCTGCGCGCCAGCGGCGAAACCCAGCTGATCAGGCCGTGTTCGGGATCGGCTTCGTCTTCGCCGACGATGCGGTAGCGGTGTTCGTGGCCTTCCTCGTCGATCAGCTCGACCCGCGCGCCGAACGCGACCCGGTCGGCCGGCTGGCGTTCGGGCGCGATGGTGATCGCGCCGAGGATGCGCGCCTGCAACCAGCGGATGTCGCGATGCACGTGGGCGCGTTCGAGCTTGACCCCGACCCGTTCGCCGCCACCGTCGTCCTCGCTGGCCGCGGCGATTTCCGCGTCGAGCGCGGCCAGGCGGCGCGAGGTGTCGTCCAGGCGCGAGCGCAGCAGCGCCATGCCGCGCGGGGTGACGTAGTTGGGATGTTCGCTGATCGGCAGCTCGGGCAGATCGCCGGTGCTGTCGTCGCCATCGCCTTCCTTGACGAAGGCGCGGCTCATGCGGAAACGGTCGGATCGGGCATCGGCCCAATGTAGACGAATCGAGGTTGCCGCGGGGTGAGCGATGCGATTGGACCGAATGTGCAAGCCTCGGGATCCGGGTGTCCCGTGGTGCGTTCATTCGACGAAATCGTACAGCCGATAGATCCACGACAGTTGATACAGCAAGCTGATGATCACGAAGGCCCGATGGAAGCGCAGCGAACGGGTGCGCATCGCGATCAGGCACATGACCACATAGGCCAGATTGCGCAATGGATACTCGATGCCGAAGGCGTCGAAATACTCCCGGCCTTTGATCAGCGTGTCGCCGAAGTCGATCACATAGAGCAGAGCCATGATGGCGAAGAACCAGGCGCGCCGCGACAGGAAATAATCCTGCCAGCCCTCGTAGTCGCCGATGTCGTCGGGAAACAGCAAGGTGCATAGCAGAAACAGGACCACGACGTAGGCGATCAGGAACGCGAACGACACGAAGCTCCACTGCGGCAGATGCACCAGGCGGAATTCCCACCACCAGAAATGCGCGAGCAGGGTGAACATCGAGATCGCCCAGCCGATATGCACCCAGAACACGCGTTCGCGGCCGGGGTGCTGGACGAAACGGGCCAGGCCCTTGAGCAAGGTGGCGATGGCCAGGCCCAGCACGATGCCGAGCAGGACGCGGATATGCAGGAACTGCTCCATGGGACGGCCTCCGGATCGGTGGCGGCGGGGAAGTTCTGGGGCGCTGCGACCACAGGATAGGACGATGCGGGCGTGCGGGGGCGACGTCGGGGCGATCGCGGCGCCGTCGATGCCCGCATTTGAGCGCTCTACGCCGAAGCCCGGTATTCGCCTCGGAGGGGGTTTCTGGCCGGTGGGCACCCGAAGCTGCGATCATGGCGCATGACCGATCAACTTCCGCCCGCCGCCACCGCTGCGGCCGCCACCGCTTTCGATTCCCTCGCCCTGAGCCCGGCCCTGCTGCAGGGCGTGGCCGCGCTGGGCTATACCGTGATGACCCCGGTGCAGGCGCGCGCCTTGCCGGCGATCCTGGAAGGCCGCGATCTGATCGCGCAGGCCCCGACCGGCAGCGGCAAGACCGCGGCGTTCGGCCTGGGCCTGCTGCAGCGGCTCGATCCCGCTGCGATCCGCACCCAGGCGCTGGTGCTGTGCCCGACCCGCGAACTCGCCGATCAGGTGGGCAACCAGCTGCGCAAGCTGGCCTTCGCGATTGCGAACTTGAAAGTCTCGGTGCTGTGCGGCGGCATGCCGCTCGGCCCGCAACTGGCCTCGCTGGAACACGCGCCGCATGTGGTGGTCGGCACCCCGGGCCGCTTGCAGGAATTGCTGCGCAAGAAGGCGCTCAAGCTCGACGGCGTGCGCACGCTGGTGTTCGACGAGGCCGACCGCATGCTCGACATGGGCTTCGAGGAGCCGATGCGCGAGATCGTCGCCAAGACGCCGAAGACCCGCCAGAGCCTGCTGTTCTCGGCGACTTTTCCCGATGCGATCCGCGATCTCGCGCGCGCCGCGATGCGCGAGCCGCTCGAAGTCACGGTCGAAGGCGAGGCCACCGCGCCGCAGATCGAACAGTATTTCTACGAGGTCGAACCGACCCGCAAGACCCCGCTGCTCGCCGCGCTGCTGCTCGAATACCGGCCCGACTCGTGCGTGGTGTTCTGCAACATGCGCAAGGACACCGAGGAAGTCGTCGGCTCGCTGAGCCATTACGGCTTCACCGCGCTGGCCTTGCACGGCGACATGGAGCAGCGCGACCGCGACGAAGTGCTGGTGCGTTTTTCCAACCGCAGCTGCAACGTGCTGGTCGCCAGCGACGTGGCCGCGCGCGGGCTCGACGTCGAGGACCTCGGCGCGGTGGTCAACTACGACCTGCCGACCGATCCGGACGTGTACGTCCACCGCATCGGCCGCACCGGCCGCGCCGGTCGCGGCGGCGTCGCGCTGAGCCTGTGCGGCCCGCGCGAAACCGGCCGCGCCCAGCAGATCGAACAAAGCCAGGGCGCGCCCTTGAACTGGCGCCGCGCCGAACCGCTGAGCGGCAAGGCCAGGAACGCGCCGGCCGCGCCGATGGCGACCTTGCGCATCGACGCCGGCAAGACCGACAAGCTGCGTCCCGGCGACATCCTCGGCGCGCTGACCGGCGATGCCGGCCTGAAGGCCGAGGCGGTCGGCAAGATCAACGTCTACGCGACGCGTTCCTACGTCGCCGTCGCGACCGGCCAGGCCGGCGCGGCGCTGGCGCGCTTGCGCGAGGGCAAGATCAAGGGGCGCAAGTTTCGGGTGAATCGGATTTGATCTTGGCGTTTGTGTGGTGATAGCGCGCCGCGCACCGCGCACCTTTGAAGTCCGACTGTAGGAGCGGCGCAAGCCGCGACCGCGCTGCTGGAGTTGCGGCGTGAGCCTGATGTCGCGGTCGCAGCCCGCGCAGCTCCTACAGGGCGCGATCGTGGCTGCGTCGCGTGTGATGTAGGCATGGACGAAGTGGTTGCGGTATCGCCGCAGGCCGACTGCAGGAGCGACGCAAGTCGCGACCGCGCCACCGCACTTGCGGCGTGAGCCCGATGTCGCGGTCGCAGCTCGCGCAGCTCCTACAGGGCGCGATTGCGGCTGCGTCGCGTGTGATGTAGGCATGGACGAAGTGGTTGCAGTATCGCCGCAGGCCGACTGTAGGAGCGACGCAAGTCGCGACCGCGCCACCGCAGTTGCGTCGTGAGCCCGATGTCGCGGTCGCAGCTCACGCAGCTCCTACAGGGCGCGATCGTGGCTGCGTCGCGTGTGATGTAGGCATGGACGAAGTGGTTGCGGTATCGCCGCAGGCCGACTGTAGGAGCGACGCAAGTCGCGACCGCGCCACCGCACTTGCGTCGTAAGCCCGATGTCGCGGTCGCAGCTCGCGCAGCTCCTGCAGGGGGCGATCGTGGCTATGTCGCGTGTTGTCGATACAGGTAAAAGGAACCGTCGCCCATGCACGGCTCTGTACGCACGGCAACCGCGATGCGCCGCGCGCCTCCTGGCGGCGACGCACCGCGACCATTCACCGCAACGCGCGCACCGTCACCGTCAACGTATCCGGATCGCCCGAACGCGCCGCGCCGCTGAAATCCTGGCCGCCGCTGGGCGCCACGTCGTCGTACGGGAAGGCGTAGCCGCGGTTGTCGGGCAGGCGCTCGTGGACCAGGCGCGCGTAGTGGTTGGTCTGGGGGTTGCGGTAGAAGCGGCTGGCGACTTCGCCCTGCGGCTGGTTGGCGTTGTCGAGCAAGGTGGTGCGATTGAGCGCCGCGGCCAGGCGCGGAATGATCGCCTTGCGCACCTCGCTGGCGCCGGCCAGGCTGAAGGGGCCACTGTCGCAGCTGAGCACGTCGGCGGTGCTCGGGCGGGCGAAGGTCTCGCCGTTGTTGAAGCGCAACAGGCCGTCGCCGCCGACCCGCGCGGTCAGCACGCCGAAGCCGGACTGGGTGTCGACGGTCAGCGTGTTGGACGCGTACTTGCTCCAGACCGAGTTGATGTAGCCGCTGAGGTAATTCTGGAACCGGCTGGCCTGGTAGTGCGCGCTCATCGCGCGCAGGTTGCGGCCGTCGCTGCCGCGCTGGATCAGCGAATCCCAGGCCGAACCTTCCTGCGTCGCCTGTTGTTGCAGCGCGTAGCAGATCGGATCAAGCGAACCGGCCGGCAGGCCCGGAACGGTTTCGACCCGGCCCGACAACGAGCGCAGCGACAGGCCCAGCGGGGTGGCGACGAAGTCGACGTAGCTGATGTTGGAGAACAGTTCCCACTCGTTGAAGGTGAACTCGGCGAAGGTCCAGTTCTTCTGGAAATTGGTGTCGCTGGTGTTGAGGAAACTCGGATGCACCACGGCCGGGCCGGGGTTTACGTAGAAGTTGAGCTTGCTGCCGGTGACCACGTAGATGCGCGCGCCGTACATGCGCGGCACCGCCACGCGCGTCGACGAGCCCTGGCCGCCGAGCGGGATCGCGCAGTCCGCGCCGAGCGGCGTGACCGGCGACGAGGGCGAGGGCGGGTAATAGCTGCTGCCGTCGGCGCGCACGAACAACGGCTGGTTGTTGGAGAAGCCCACCACGTAGGCGTAGGCGGTGTTCTGTCCCGAGGCGTTGACCAGGTTGAGGGTGAAGCGTGCGGGCGTGGCGGCGAGGGCCGAGCGCGACACCAGCGGACCGGCGACGCCGGCGGCGAGCGCGGCGGCCGAGGCACCGAGGAATTTGCGGCGAGTGACCATGCGTTGGGGCTCCTGAGCGAGGCAAGCCCCTGGGCTTTCCCGAGGTCGGCCGCGGGGCCGGATGGTTCGGGGCGGCGCGCAAGGCGTCGCGAAAAGCATGAGAGCTTGACGTGGATGGGCGTGATCGCCCGCGACGCGATCGCCCGCGCGCCTGCGCTCACGGCCCGCACCATGTCCTATAACTGACAGCGCTGTCAGTGATCGGGGGCGCAGATCGGCAAGCATGAACGGGCGGGGCCTGGACGCGGTGCGCGATGCTGAACAGCGGTCCGGTTCGGTTCGATCCGGCCCGCATCGATGCCTTGCCGGATCGGTCCGCTCGCGCGCTTTCCCCGCGCGGCCTGGTCCTTGATGAACGGCCGGGGTTCAGCCGCGCGCCGACATCGGCGATCATCGACAACCGGATCGATCGATATCTGGACCGCGCCGCGCCAGGATGCGCGCCGCGAGGGGTAGAACGGAGTTGATATGCACGATGCAGCAAGTTTCACCGCGCCGCGTTCACCGCGCGCAACCGGCCGCGGCGCGGCCCGCACATTGATCCGCCATGCGGCCATGGCGCTGGCCTGCGCCGCGTTGGGATCGGCCTTCTCGGCTAGCGCGCAGACGCCGCCCGAACGCGCCGGCGCGAACCTCGACGTGCTGCACTACACCGCACGGATCGAACCGGACATCGCTGCCCGCACGCTGCGCGGCGAGGTCGCGATCCGGCTGGCGATACGCAGCGGCGGCGCGCAGTCGATCGAATTCGATGCCGGCGATCTGGACATCGACGCGGTGCGCGAACACGGCAAGGCGCTGGGTTTCGAAAAGATCGACAAGCGCGTGCGCATCCGCCTGCCGGCGCCGGCGGTCGCGGGCGAACGCCGCGAGATCGACATCGCCTATCACGGCGCGCCGCGCCACGGCCTGGAGTTCCATCCCGAGCGCAACGAGGTCTACACCATCTTCTCGACCAGCCAGTGGCTGGTGTGCATCGACGCGCCGGTCGAACGCGCGACTCTGGACCTGACCGTGACCGTGCCCAGCGGCCTCAAGGCGGTCGGCAACGGCCGGCTGGTGGCGAAGTCGGCGCTCGGCGGGCGTCGCGATTCGTACCGCTGGCGCCAGGACCAGGCGATGCCGAGCTATGTCTACGGCTTCGCCGCCGGCCGCTACAACGAGGCCAGCGGCAGCGGCGAGAACGGCGATCTTCGCTTTCTGTCGGGCGATCTCGACAGCGCGCAGCTGCGCCGGGTGTTCGCCGACAGCGCCGACATGCTGCGCTTCTTCGGCCGCCGCGCCGGCATCCGTTATCGCGGCCCCTACACCCAGGCGCTGGTGGCCAAGACCATCGGCCAGGAGCTCGACGGGTTTTCGCTGATGTCGGAAGCCTACGGCCGCGAAGTGCTGGACAAGCCCGAGGCGCAGTCGCTGATCGCGCACGAGATCGCGCACCAGTGGTGGGGCAACCGCATCACCTGCCGCGATTGGGGCCACTTCTGGCTCAACGAAGCCTTCGCCAATTTCATGGCCGCCGCCTACATGCAGCACCGTTTCGGCGAAGACAGTTACCGCGAGCGGGTCGAGCTGTGGAAGCGGCGGCTGGACAAGCTGCGCGCCGACGGCAAGGACCACGCGCTGGTGTATGCCTCGTGGTCGCGGCCCAGCGCCGACGATCGCGCGGTGGTGTACCAGAAGGGCGCCTACGTCCTGCACCTGCTGCGCGAGGAGCTCGGCGAGCGCGCGTTCTGGCGCGGCATCCGCGCGTATACCCGCGCGCATTACGGGCATTCGGTGGTGACCTCGGATTTCCGTCAGGCGATGGAGCGGGCGAGTGGGCGCGATCTGTCGGCGTTCTTCGCGCGCTGGGTGGAGTCGGGCGAGGCGATGGCGAAGTAGGGCGCCGCGGCGAATCCATGCAATCCGACTGTAGGAGCGGCGCAAGCCGCGACCGCGAAACCTCGGTAACGTCGTAGGCCAGGTTTCGCGGTCGCGGCTCACGCCGCTCCTGCAGTCGGGGGTGTGGCGATCGCGGCCATCGGGCCGTGCCTGCATCACACTTCACGTTTTCGGTTCGGACGCTGTGCGCAAACAGGCGTGTTGGCTTTAGGCTAGGCGATCGCCCAGCCAGACCCGCAAGGAATCACGCCATGACCCAGCTCCGCCTCGCCCCCCGCCGTGCTCGCCTGCACCGCGCCAGCCTCTACAGCGCCTGCGCGCTATCGCTGGCCAGCGGCTTGTTCGCCGGCACCGCACTGGCCCAGGACGCCCAGGACGCCGCCCCGGCGCCGGCGCCGGCCAGCGAGGCGCGGACCCTGGAGACGGTGTCGGTGCTCGGCTCGCGGCGCAGTCAACGTTCCTCCGACACCACCTCGATCTCGCCGGTCGACGTGCTGCCGATGGCCAAGGCGGCCGAAGAAGGCGGTCAGTTCGATCTCGCCCAGTCGCTGCAATACACCGCGCCCTCGTTCAACTCGACCCGCCAGAGCGGCGCCGACGGCGCCGACCTGGTCGACTCCGCCGCGCTGCGCGGCCTGGGCTCGGACCAGACCCTGGTGTTGGTCAACGGCAAGCGCCACCACACCACCGCGCTGCTCAATCTGTTCGGCGCGCGCAACCGCGGCAACACCGGCACCGACCTCAACACCATTCCGCTGATGGCGATCGACAGCGTCGAGATCCTGCGCGACGGCGCCGCCGCGCAGTACGGCTCGGACGCGATCGCCGGGGTCATGAATATCTCGCTGAAAAAGCGCAAGGGCTGCGAAGCGGTCGCCGGCTACGGCCAGTATTCCAAGGGCGACGGTGAAAACTGGCTGGCCAGCGCCTACTGCGGTTTCGGCCTGGGCAGCGACGGCAGCCTCGGCATCACCGGCGAGTGGCAGGACCGCGGCCGCTCCGACCGCTCCGAACCGGCCGGCAGCCCGCGCATCATCGGCGACTCGAAAGTCCGCAACGAAACCTTGTTCCTCAACGGCGACAAGCCGCTGACCGAAAACCTCGACCTGTACTTCACCCTGGGCGTGCAGAAGCGCGACGCGTCCTCGGCCGCGTTCGCGCGCGACGGCCTGGGCTCGGAAGACATCCCCTCGCGCAACTCCGCGGCGATGTACCCCGACGGCTTCGTGCCCTTCATCGACGGCGAGCTCGACGACCGCTTCGGCATCCTGGGCCTGCGCGGCACCCTGGGCGAATGGAACGCCGACCTGTCCTACACCCACGGCTACAACAAGCTGCGCTACACCATCAACAACACCCTCAACGCCTCGCTCGCCAATCTTGATTTGCTCAACGGCGGTCAGGGCGTGAGCGCGCGCAGCTTCAACGCCGGCGGGTTCTCGTTCGAACAGAACACCGTCAACCTCGACATCAACCGTTTCTACGACCAGGTGTTCAACGGCCTCAACCTGGCCTTCGGCCTGGAACGCCGCGACGAGAAGTACAAGATCTTCGCCGGCGAACCGGGTTCCTACATCGACGCCGACGGCGTGGGCGTCGGCGGCAACGCCGGCAGCCAGGGTTTCCCGGGCTTCCAGCCCGGCGATGCCGGCAGCCACAGCCGCGACAGCTGGGCCGCCTATGCTGACGTCGAAGCCGACTTCACCGAGCGCTTCACCGCCGGTGTAGCGGTGCGCTACGAGGACTACAGCGATTTCGGCAAGACCACCACCGGCAAGCTCGCCGCCGGTTTCCGCGCCACCGACACCTTGATGTTCCGCGCCTCGGCCAGCACCGGTTTCCGCGCGCCGTCGCTGCAGCAGAAGTTCTTCTCCTCGACCATCACCGACTTCGTCAACGGCGAGCCGGTCGACGTGGTGATCGCGCCCAACGGCGGCACCATCGCCAACGCCGCCGGGCTGCCGCTGCTGACCAAGGAAAAATCGCGCAACTACACCCTCGGTCTGACCTGGTCGCCGACGGCCGCCACCTCGTTGACCTTGGATGCGTACCGCATCGACATCGACGACCGCATCGTGCTCAGCGGCCGCTTCGACACCACCGATCCGACCATCGGCTCGATCCTCGATTCGCTCGGTGTCGGCCAGGCGCAGTTCTTCGTCAACTCGGTCGATACCCGCACCGAAGGCGTGGACTTCACCTTCAACAACGAGTGCGAGCTGGGCAACGATTTCAAGCTCGGCACCTTCTTCGCCTTGAACCTCAACCGCACCAAGGTCAACGCCATCCACGCGCCGCCGGCGCTGGTCGGCCGCGAAGACGTGCTGTTGTCCGAGCGCGAGCGTTTGTTCATCGAGCAGGGCGCGCCCAAGTCCAAGGCCGTGCTCGGCTTCGACCTGTCGCGCGGCGCCTGGGACGGCAACCTCAAGCTGATCTATTTCGGGCCGCAGACCCTGGGCACGTTCTCGGGCACCGCCGCCGGCGTGCCGAACGCGCACTACAAGGCCAAGAGTTCGGCCGACCTGAGCGTGACCTACGCCTTCAGCGACAACACCAAGCTCACCGTGGGCGGCACCAACCTGTTCAACGTCAAGCCGACCCGGCAGAACCCGGACGAAACCGACAACGGCCACGTCTTCGACAGCGTCCAGTTCGGCTTGAACGGCACGGCCTACTTCGTACGCCTGTGGCATAAGTTCTGATCGCGCGGCGCTGACGCGGCGGCGGCAACGGCGATAAGATCGCAGCCATGAGCGCCGATCTTATCGCCCACCTGCACGACGTGGCCTCGGACTTCGGCGCGCTGAGCGTGCGCCGGATGTTCGGCGGTTACGGCATCTACCACGACGGCGTGATGATCGGATTGATCTCCGGCGACGTGCTGTATCTGAAGATCGACGAGCAAACCCGCGAGCGTTTCCGCGTGGCCGACAGCGGGCCTTTCATGTACACGCGGCGCGGCGAGACGGTGCCGACGAGTTACTGGTCGGTGCCGGAGGCGGCGATGGATTCGCCGCAGGAGATGAAGCCATGGCTGCGCCTGGCCTACGAGGCCGCGGTGCGCAAGGCGAACGCCCCGGCGAAGGTCGGGCCGCGCAAAGCCGGGCCGGTTAAAACCAAGCCGTCGAAAGCAACGTCTGCGACAGCCAAGGCCGCGACAGTTAGAGCGGGCAAACCCGGCGTCGCGAAACCCACGCTCGCGAAAGCCAAGTCTGAGAAAGCCAAGTCCGGGAAAGTCAGGTCGGCAACAACAAAACCCACGAAGCCCGACGCCAAGCGTCGATGACGGGTTTCTTTCTTGCTAGTCGCTTTTAGCCGTCATCCCCGCGAAGGCGGGGATGACGGTAAGCCGTGGCGCGGATGCGCGGCTGTCGCTTGGGCGATGGTCTCGTTGACGATGGTCTTTCATTCAACGTCGCTGGATGTCCAACTGCGGCGAAGTCGGCGAGCGCTTGAGTTCGCGCGAATGACGCCCGGAGAGATTCGCGACGACGTTCAAGTCGAGGCTTCTGTTTTGCTCGTCATCCCCGCGAAGGCGGGGATCCAGAGACTTCAGAGTCATGCGTCGGTGAAGCCCTGGATCCCCGCCTTCGCGGGGATGACGAGCAGAAGGAGTCATACAGCAACTCGCGGTTATCGACGATGCGGTCGACGACGCAATCTCAGCGCTTATCCACCGCCAGCAACCAATCCAGAAACGCCTGCGCCGCCGGCCGCAGCCGCCGGTGCGAGGGATAGATCGCGTAATAGCCCCAGCGCGCTGGCATCGCCGGGCCGGGCAGGCGGATCAGCTGGCCCGAACGCAGGTACGGCACCACGATCTGTTCGCGCGCCAGCGCCACGCCGATGCCTTGCGCGGCGGCCATCATCGCGTCGGTGGTGTTGCTGAAGATGTAGCGCTCCTCGAGCTTGCGTCCATGCACGTCGGCGGCGCGGAACCAGTCGTGCCAGCCCTGCCGCGCTTGATCGGCGATCAGCGGCAATTCGGCGATCTGCGCCGGTTCGGTGACTTGCTCGATGCCGGGAAACGCGGGCGAGGCGACCGGGAACAAGGCGTCGTCCATCAGATGATGCGCGGTCAGCCCCGGCCAATGGCCCGCGCCGTGGCGCACGCCGAGGTCGGGACCGCTGTCGTCGAAGCGGGTCAGCGCGATCTCGGTATCGACCCGCAACTGGATGTGCGGATGAGCGCGGGTGAACCCGCCCAGGCGCGGCAGCAGCCAGGTGTAGGCGAGCGAGTGCAGGGTGGTGATGCGGACCCGGTCGCGCTCCTCGCGCGCCAGTCGCAGGCTGCGCAGCACGCCGTCCATGTCGGCCAGGGCGGTGCCGGCGGCATCGGCGAGCTGGCGGCCCTGGTCGGTCAGCGCGACCCCGCGCGCGTGGCGCTGGAACAGGCTCAGGCCGAGCCGGCTTTCGAGCTTGCGCACGTGATGGCTGACCGCGCTGGCGGTCAGGTGCAGTTCCTCGGCGGCATGGGCGAAATTCTGGTGCCGCGCCGCCGCTTCGAACGCTGCCAGGGCCGGCAGCCAGTCCGCTCTCAGAGCCATGTCGAGCCTTGAGTCATATTTGTGGCTGGGTTCGAAAGTATGCGCTTGCATGACTTTGGCGGCCAGTCAGAATAGGTGTCAGGGAAAAGCCAGATTGTCGTCAGGGCCGGATTCCGGGCCTGGATGGGATCGGCGAGTTGCGTGACAGACAGGCCGTCGACGGCAGGTTTCCGGCGCATGCGGCCGTTGTTCGCGGGCGCTCCACGGGGCGATCGGAGCGGCTGCGAATCGCCAGTCGTTCGCGCTCCCCGGTCTTCGCCGCGCGACGCGATACCGAGGTCGGAAATTCGGATATCGCCGCCGCGCCGAGTCCTGCACGCTGCCCCCAGATTCGCAAGCCGGCGCCCCCACGCTCCGGTACCTCTTCGTCGCTTTGCGAGGTCCACCATGAGTACGTCCCCATCGCTCCGTCTGCCTACCGACGCGCAGCCCGCCGCCGCACCGACCAACGAGGCCGCTCCCGTGCAGAGCTGGCGCACGCCGCTGGAGCTGACCATCCTCGGCGCGATCTGGGGCTCGTCGTTCCTGTTCATGCGGGTGGCGGCGAAGGACTTCGGCGCGGTGCCGCTGGTGGAAATGCGCCTGGGCCTGGGCGCGCTGATCCTGTTGCCGTTCCTGTGGAAGGCGCGGGCGTCGTTCAAGGGCGCGATCTGGGCCAAGCTGGCGATGATCGGCCTGATCAATTCGGCGATCCCCTTCATCCTGTTCGCTTGGGCCGCGCAGCGCGCGCCGGCCGGGATCGGCGCGATCACCAATTCGATGGCGGTGTTGTTCACCGCCTTGGTCGGGTTCCTGTTTTTCGGCGAAAAGATCGGCACTCAGCGCGCGATCGCGCTATTGGCCGGGTTCGCCGGCGTGGTCGTGCTCGCCAGCGGCAAGACCGCCGGCGCGAGCATCGGCTGGGCGGTCGCGGCCGGCTGCACCGCGGCGTTCCTGTACGGCATCGGCGCCAATCTGGTGCGGCGCCAGCTCACCGGCCTGCCGGCCGCGGCGGTCGCCGCGGCGACCCTGGGCACGTCGGCTTTGCTGATGCTGCCGTTCGCGATCGCCACCTGGCCCGATCATGCGATCCCGGCCAAGTCGTGGTTCTCCGCCGCGATGCTCGGCGTGCTCTGCACCGGCATCGCCTTCGTCATGTACTACCGGCTGATCCAGCGCATCGGCGCCGGCCGCGCGGTCGCGGTGACCTACCTCGTGCCGTTGTTCGGCGTGGCCTGGGGCTGGATGCTGCTGGACGAACCGCTGACGCTGACGATGCTGATCGCCGCGGCGTTGATTCTGGGCAGCGTGGCGTTGAGTCAGCGGGCGGCGAAGTAGGTTTTTCCTATGGCGACTTAAGCCGCGTTTTGAATATTGCAGTACCGCCGCGTCACTCTCCTGCCGTCATTCCCGCGAACGCGGGAATCCAGTGACTTTGACGTAACCCGCACGAAAGTCGCTGGATGTTCGGCTCCGCCGAAGTAACGCGGAGCCCGCGTTCGCCGGAATGACGAGCAAAAAGCGCAGCGACTCCTGGCGTGCGTCGTCGCAATCGTCTTTTCGGAGAATCCCTTGTCCCCCACCCAACACCGCGTCCAGTTCGACTTCGAAATCGAGTTCAGCAACGGCGGCGGCCTGCAAGGCCAGGGCTTCCGCCTCGATATCGACGGCGACGACATCGGCGATGCCGAGTTGATCGACTACATCGTGCGCGACCTGCGCCTGCTGATGGTCGGCCCCGCGCGCATCCTCAACAAGACCATCCTGGTCGAGGCGCACAAGCGCGCGGCCGGCGCGATCGAAAGCGGCGAGATCCGCTACATCGACCTGAGCCACACCATCGAAGACGGCCTGGTGACTTACCCCGGCATGCCGGCCGCGCATATCTGCGATTACCTCAGCCGCGAGCGTTCGCGCGAATTGTACGAGGAAGGCACCCAGTTCCAGATCGGGCGCATCGACATGGTCGCCAACACCGGCACCTACATCGACTGTCCCTCGCATCGCTATGAGGACGGCAAGGACCTGTCGCAGATCGGGCCGGAAGATTGCGCGGACCTGGATGCGATCGTGGTGCGTGTGCCGGCGTCGGTGCGGGCGATCGACGACGGATATTTTCGTGATCTCGAATTGCGCGGCCGCGCGGTGCTGGTGCATACCGGTTGGGATGTGCATTTCGCGACCCCGGCCTATGGCGTCGATCATCCGTTCCTGACCGAGTCGGCGGCGCGGTGGTTGCGCGACTGTGGGGTCAAGCTGGTCGGGATCGACTCGGTGAACATCGACGACACTCGCGGCAAGGCGCGGCCGGTGCATTCCACCCTGCTCGGCGCGGGGATCTTGATCGTCGAACACCTGCGCAACCTGACGGCGGTGCCGGACAGCGGTTTCAGCTTCAGCGCGGTGCCGCCGAAGGTGAAGGGGATGGGGACGTTCCCGGTGCGGGCGTTGGCGAAGGTTGCTGGCCCTGTTGCGCCGGTTGGCTGAGCTGGAGGTCCAATCTTTGCTGATCGAAAAGCGTCGGGGCTGAAGCCCCTCCCACAAAAGGCCTCGTGGCCGCGAAGTGAAGTTGTTTGAAAGTGGGTGGGGTGGAGATTCGGTCGCGCGAATCGAACGGCGTCGGGGCTGAAGCCCTTCCACAAAAATCCTCGCGGCCGCGAAGTGAAGTTGTTGGAAGTGCGTGGGGTGGAGGTTCGATTGCATCGGATCGAACAGCGTCGGGGCTGAAACCCCTCCCACAAAAGGCCTCGCGGCCGCGAAGTAAAGCTGTTTGGAAGTGGGTGGGGTGGAGGTTCGATTGCATCGGATCGAACAGCGTCGGGGCTGAAACCCCTGCCACAAAAGGCCTCGTGGCCGCGAAGTGAAGTTGTTTGGAAATGGCGCGGTGAAAGTTCGATCGCCTCTGACCGAACGGCATCGACGCTGAGGCGCTGCCGCAACTACGTCGAAGCGACGAGGTCTCTTGTGGGAGGGGCTTCAGCCCTGACGCTTTCCTGTCAGGTGTCGGCGATCGATCACGACAGCCCACACCTCGGCGCTCACTGCTGCAAATAAGCCTGCAACGCCGCGATCGCCATGCGCACCTTCGCCGGTTGCGCATCGCGCTGCGCGGTCACCGCGAACACGCCCAGCGGCGGCATCGACCAGTCCGGCAGCACCCGCACCGCGCGACCGTCGGCCAGCAGCGGCGTCGCATCGGGTTCGGGCAAACGCACGATGCCCAGGCCCTGCAGCATCATCTCCATCAAGGTGCGCGAGCTGTTGCTGACGATGCGCCCGCCGACCCGTACCCGCCGCGCGGGCTCGCCGTCGCGGTGCATGTCGACGTACTCGGGCTGGTTCATCACGCTCAGGATCAACATCGGATGCTGCGCCAGTTCCTCCGGCGCCTGCGGCAGACCGTGTTCGCGCGCGTACTCGGGCGCGGCCACCAGCAGGTGCCGCCATTCGGCCATGCGCCGCGCGATCAGGTTCGAATCGGCCAGGCGTCCCACCCGGATCGCCAGGTCGATGCGTTCGGCGATCAGGTCGATCTGGCGGTCGTCGGCGAACACGCGCAGCGACAGCGAGGGGTAGGCGCGCAGCAACGGCGCCAGCGCCGGCGCCAGGTGCGAGGCGAATCCCACCGGCACGGCGATGCGCAACTCGCCGCGCGGTTCGTCGCGCAGATCGCCCAGGCGGCCGTCGGCATTGCGCGCGGCGTGCAGCATCGCCGCGCAGTCCTCGTAATAGGCCTGGCCGATTTCGGTGGTGGTGAGCTTGCGGGTGGAACGGTGCAGCAGCACCACGCCGGTCTCGGCTTCCAGCTGGCGCAGCTGCTGGCTGACCGCGGACGGGGTCATGTCGAGCTCGCGCGCGGCCGCGCTCATCGAGCCCAGCTCGACCACCCGGGCGAACAGGGCCATGCGCTTAAGGCGGTCTATCGTGAAGTCCAGCTTCATGGTGATAGCGTCCTGGGCCGGATTATCGGCTGGCTTGTTAGCGAGCAGACTATATCCCGTCCCATCCATAACAGGAGTCCCCATGAACATCGTTCTGATCGGCGCCACCGGTTACGTCGGCCGCGCCCTGCTCCAGGAAGCGCTGCAGCGCGGCCATCGCGTCACCGCCATCGCCCGCGACACCGCCGGCTTGCCGGCCCACGACGGGCTGAGCGCGAAGGCGGCGACCATCGACGGCGGCGATGCGGCTACCGTTGCTGACTTCGTGCGCGGCAGCGACGCGGTGATCGCCTCGTTCAACGCCGGCGGCTGGAAGAACCCGAACCTCGGCGCCGACACCGTGGCTGGTTACGCCCAGATCATCGCGGGCCTGAAGCAGGCCGGCGTGCCGCGCCTGCTCGTGGTCGGCGGCGCCGGCAGCCTGGAAATCGCGCCGGGCCAGCAGGTGCTCGACCAGCCCGGTTTCCCGGCCGAATACCGCGACGGCGCCGAGGCGATGCGCAGCGTGCTCAACACCTTGCGCCAAGAACGCGACCTGGACTGGACCTTCCTGTCGCCGGCCGCGCACCTGGTGCCGGGCGAACGCACCGGCCGTTATCGGATCGGCGGCGATCAGTTGCTGGTCGACGCGCAGGGCGAGAGCAACATCTCGGTGCAGGACTATGCGGTGGCGATGATCGATGAGCTGGAGCAGCCGGCGCATTCGCGCAAGCGGTTTACGGTGGCTTATTGATGGTTGATAGGTTGATGGGTTGCAGGATTGCCGGTTTCCGGGGGCGATCTGCGGCTGAGTCGATTGACCAATAGCCTGATTGATCGATTGACGGGTTTGTCGGGCTGGTCGGCTTGATGAGCCGAAATGATCGGGCCGGCCGATCAGTCCGATTGCATCGTTATTTGCGGGAAGGGCGGCATATGGAAGCGTTTTTGTTTGCGGCCACCTGTCGCCATCCTTCTCCCGCTGTCGTCGTTTCTCTCCTTGACCGTCATCCCCGCGAAGGCGGGGATCCAGAGACTTCAGCGTCGTCTTTCCAGACCGTCATTCCCGCGAAGGCGGGAATCCAGGGCCTTTCGTGCGAGAGCGCTTGAAGTCTCTGGATTCCCGCCTTCGCGGGAATGACGGTAGGAGAGAGCGGCCGTACTTTGCTGTTACGAATCAGCATTGCCTCGACGCAGCCGAACATCCAGCGTCTTTCGTGCGATAACGTTTGAAGTCACTGGATGTTTGGCTGCGCCGAAGTAAGGCAGAGCTCGCCTTCGTGGGAATGACGGTATGAGAGTTGCGTAACCTCTTATCCCACCGCCCCAACCAAGGCCTCACGCTGCTTCGCATCCAGCATTGCCCCAACCCCGGCCTTGAGATTGTCGGTCTGATTGCGCGGCTTCGACGTCGCCGGGATCACCACCGTCACCGCCGCTTCGCCGAGCACGAATTTCAAGAACAACTGCGCCCACGAATCCGCGCCGACCTCGCTCGCCCACGCCGGCAGCGGCTTGCCTTTGACCTGGGCGAACAAACGCCCGTCCTCGAACGCGCGATTGACCATCACCGCGATGCCGAGCTCGCGCGCGAGCGGGAAAATCGTCCGCTCCGCGCCGCGCGACACCACCGAATAGTTGATCTGCACGAAGTCGGGCTTGAGCGCGCGCATCTCGTCGGCCAGTTCGGTATGCGCTTCGTCGCGGTAGTGGGTCAGGCCGATCAATCGCACCTTGCCCTGTTGCTTGAGCTTGCGCGCGAGCGCGAACTGGATGCGGGTGTCGCGCAGATTATGGACCTGCAGCAGGTCGATGCGATCGGTGCGCAGCCGGCGCAGCGATTCGCCGAACTGCATCAGCCCTTGCTCGATGCCGCTCACGCCCGAAAGCTTGGTCGCCAGGAACAACTGATCGCGCAGCCCGGCCTGCGCGACCAGATCGCCCAGCGCGTCTTCGGCGCTGGAATAGGTCGGCGCGGTGTCGATGACGCTGGCGCCGGCGTCGACGAAGCGTTTGAGCACTTCGCGCAGCGGCGCGCGCGCGGCCTCGTCGCGGCCGACTTCGAAACTGCCCGAGGTGCCCATGCCGATGACCGGGATCGATTCGCCGGTGCTCGGGATCTTGCGTTTGAGCAATGGGCCGGCGAATGGCGTTTCGGTGCTCGCGCTTGCCGAGGCGGTGGGCGCGGCCGGCGGCGATGCTTGGCTGCAGGCCGCCAATGGCGCGAGCGCGAGGCCGGTGGCGGCGAGCGAGGCGGTGCTGAGGAAATCGCGACGAGTGGTCATGGCGGGACTCGTTGGAATTCGCGGAGGTTGATGGGGGGTAAGCGGGTGGCAAGTGGACGGGCGATGGACTGCGGCGATACGAGTTTGCGGTGTCGCGGTCGCGGCTCGCGCCGCTCCTACAGGGGCACCGATGTGCAAACGTCGCGCCGGGTGAGCGCATGCGTCCGCTCGCGTCGCAGGCACGTGGGCCGACTGTAGGAGCGGCGCAAGCCGCGACCGCGACACCGCGATTACGGCGTGCCCATTCGCCAGGCGATACCATCAGCACCATCAAACCAGATCGGACTCAACGCCGACCAACCCCGGTCAACCCCAACCCGTCACCGCGCACCTAGCTTCTCCAGCAACCGCATCGCCGCCGCCGGATTACGCTCCTTCGCGGCGCTGATGAAATACACGAACACCTCGCGCGCCGGGCCGGCGGCGAGCGGCGCGGCGACATGTGGCAGGTCCGGATTGTCCTCGCCGCGCGCCCAGGCCTTCGCGCGCCGCGCCCAGTCGTCGAGTTCGTCGTCGGGATAACCGGTCGGGATCGCCGCTCGCGTGCCCATCAGCCGGGCGTAGACGAAATCGCCGGTGATGTCGGCCAGCGACGGATACTGATCGGAGTCGGTGAACACCGTGGCGATGCGCCGCTCGCGCGCCAGCGCCAGGTAGTCGGGTTGCAGGAAACCGGGGTGGCGCACTTCCAGCACGTGCTTGAGCGGGCGGCCGTCGAGCGTGGGCGGCAGCGCGTCGAGGAATGCGGCCAGATCGTCGCGATCGAATACGCGGCTGGGCGCGAGCTGCCACAGGATCGGTCCGAGCCGGTCGCCGAATTCGGCCAGGCCGCCGTCGATGAAGGCTTTCGCGCCCGACGCGGCCTTGGCCAGCGCGCCGCCCTGGGTGATGCGGCCGGGCGCCTTGAGCGAGAACACGAAATGCTCCGGGGTTTCCGCCGCCCACTTGGCGTAGGTCGCCGGTTTCTGTGCGCTGTAGAAGGTGCCGTTGATCTCGATGCTGCTGAGCTGGCGGCTGGCGTATTCCAGCTCGCGCCGCTGCACCAGCTTGTCGGGATAGAAATTGCTGCGCCACGGCACGAAGGTCCAGCCGCCGATGCCGCTGCGGATGCCGTCGATGGGTTTGACCCCGGTGTTGCCGGCGAGCGGATCGGCCGGCGCGGCCGCGGGCGAGGCGAACAGGTCGCCGGCGGCGGACGTATCGTCGGATTGGCTGCGTTTGCGATTCATAGGTTCCACGGGTTGTAGGTGCCGAACCACCACAGGCGGCCTTCGAGATCGCGGCAGGTGTAGGCGCGTCCGCCGTAATCCTGGTCGGCGATGTCGACCACGATTTCGGCGCCGGCCGCACGTGCGCGGGCGTAGTGTTCGTCGGCGTCGCTGACGACGACCGAGCAGGCCTGAGTCTCGCGCCCGCCGATCTCATCGGGTTGGACGATGCGCTTGCCCCAGTCGCTGGCGTTGTCGACCGAGCCGAGCATGATCATGCCCGGTCCGTAGGTCAGCTGGGCGTGGTGGACGATCTCGCCGTCGGCGTAGACGGCGTGTTTCTCGAAACCGAACGCGCGGCACAGCCATTCGATCGCGGCGGGCGCGTTGCGGTAGCGCAGGGACGGGATGATCGTGCTTCCGGCGATGGAATCCATGGGACGCTCCGTGAGACGGAATGAGGGCGGCGTGGACGGCGCGAAGCGGATGCGGACGTGACACACGTCAGGCGACGAGCATAACGCCACGGCGTTATCCTCGCGTCTTCATTGGCGAAGGGAGTGTCGGACATGACCACGTACTCGGGCGGCTGTCACTGCGGCAAGGTCGCCTACGACGTCGAAGGCGAGATCGACCAGGCGATCGATTGCAATTGTTCGATGTGCCAGCGCCGCGGCGGCCTGCTGTGGTTCGTGCCGCGCGGCAATTTCACCCTCAAGACCGACCCGGCCGAGCTTGGGACGTATCACTTCAACAAGCATTCGATCGATCATCATTTCTGCAAGAGCTGCGGCATCGCGTCCTTCAGCCAGGGGCAGATGCCGGACGGGACGAAGATGACGGCGATCAATGTGCGCTGTCTGGAGGGGATCGATCTGAAGTCGGTGAAGGTTGTGCCGGTGGATGGACGGTCGTTTTGATCTCGCGTTGAGCTGGCGTGCGATGACGCCGTGCTGCGGCCGCGAAGCTGCGATCGCCAGGTTGCGATCGTCAAGCCATGACATGACACTGCGATCGTCAAGCCATCGATAGTCAAATCACGATAGCCAAGCCACGATAGTCAAGCCACGATCGGTGCGTTGCTTTCCCTCTCCCGCTTGCGGGAGAGGGCAGGGTGAGGGCGCTGTTACCAGCAGACTTTCGCGGCGGTTCGTTTGCCCTCACCCCGACCCGCTCCCGCCAGCGGGAGAGGGAGCATGAAGCGGGATGACTTGATCAGGCGGCGTGCGGTTCAATCGGCGTGATTGCGATCGCCGAGTTGTGAGCATTGGATTGCGAGCAGCGCGTTGCTTTCCCTCTCCCGCTTGCGGGAGAGGGCAGGGTGAGGGCGCTGTTACCAGCAGACTTTCGCGGTGGTTCGTTTGCCCTCACCCCGACCCGCTCCCGCCAGCGGGAGAGGGAGCATCAAGCGGCACGATTAGATAAGGTGTGGCGCGGCTTGATTAGCGTGAAACGCCAGCCGCGTAAACCGCGGTTCAATCCGCCTCGCGGCCCGAGCGCAACCGCTCACGCCCAAGCCCAGTCAGCACCGCCAGGCTGCTGTCCCCATGCGCCTCCACCCGCACCCAACCCGGCGCGGGGTGATCGCCGATCGCGTCTTCGCCGATCCAGGCCAGTTCGCGCAGCAGCACGCTCATGCGCACGCCCAGGCGCTTGCACAGGCGCGGCAGCGAGACGCCGCCCGGTTCGCCGGCGAGCATCGCCAGCAAGGGCTCAGTCAACTCGGACAAGGCCGATGTCCTTGGCCGACTGCAGTTGCTGGGCCGGCTGCGCCACATGCGGGTACACGATCACCGGGATCGATTTGGACGTCGGCGTGCGCGCTTCGTCGGCGAAGCTCGACAGCGGCACCAGCGAGTTGGTTTCCGGGTAATACGCCGCCAGGCAACCGCGCGGGATGTTGTACTCGACCAACAAGAAGCGCTTGGCCACGCGCCGCACGCCGTCGTCGCACAGACTTTCCAGGTCGACCCAGTCGCCGGCCTGCATCTTCAGTTCGGCGATGTCCTGCGCGTTGATGAACAACACCCGCCGTTCGCCGAACACGCCGCGGTAGCGGTCGTTCATGCCGTAGATGGTGGTGTTGTACTGATCGTGCGAACGGGTGGTGGCCAGGGTGAACACCGGTTGCTCGCGACTGGCGCGGGCGCGATGCACGGGCAGGTCGGTCGGCACCGCGTGCGCCTTGAACAACGCCTTGGCTTCGCGATTGAGCCAGCGCCGCTCGGCCGCGGCATTGGTCAGGTGGAAACCGCCGGGCACGCGCACGCGCAGGTTGAAATCGTAGAAGTCGTCGAACACCTCGGCGATCTTGTCGCGGATGCGGTCGTAATCGCCGACCAGCCACAGCCACGGCACCTTGCTGCGCGCGCCGAGGGTCGCGTGCGCCAG
The DNA here is from genome assembly GCF_018732085.1 of Lysobacter capsici. Lineage (NCBI taxonomy): Bacteria > Pseudomonadati > Pseudomonadota > Gammaproteobacteria > Lysobacterales > Lysobacteraceae > Lysobacter > Lysobacter capsici. The sequence goes on along the minus strand of NZ_CP076103.1, from coordinate 4,272,098 downwards.
GCGCGCGACGATCGCCGGTTCCGACAGCAGCATCGGATCGGCCGGCGCGTTGATGCCGGCCGACAGGTGCACCATGCTCATCGAATCCTCGACCGTGACGCTCTGCGGCCCGGCCTGCTGCAGATCGATCTCGGTGCGGCCCAGGCAGGGCAGGATGTAAGCGTCGCGGCCATGCACCAGATGGCTGCGGTTGAGCTTGGTGGTGACGTGGACGGTGAGGTCGCAGCGGCGCAGCGCGCGGTGGGTGGCCTCGGTGTCGGGCGTGGCGGTGGCGAAGTTGCCGCCGAGGCCGAAGAAAGTCTTGCAGCGGCCGTCGAGCATCGCCTCGATCGCGCCGACCGTGTCGTGGCCATGTTCGCGCGGCGGTTCGAACCCGAACACATCGCGCAGGCGATCGAGAAACGCCGGAGACGGTTTCTCGTAGATGCCCATGGTGCGATCGCCTTGCACGTTGCTGTGGCCGCGCACCGGGCACGGCCCCGCGCCGGGGCGGCCGATATTGCCGCGCAACAGCATCAGGTTGACGATCATCTGGATGGTCGCGACCGAATGCTTGTGCTGGGTGATGCCCATGCCCCAGCAGCAGATCACGCTCTTGGCCCGCGCGTAGATGTCGCCGGCGCGTTCGAGTTCGGCGCGCGTCAGCCCCGATTCGGCGACGATCGTGTCCCAGGATTCGCGCTCGACTTCGGCGACGAACGCCTCGAAGCCGCGGGTGTGTTCGGCGATGAAGTCCAGATCGACGACCCGCTCGCGTCCGTCGCGCTGCGCCTGCGCGTCGAGCTCCAGGGTGCGCTTGATCATGCCCTTGACCGCGGCCAGATCGCCGCCGATGCGCAACTGGAAATAATCCGAGGAAATGCGGGTGGAGCCGTTGTGCAGCATCTCCAGCTTGTCCTGCGGATCGGCGAATCGTTCCAGCCCGCGCTCGCGCAGCGGGTTGAACGAGACGATCGCCGCGCCGCGCTTGGACGCCTGGCGCAGTTCGCCGAGCATGCGCGGGTGATTGGTGCCCGGGTTCTGGCCGAAGATGAAGATCGCTTCGGCGATCTCGAAATCGCGCAGCTGCACCGTGCCCTTGCCGATGCCCAGCTGCGCCTTCATCGCCGTGCCCGAGGGTTCGTGGCACATGTTCGAGCAATCGGGGAAGTTGTTGGTGCCGTACTCGCGCACGAACAACTGGTAAAGGAAGGCGGCTTCGTTGCTGCAACGCCCGGAGGTGTAGAACAGCGCCTGGTCGGGCGAGGCGAGCGCGTTCAAGTGCGCGCCGATGCGGTTGAAGGCTTCGTCCCAGGTGATCGGCAAGTATTTGTCGCTGGCCGCGTCCCAGCGCATCGGATGGGTCAGGCGGCCCTGGTTTTCCAGCCAATGATCGCTGTAGCGCGCGAGGTCGGCGACGGTGTGCTGCGCAAACAGTTCCGGGGTGGCGCGATGCTTGGTCGCTTCGGCGGCGACGGCCTTGGCGCCGTTTTCGCAGAATTCGAAGGTCGAGGTGTGGTCGCGATCGGGCCAGGCGCAGCCGGGGCAGTCGAAACCGTCGGGCTGGTTGGCCGACAGCAACGTGCGCGCACCGCTGACCGGGATGTCTTGTTCGATCAGCTGGGTGGCGACGCTGCGCAGCGCGCCCCAGCCGCCGGCGGGGCCGTTGTAGGGGCGGATCGGGTTCTTGCTCATGGGCGTGATTCCGGATTCATGCGGCGGCTTCGCCGCTGGCGTCGCGGTGAGTGTCGACGCCGTCGTCGATCAGGCGGTAGGCGTGGGTGTAGACGGCATGCCCGTCGTCGCGGGCGAAGCCGATCAAGGTGAGGTGGGCCGAGTCGGCCAGGGCGATCGCCAGCGCGGTCGGCGCGGAGATCGCGGCGAGCAGCGGAATCCCGGCTTGCGCAGCCTTCATCGCCATCTCGAAACTGGCGCGGCTGGTGACCACGGCGAAACCAGACAGCGGGTCGATCGCGCGCGTCGACAGTGCGCCGATCAGTTTGTCCAGGGCGTTGTGGCGGCCGACGTCTTCGCGCACGAACGCCAGGCGGCCGTCGCGATCGGCCCAACCGGCGGCATGGGTGGCGCCGGTCAATGCGTTGAGCGGTTGCTGCTGGCGCAGTTCGCGCAAGGCGCGCTGCAATGCGTGCAGGTGGATCGGTGCGCTGCCCGGCAGGCGCGGCGGCGGACGCAGCACCGCTTCGATGCTTTCGGTGCCGCACACGCCGCAACCGCTGCGGCCCTGCAGATTGCGGCGGCGTTGCTCGAGCGCGGCGGCGCGCGACTCGGGGATGCTCAGGGCGATGGCGATGCCTTCGAGCGAGGTGTCGATGGCGTCGACTTGCAGTTCCTGCGCGTTGGCGACGATGCCTTCGCTGAGCGAGAAGCCCAGGGCGAAATCGGCCAGATCGTCGGGCGTGGCCATCATCACCGCGAACGGCGTGCCGTTGTAGGCCAGCGCGACCGGCACTTCGGCGGCGATCGCGTCGAGCGCTTCGGCCATGCGTTCGCCGCGGCGCCGCTGCACCTTGCGCTGCACCGCGCCGGTCGTGTCGGCTGCGGCCGTGCCGGTCGGCGCGCGCGCATCCTGCGACGAATCGGCGAGGTGGGGCGGATGCGGTGTCGGTGAGGATCGATTCATGGGATGTCGAACGCCGGACGCTGCGCTGCGCAGCGTCCGGCCGGTGGCCTCAGTGGAACAGCACGAAGGCTTTCTGCAAAGTGACCCACACGCCCCAGGCCAGCGGAATGCCGACCGCGGCCCAGGCGGCGAGCACCAGCACCGGATTGCCGCCGTGGCCGACCTGCGCCATCTGCTCGGGCGTGTACAAGGCCTCGCCGTTGCTGCCGGTCTTCTCATGGGCGAGAGCTTTTTCGCGCGCGAGTTCCTCGGGCGTCATGAAATGTTTCTGCGCGACCGGGCGTACCAGCAGATTGCACAACAGGCCCAGCACCAGCATCCCGGCCAGGATATACATGGTGGTGTTGTAGACCTGCGAAGGCGGCATTTTCAGGTCGAGCTGGTACTCGCGCATGCGGGTGACCACGACCGGCCCGAGGATGCCGGCGGTGGCCCAGGCGGTGAGCAGGCGGCCGTGGATCGCGCCGACCATCTGGGTGCCGAACAGATCGGCCAAGTACGCCGGGATGGTCGCGAACCCGCCGCCGTACATCGACACGATCACGCAGAAGATCGCCACGAACAGGCCGATGCTGCCGGCCGAACCGGCGCTCGGCGCGGACGCGTACAGGACGAAGCCGAGCACGAAGAACACCACGTAGGTCGCCTTGCGGCCGATGTAGTCCGAGGTCGAGGCCCAGAAGAACCGCCCGCCGATGTTGAACAGGCTCAGCAGCCCGGTGAAGCCCGCGGCGATGGTGGCGATCAGACCCAACTGGGTGGCATCGAGCGCCTTGATCCCGGCGTCGACGCCGATCAGCTTGCCGCCGAACACTTCCTGCAGCATCGGCGAGGCCATGCCGATCACGCCGATGCCGGCGGAGACGTTCAGGCACAGCGCGCCCCACAGCAGCCAGAACTGCGGAATGCCCCAGACCTTTTTCACGTGGACGTGTTGCTGGGTGATCATCGCGTTGCTGCTGGCCGGCGGCGGCGTCCAGCCCGCGGGTTTCCAGCCGCTCGGCGGCACCCGGTAACCGAACGCGCCGGCCATCATGAATACGAAGTAGAGCGCGGCCATGGTCAGGAAGGTTTCGTACGCGCCGACCGAAGTGGCGGTGGCGTAGTGTTTCATCAGCATGTCGGCGAGCGGGCTGCCGATCAGCGCGCCGCCGCCGAAGCCCATGATCGCCATGCCGGTGGCCATGCCGCGGCGGTCGGGAAACCATTTGATCAACGTCGACACCGGCGAGATGTAGCCCAGGCCCAGGCCGATGCCGCCGATCACGCCCGAACCCAGCCACATCAGCCAGATCTGATGGGTCTTGATGCCGATCGCCGAAATCACCAGACCGCCGCACCAGCACACCGCCGAGACCACGCCGGCCTTGCGCGGCCCCGCGCGTTCCAGCCAGCCGCCCCAGATCGCCGCAGCGCAGCCCAGCAGCACGAAGAACAAGATGTACATCCAGCTCAGTTCGCTGACTATCCAATCGCAGTCGGTGGCGACCATGCGCGAGAGAAAACCCATGTCCTTGGGGCAGTCGCGCGGTTGCTCGATGCCGATCGCCTTCGCGAGCGGCAGCCAGAACACGCTGAAGCCGTAGGCCATGCCGATGCACAGGTGGATCGCCAGCGCGGCCGGCGGGACCAGCCAGCGGTTGAACCCTGGCCTGGCGACGATGCGCTCCTTCGACAGCAAGCCTTCCGTGGCCGATGACGGTGCTGCAATCACCGCGCTCTGATTGGACATGCGTGGACCCCTCTGGATACGTGCCGCCGGCTGGACCTCGAAATATGTGCTTCAGGACATAAAGTGGGGGTCTGCCCGGAAGTGTTTGCGAGGCTAGCGTGACTGGGGGCGTGACGTATATCACCGGGTAGTCTAATAATCGGCTATGAAAAGCCGATTGGGTGCATGAATGCATGACCTGATTCGTACGCTCGCCGTGCTCGCTCCACGGCGAGTGAGGCCAGCCGGCACGCGGCCGGTGACGCCGATGCGCCCGGGTGGTCTGCGACCGCCGCGCCGGCGCGGCTCAGGGGCCGTTGCCGTCCGGCATCAGCAGCGCCAATGGCGTGCAGGCGCGGGCGCTGCAGCCCCAACGTCGGTAACTGTCGCCGTCGCGCCAGGTCGCGGTCGCGGCGGCGTTGATCTCGAACTCCCAGGCGCGGCCGTCGGCGATCAATCGGCCCTTGATCGAGCACGGCAGCCAGTAATACGCATCGCCCATGCCGTCGGGGTATTCCTGGGCGAGCGCGAAGAACCTCGCCGCGTCGGCCTCGCTCAGGCGCCAGGCCTTGCAGGCGCGCGCCAGGCTTTCGCGTTCGGGCGCGGAGTCGTTCGAGTCCTGCATCTGCGGCGGCTGGATTTCGGTGATGCGCAGCTTGCCCGGCCGCATCGCATCGGTCGTCGCGTGCGGCGCGGTGCCGCACGCCAGCAGCGCGGACAGCGCCGCGACGCCGCACGCCACGCGCGCGATGCGTTTGCTCGGGATGGTTGCGGCGATCGGCATGGAGGCGGCGTCCTGTTCGGTTGGCGTGGTCGTGCGTGTGGGTGGCGCGGCGTTTTCGCCGGTCGTGGCTTGCGTTGCCGCGGCGCCATCGGCGAGTGTGGCCGTTATCGAGCCCGAGCACGGATGCGTCAAGCGCAGGCCGGGCGCGCGAGCCGGATGCTTCATCGCATCGGCTCGACCCCGGGCCGCGGCCGCGGCCGCGAGCCTTCATGCACCCAAACATCGAACGGAGCGGCGATGTTCAAAGTCCTGATCCAACCCAAGTGGACCCTGCACGCCGCCGACGGCCGGCCGTTGCCGCCTAAACTGATCGACCTGCTGCTCGGCGTGCATGCGACCGGCTCGCTGGCCGCGGCCTGTCGCGATCTGGACCTGTCCTACCGCTACGCCTGGGGCCTGCTGCAATCCTCGCGCACGCTGTTCGGCGCGCCGTTGCTGCGCATGACCCGCGGACGCGGCGCCAAGCTGACCGCCCTGGGCGAACGCCTGGTCTGGGCCGATCAGCGCATCGCCGCGCGCCTGGCGCCGACCCTCGACAGCCTGGCGTCGGAGGTCGAAGTCGAACTCGAACGCACCCTCAGCGCGCAATCGGCGCCGCAACGGCTGCATGCCGCGCATGGCTTCGCGGTCGAAACCTTGCGCCGCTTTCTCGACGAAGCCGGCACGCCGGTCGACCTGAAATACCGCAGCCCCGGCGAGGCCCTGGCGGCGCTGCGCTCGGGCGATTGCGATCTGGCCGGCGTGCATCTGCCGATCGGCGAATTCGAGCACGACATCCTCGCGCACTACGCCGACCGCATCGATCCGCTCAACGATCGCACGCTGCATTTGGCGACGCGGCGGATCGGGCTGATCGTCGCGCCCGGCAATCCCAAGCGCATCCGCACCCTGGCCGACCTGCTGCGCGACGACGTGCGCTTCATCCATCGGCAGGCCGGTTCGGGCGCGCGCCTGTTGCTCGAACACATGCTGGCCAGGCAGGGCCATAGCATCCGCGACATCCGCGGCTGCGGCATCGACGAACTCACTCACGCCGCGGTCGCGACCTATGTCGCCAGCGGCATGGCCGACGCCGGTTTCGGCCTGGAAACGCCGGCGCGGCGTTACGGCCAGGATTTCGTGCCGATCGCCTCGGAGCACTATTTTTTCCTGGCGCGCGCGGAAACGCTGGAGTCGCCGGGATTGGCCGAGGTGCTGGCGATCCTGCGCAGCGAGCGATTCCGCCAGGAATTGGGGCGGCTGCCGGGTTACGACGCGGATCGCTGCGGGACGGTGCAGGATCTGTTCGAGGCGTTTGCTTCGGCGCGTGCAGTGTTTGGGTGAGGGCTGCATTCGTGCCCTCACCCCAACCCCTCTCCCGCGAGCGGGAGAGGGAGAGGAACTTTGACGCGCTAGGTTTTTCAAGACGGCGTTTGCCTATCCCTTCTCCCGCTAGCGGGAGAAGGTGCCCGAAGAGCGGATGAGGGAACGCGTCAGCGCAATCAGCGGATCGGTTCGTCCAGCATCAGCTCGCGCACGAAACGCACCGGCGGGGCGCCGTACGACAACACCTGATCGTGATAAGCCTTGAGGTCGAATTTCGGCCCGAGCTGGGCCTCCACCGCCTTGCGCATGTCGAAATGCTCCTGCGCGCCGACGAAATAGGTCGGCAGCTGCGCCGAGGTCAGCTGCGCGCGCACCCACTTGCCGGCGGCTTCGCGTTCCTGCTGGAAGGTCTGCTGGGTCATGAACGTCATCGCTTGTTCGCGGCTCCAGTCCTCCACCTGCACGCCCTGGTCGAGGATCGCGTTGCCGAGCGTGCGCAGGTAGAACTTCAACTGCACCAGGCGGAACAGCGGGTCGTTATCGAGATAGCCCGCGTCGGCCATCATGTCCTCGGTGTAGACCGCCCAGCCTTCGGCGAACACGCCCGAGCGCAGCACCGCGCGCAGGGTCGAGGGCGCCTTGGCCGAATGCGCGCCTTCCAGGTAATGGCCCGGCATCGCTTCGTGGATCGACAGCAGATGGACCATGCGCGTGTTGTATTCGCGCAGGAACGAATTCACCTGCTCGTCGCTCCACTCCTTGGGGATCGGCGAGATCGCGTAGTACGTGTCCAGGCCCTTGTCGAGCGGGCCGGGCGAATCGCAATACGCGAGCGCGACGCCGCGCTGGAACTCCGGCATCAGGATCACCTTGACCGGCGCGTCGGGCACGGTGACCAGGTTCTTGGCGCGGGTGAACGCAGTGGCATCGGCCAAGGTCTGCTTGGCGAAATCGACGACCTTGTCGCGCGGCGGCTTGTCGGCGTAGGCAAGTTCCAGCGCGGCTTCGATCGCCTTCTGCTGCTGTTCGGGCGTGGGCTTGTCGGGCAGCGCGGGCGCGCCGGGCTTGTCCTTGAGTTCCTTCTGCGCGATGGCGTACATCTCGCCGCGCACCCGCGCCAGTTCGGCCTTGGCGCGCTCCATGATCTGCGCGCGCGACAGCGAGGAGTTGAGCGAGAACTTGAGCTTTTCGTCGTACAAGGTCTGGCCGATGCGGAAGTTGCCCTTGGCGTTGGGCACCAGGGTCTTGTCCAGCCATTCCTGCTGCTCGGCCACGGCCTTGCGCAAGGTGGCGACCGCGTCGTCCAGGCGCTTGCGATCGGCGCCCTTGAGCTGGCCGGCGTTGGGGGTGATGAAGGTGTCGATCAGGCTCAACACGCCGGCGTTCTGCTTGGCCACGGTTTCGGCGTGGATTTTCGGAACCCGGGCCGGATCGAGATTGGCGCGGGCCTGGGCGAAGATCTGCGGGATCTTCTCCATCCGCGCGGTCGCCGATTTCAGCCGCTGCGGCATCGGCGCGTACTCGCGCGCCATCAGGTTGTAGATCGCATCGCCCGCCAGGCCGCTGTAGACCATCGGATCCCAGGCCCAGCTTTGCAGGGTCTGGATCGACCACACGTCCGAGCGCAGGCGATTGCGCAGGATCAGCGCGTCGACCTGGTTTTCGCGCGACAGCTTGGTGGTGTCGATCGTGTCGAGTTCGGCCAGCAGCTTGTTGTTGAAATCGAGCTGGCGCTGGCGGCCGGCGGCGCTGTAGTCGTCGACTTCGCCGTCGAAACGGTGATCGCCGATCTGGGTGGCGGCGATCGGATTGATCTGCATCACCCCGTCGAGCCAGCGCTTGGACAAGGCGGCGAACGCGGTGTCCGCGGCCGGATCGCTTGCGTTCGCGGCGCTCGCGGCTTGCGGCGCGGCGGCAGCTGGCGGCGTGGCCGCCTCGCGCGGGCCGCAGGCCGACAGGGCGAGGACGAGCAGGGCGGGGCTAAGCAAACAAGCGAGCTGCGTAGGGCGCAACGGGCGCATATCCATTCTCGGGTCGGGTGGCGGGCCGGGTTGCGCGGAGGATAGGCCAAGCCGGTCGCGTCCGCATGGGTCATTGGTCGGGTCGCCGGGCTGGCCGGGGCCGATGGTGGTTTTCGTCGAGGCCATGCGGTGTATGGCGTGGCGGTCGTCGGTGTGGGGCGGGTTTGCGTGGTGTGCGGTTTCGCGGTCAAGGCAACCGGCAATACAGGCAAACCGTTGGTAACGAGGTCCGACTGCAGGAGCGGCGTCCTGCTGGATTTCCTTCGGTCACAAGCCGCGAACGCGACATCTCGGTTACGACGCAAGCGGGTTTCGCGGTCGCGGCTCGCGCCGCTCCTACAAGAGGTGAACAAGGATTTTTGCGCAATGTGATTTCCGCGCAGTTGCCGTGTCGGTGGTCGGATTTCGCCGCTTTAGGCCGCGGCGGCGACATAACGATCGGTAATGCAGTCATGCGCGTGGGTTGATAGTCGCCCCGCGCCGAGGCATCGCCGGCGCCGACGCAAAACGGCGCGATCGCATTGCGCCACGGGCGTTGCGGCTAAACAGGGCGATCGATCGCAGGCAGACGCTGCCGGGGCATCGTTCATGCGTTGGCGAAAATTTGGCCATTTCCCCGATTCCGCTTCGTTGACATCGCTATATCGCGATGCAACATAAAGCCCGTCGCCGCGTCCCGCGTCCGACTTTCCTCCGCATCGAACGACACCCCCGTGAACGCAGTTGCCCCGACGAATCCGACCGCCGTTTTGCGCCGCTTCCATGGCGAGAGCGGCATGGCCATGTGTTGCCGCTGACCGCCCGTCCGCGTCGCCCACCGCCTTTCGTCCCCGTTCCGGTTTCGCCTCATGTCCCTTTCGAATGCCTTGTCGATCTTTAACGCTCCGGCCGATCCCTGGCGCACACCCGTGCTGCGCGATCGGTCGATGTGTACCCGGCGGGTGATGCCCTGACGGGCTGAACCTGCCGCTTTCTTCGCCCGTCCCGGATCGGTACGCGGCCGACGGCATCGCCGTCTCGCGTCTCTCTCCCCTCTCGTGACTGCACTGCGCTTTGCGCAGCGCCGGCGGCCGCGCGCCGTTCCGGGCGGGCGTTCCTTGTGCTTCGAAGAATTATTCGTTTTCCCTCCCCCACGTCTTGCAGGAATCGTCCATGTCGTTCGTACACGCAACACGCTCCAAGCCCGCTCGCACCGTGCATTACCGACGTCTCGCCCTGGCCTTGTCGATCGCGCTCGCCGCGCCGCTGGCGCAGGCCGACGACGCCGCAGCGACCGCCGCGCCCGGCGTCACCCTCGATGCGGTCCAGGTCACCGGCAGCAACCTCAAGCGCAGCGACGAAGCCGGGGTCAATCCGGTGCTGGTGATCGATCGCGTGCAGATCGAAAAGAGCGGCAAAGTCACCGTGTCCGACCTGCTGCGCAGCCTCACCGTCAACAGCGGCAACAGCTTCAACGAGCAATACACCGGCAGCTTCGCCAACGGCTCGGCCGGCGTATCGCTGCGCGGCCTGAGCCAGAAGAACACGCTGGTACTGGTCAACGGCTATCGCGTGGCCTCGTACGGATTCGCCCAGAACACCCAGGACAATTTCGTCGATCTCAATGCGCTGCCGCTGGGCGCGATCGAACGGGTGGAAATCCTCAAGGACGGCGCGTCGGCGTTGTACGGCTCCGACGCGATCGCCGGCGTGGTCAACCTGATCCTGCGGCGCAAGATCGAAGGCGTCGAAGTCGATGCGTCCTACGGCGCGGCCACCCAGGGCGGCATCGACCAGCGCAGCCTCGGCCTGCGCGCCGGTCACGGCGATCCGGACAAGGACGGTTACAGCCTGCGTTTCAGCCTGGACGTGTTCCAGCGCGGGCAACTCAACGGCGACGAACGCGCGCTGACTCGCGACGGCGATTACCGCGATCAACCCGGCGGGCGTCTGGCCGGCTGGTCGACTCAAGGCGGCGCGTTCCTCGCCAATCCGCGCGCGCCGGTCGCGTTCGCGTGCCAGCCCGGAACCCAGTCGCGTCCGTACAGCGACTTCGGCAGCCCGCTGCCGGGCAACGCCTGCGCGTTCAACACCCAGCCTTACCGCACCTTGATTCCCGACGTGGAACGCTATCAGGCGCTGGTCGCCGGCGACGTGTGGTTCAACGACAAGGTCCAGGGTTTCGCCGAGATCCTCTACAGCACCAGTCACAACGGTACGTATTTCAGCGCGCCGATGACGGTCGGCGCCGGCCTGCGCGCCTACGATCGCGGCACCGGCCGCCTGGTCGATATTCCGGCGGTGCTGCCGGTCGGGCATCCGAACAATCCCAACGCGACGCCGACGCCGTTCGAGTATTCCTTCCTCGACCTGGGCGCGCGCTACAAGATCAACAAGTCCCAGTTCTCGCGCATCCTGTTCGGCCTGCGCGGCAAGGGCGAGGTGTGGGACTGGGACGTCGCCGCCAGCCATTCGGAAAGCCAGCAGCACGAGTACGTGCGCAACTTCCTCAACCGTTATACGTTCGAGCAGGTGCTGGCCGACGGCAGCTACGATTTCCTCAATCCTTCGCGCACACCGGCCGCGCTCGACGCCTTGCGTTTGTCGACGCGTCGTCCCGGAACGTATCGCCTGAGCACGCTCAGCGGCAAGGTGTCCGGCTTCCCGTGGCAGTGGCGCGCGGGCGATGTCGGCGTCGCCGCCGGGGTGGAATTCCGCAACGAGTCCCAGGACGCGCGCACCAGCCCGCAGGTGTTGTCGGGCACCGAACTGCGCCCGGCGATCAACCTGATCGACGGCGAACGCCGCGTCGCCGCCGCGTTCTTCGAGTTCAGCCTCAAGCCGTGGGAACAGGTGGAAGTGCAACTGGCCGGCCGCGGCGATCATTACAGCGACTTCGGCAGCGCGTTCTCGCCCAAGCTCGGCTTGCGCTGGCAGGTCAGCGACGACTGGCTGCTGCGCTTGAACGCCTCGCGCGGTTTCCGCGCGCCGTCGCTGCCGGAAATCGCCCAGAGCACCACCATCAGCTACGGCAGCGTGATCGATCCGTTCGATCCGGTGCAGCCGGGCGCGTCGCGCGGCGTGACCGTGCTGCGCGCCGGCAATCCCGATCTGAAGGCCGAGCGTTCCAGCAACATCAACCTGGGCGTGTTGTGGGCGCCCGATGCCGACACCAGCCTCGGCGTCGATTTGTACCGCATCCGCCAGGACGATCTGATCGCGCCCGACAGCGTGCAGTTCGTGGTGTCGAACCCGCAGAGCAATCCCGGCCGCGTCACCCGCGATGCGCAGGGCCGTCTGCAACTGGTCGAGAACCGCTATGCCAATCAGGGCACGCTGACCACCACCGGTTTCGATATCGAAGGCCGCAAGGTCTGGCATGCCGGCGACGACCGCTGGACCCTCGACGGCACCTGGACCCGATTGCTGAGCTACGAGCAGCCGCAGGTGGCCGGGCAGGGCGCGCTCGAAGGCGCTGGCGGCAACCGCTTCGGCGCGCTGCCGAAGTGGCGCGGCATCACCTCGCTGGCGTATACGCGCGGCGACTGGAACGCGCAGTTGTCGTGGCGCTACATCGGCGGCTACAAGCAGCAGGTGGTCGATGCGCGCAGCAATCCGGGCCTGAGCGACAAGGTCGACGATCACCATCAGTTCGACCTGTACCTGGGCTACGAGGGCCTGCGCGATACGACCTTGTACCTGTCGGTGCAGAACCTGGCCGACAAGGACCCGCCGTTCGATCCGGCCGGCGGCGCGCTGCCCTACGACATCAGCCAGTACGACGCGCTGGGGCGCTTCGTCACCGTGGGCGTCAAGCACACGTTCTGATCGGCCGACGCGCGGGCCGGCGCCAACCCCGTTGGCGACCGGCCCGCGTTGATCCAGTGATCGAGCGCGGTGGACCAACGCTGTCCGCCGCGCGGGCCGGTGGCATAGTGCTACCCGCCACTGACGGCTGGAGAGAGCACCCATGGATACGAACACGATCGCGAACCGGCTGGGCGCGTTGCTATTGGCCGCCGCGATGCTGGCCGGCTGCGCCAAGCACGCCTACGCGCCCGCCGAGGAATCGGTGCGCGTACCCGAAGCGAATATGACCAAACCCGGTTCCGGTTCCGACGCCGGCGGCGCCGCGAAGGCCGACCTGGGCGTGTTGCTGGCCTACGAACATCAGATCCGTATCCGCATGCCCGGCGAGCGCATCGCGGCCCGGGCCAGCGAGGTACAGGCCGCCTGCAACGCCGGCAAGTTCGGCGCCTGCGCAGTCCTGGGCATGAGCCAGAGCGGCGGCGACGATCCTTCCGCGACCTTGCAGGTGCGGATCGTGCCCGATGGCGTGGACAAGCTGATCGGGCTGGCCGGCAAGGGCGAGGAGATCGCCGAACGCAGCATCCAGGCCGAGGATCTGGCCACCGCCGTGCGCGACAACAGCCTGCGCCAGGACCGGCTGCGCAAGGAGCACGCGCGTCTGCTCGAGTTCCAGGACCGCAAGGATCTGAAGATCGCCGACGTGATGACCCTGTCGAGCCGCATCGCCGAGATCGAATCGCAGTTGCAGGCCGCCGAGCAGGAGGCCGCGCAGCAGCAGCGGCGCATTTCCACCCAACTGGTCACGCTGACCTTCCAGACCACGCGCGCCCAGGAAAACACCGGCGAGGTCGGCGAGGCGTTCAAGGACGTCGGCGGCATCGTCACCGGCACGATCGCGTTCCTGATCCGCGCGTTCGCCGCGTTGTTGCCGGTGGCGCTGGTGCTGACCGTGCTGGTGCTGCTGATCCGCCGCATTCGCCGCGCGCGCCGCAAGGGCTAAGGCGCGGATGCAACGGCCGGGCCGCCTCGCTGCGGCCCGGTTGTGTCGGTTTCAGCCGACGGTCCGGATCAGCGTTCTTCCTCGGTCTCGAACTCGACCAGCACGTCCAGGTCGAAGGCCAGCGCTTCCACCGCCTCGCGCACCTTGTTGGCGGTGGAGGCATTGGGCGCGTCGATCTCCAGTTCATGCGTTCCCGGGCCGGCGTCGTCGGGCAGGCCGGCCGAACTGGAATCGCTGTCGTCCATGTGCGGCATCAGGTCGGCGACTTCCTCGACGTGTTCGATGCCCTCCAGGCTGGACAGCAGATTGCCGATCGCGCGGGCGTCGTCTTCGGTGCCGGTGATGCGGATGCGAAGCTGGGGCATGCGGGCGGCCTGGTAGCGAGGGGAGTGGGCAGGCTAGGCATCGCCCGGCTAAGGTCGTGTGAAACGTCACATTGGCTGCATGCGGCGCGAGTAGGCTAAACGGCATGAACACGACCTCCGATTCGCCGCCGTCATCGCCGCCGTCGTCGGCCCCCGCGCCGAGCGTGACCTTGCGTCCGCTGGAGCGCGGCGACCTGCATTTCGTGCATGTGCTCAACAACAATCGCAGCGTGATGGGCTATTGGTTCGAGGAGCCCTACGAGTCGTTCGTCGAACTCGAAGAGCTGTACCGCAAGCACATCCACGACCAGTCCGAGCGCCGCTTCATCGTCCAGGACAGCGGCCAGGAGCGCGTGGGCCTGGTCGAGCTGGTCGAGATCGACCATCTGCACCGGCGCGCGGAATTCCTGATCATGATTTCGCCCGAGCAGCAGCGGCGCGGCTATGCGCGCGCGGCGACGCGGCTGGCGATCAACTACGCGTTCCGGGTGTTGAATCTGTACAAGCTGTACTTGCTGGTCGATGTCGACAACAGCCGGGCGATCCAGATCTACGAGGACGCCGGGTTTCAGCGCGAGGGCGTGTTGATCGACGAGTTCTTCAGCGACGGGCGCTATCACGACGTGGTGCGGATGTGTCTGTTTCAGCCGCAGGCGTTGGGGCAGAGCAGTGCGGGGCGTAGTGTGGGGGTTTGAAGGCTTGTTGCTGCGGTGTGGGTTGCGCGCCCTCACTCGGACCCCGCTCCCCTGCCCAAACGCATAGCGTTTGGGCGTTCGTGGACGCGCGAGCCAGTGGCTCGCGAGCTGCGCCCACTCACCCCGCTAGCGGGAGAAGGTGGCCCGAAGGGCCGGATGAGGGCCCACCGGATGAGGGCTGCAAGCCGCGCTTACTTCTTCTTCGCCGCCCGATCGCGCACCGGCAGCGGCACATTGCAGATATTGATGTACCCCGCCGGACGCTTGTAGAAATCGTCCTGGCGGTTGCGCCGCGATTCGACCAACTCAGTGAACAGCGGCGTGTCGGTGCGCAGCACTTCCAGGTCGCTGCGTTCGGCCTTGGGCACCTTCGCCGCCAGCCGGATCGCCTTGATCGGCGCGCGCTCGGCCGCGGTTTCGTAGAAGCCCAGCGGGCCGGTGCCGCGCGGCAGCGAGGACAGCAGCTCCATGCCCTTGACCACCCGGCCGACCGTGGTGATGTTGAGGTCGAGGTGACGCGGCGACTGGCCGATCACCACGTACAACTCGGCGCCGTTGCTCGAATCGATCGCCATGTCGCGGCCGGCGCCGACGGTGCCGTAGCAGTGCGCGAGCCAGCTCGAACCGGTCGCCGAATCGCGCGCGGCCGGGAAGCCCGCGGCGAAGCCGGCCTGCGGCGCCCAGCCGTCGGGATCGGGCAGCACGGTCATGCTCAGGCCCGCGCTCTTGCGCGAAACCTCGGCCGGCAGCTTCGGCTTGAAGCCCGCGCCGAACGGCTTGCGCTTGCTCGCGTCCTCGGCGTTGGCGTCGCCCCACTGCACGACGTAATTGTCCTGCGAGCGGTTGATGCTGAGCCCGTTCCAATAGCCGTTGCTCGCCAGCGCGCGGATGTTGGCGACGTGCGCGGGCGCGAACTGCGGCGCCAGTTCGATCACCACCCGGCCGCGCTCGAGCTCCAGATACAAGGTGTTGTTCGGGTCCAGCGCGCGCCAGTCGGCGGGCCGGCTGGCGTCGAGGATGTCCTGCATGCCGCGCGGCTTGGCTGGCGCGGCGGTCTGCGCGCTCGCGGTGGCCGCGGTGAGGGTCAGGGCGAGGGCCAGCGGCAGGGCTTGGGAAAGCGAACGCTTCATGCGGTTTCCTGAAAGAAGATGGACGGTGACGATGCGGATGCGGCCGGGCATGCCCGGACTGGGGAGCGAATCGGCGCGGCGACGGCGTCCCCGCGCCGGCCGCGTTTCAGTCTTGGCGAAGATAGTCGGCACGGATGAATTCGGCGAATTCGCTCTGGCCGGGAAAGCGGTTCTCGATCACGAAGCGGTAGCGATCCTCGGCGAATTCGTAGCGATAGCGCGCTTCGCCGCGCGGGGTGGTCTTTTCGAAATGCAGGGTGTCGCCCTGCCAGCGGCCGCGCGCGGGCTCGGGCGGGAACCCCATCGTGTCGAACCACCACCACAGCACGTCGCCGCTGTCGGGTTCGATCAGGAACACGCCGTGGCCGTCGAACACCACGACGCCGTCCTTTTCCTGCCGGTACTCCTGCATCAGCGCCGTGCCGCCCAGGGCGACATGAAAGGCGCTGTGGCCGGTCGACGTCCCGCCCGGACCCCAGGGCGAAGGCGAGACGTGTTCTGTCCCGGACCAGCGACCGGCGAACCGGTGCAGTCGGGCGAGTTGGTCGGGGGCGGGGCGTTGCGGCTGCATGACGGGTCCTGGCGGCGACGGTCGCCGAAGCGTAGCCGGTTGCAACCGCGCGCGCAGCGGCGGTGTCCCTGTCGGCAGACATGCCGGCGGCCTCGCGATCGACCCGGGCCTACTCACCCCTCACGCCTGTGAACTCGTTCCTCCTTTGCTCCCAGCCATCCGCCACGATGACTACCGGCACATTCGCTATACCGAACTTCGCACTAGCATCAGCTCCAACCTAGAGGAGCCTGCCGTGACCGAGCTCGACAGCCAATTGCGAAAGTTCCAGAAGGAGCTCAGCGCCGGCACCGTCTCACTGGCCTTGCTGGCGGTGCTGGGGTCGGCGCGCGAGCCGATGTACGGCTACCAGATCGCCAAGCGCCTCGAGCGCGAAGGCGAGGGCGTGCTCAGCGGCAAGCAGAGCGCGCTGTATCCGGTGCTGCGCAACCTCGGCGCGGCGGGGCTGCTCGACAGCCACGTCGAACCGTCCGTGACCGGTCCGCCGCGCCGTTACTACACCATCACCGATACCGGACAGGCCGTGCTGCGCGAATGGACAGCCGCCTGGCGCGCGACCCGCGACTCCGTAGATTCCGTACTCCAGGGGCTGAACGCATGAACGCCATCACCGACGCAGGTCACACCGATTCTTCCGCCGACGCGGGCCTGCCGCGTTCGATACCCGACTACCTCGAGCGCCTGCGCGCGGCCTTGCGCGGCGCCGATCCGGCGCTGATCCAGGACGCGCTGTACGACGCCGAGGAATACCTGCGCTCGGAACTGGCCGAGAACCCCGACCGCAGCGAGGCCGAGGTGATCGCCGCGGTCGCCGGCAGTTACGGCGCGCCCGACGAGGTCGCCGACATCTACCGCGACACCGAGATCAAGGTGCAGACCGCGCTGCGGCCGCCGGCGCCGAAGAAGCGCAAGTCGCTGCTCGGCCGCTTCTTCGGCGTCGCGCTGGAGCCGCGTACCTATGGCGCGCTGTTCTACATGCTGCTGTCGCTGGCGACCGGCACGTTCTACTTCACCTGGGTCACCACCGGCCTGTCGCTGTCGATCGGCATGCTGATCCTGATCATCGGCATTCCGCTGCTGATCCTGTTCCTGGGCTCGGTGCGGGTGCTGGCGCTGGTGGAAGGCCGCCTGATCGAGGTGATGCTCGGCGAACGCATGCCGCGCCGGCCGCTGTACACCAACCGCGAGCAGTCGGTGATGGAGCGGATCAAGCAGATCTTTGTCGACCCGCGCACCTGGGGCACGCTGCTGTACATGTTGCTGATGCTG
This sequence comes from Lysobacter capsici, assembly GCF_018732085.1. Taxonomy (NCBI): domain Bacteria; kingdom Pseudomonadati; phylum Pseudomonadota; class Gammaproteobacteria; order Lysobacterales; family Lysobacteraceae; genus Lysobacter; species Lysobacter capsici. Next base: position 4,254,838 of record NZ_CP076103.1, on the reverse strand, counting down.
CCGCTGGGCACGATCTACTTCACCGTGGCGGTGATCGGCCTGAGCCTGTCGTTGTCGCTGACCCTGCTGCCATTCGCACAGTTGTTCGGTCTGCTCGGCGATGGCGTGGTGCGCCTGGACGGCATCAACGTGGTCGGCGTGTGGGAGCCGTGGGCCTGGCCGGTGTTCGCGGCGATCGGCATCGTGCTGCTGTTCCTGACCCTGCACGCCGCGCGCCTGATCGGTTATGCGCATGCCCAGTTGGCCAAGCACCTGCTGGTGCGGTGGGCGCAGCGCGACTGAAGCGGTAGCGACGTCCGTGCCACCCATCGATCAGCCGGCCGCGAGGCCGGCTGATCTTTTTTGTTTGCTTGTTCGCACCAGCAGGCACGGCCGCATGCGGAGCGGACTTACCAGCCGTTGAGCAAGCACACCGCAAATGGATAGAACCGCGCGTCTTCGATGCCTTGCGCGCTGACGCACGCGGGATCGTTGGACGATCCCGCGTTGTGGCAGGTGTCGTGACGCCGGCCCCACGCCGCGACATAGGCATGCGGCGCGCGCTGGCATTCGGGGGTATTGGCCGGACATTGCTGGATCACCGACGCCACGAAGTCGAATTCGTAGGCTTCCTGGGCGAGGCAGTCGGGATGGTTGGGGCCGTTGATCTGGCAAAGTTCGATGCGCACGTCGCGCAAGCCGATGATGTCGTCCACCGCCGGCGCGCACGGGCCCGCGAGCGAGACGGCGGAGAACGACAGGGACAAAACCAACAAGGCCAGCGATGCGGTCTTCATGGACGGCTCCAGTGCTTGCTCGAGGGTCGATCTAGGGTCGGTCGATCGGCGTGAAACACGGCGGCGCGCTCGCCGGCCGCGCCGCCCGCGCGGATCACTGCATGAAGCAGCTCACCTTGACCTGGAGGAAGTTCACGTCTTCCTGCTGCATCGCGGCGCGGCAGACCGGGTCGGTCGACGATCCGGCTTGCTGGCATTTGATCGCGCGCTGCTGCGAAAAGATGTCGTACAACTGACGATTGACCGCGCACTGCGGCGTCGGCGCGGGACACACCGCGTCCATCATCTGCCACTGAATCTTTTCGACCTGCTCGTTCTGGCGACACACCGGGCTGTTGGGGCCTTGCGAAGTGCAGGCCTGCACGCGCTGGATATGGCTGATTTCGACCTGCAGGCGCGCGCTGGTGCAGGCGGGCGTGGCGGCCTGGGCGGCGTCGGCGCACGCCGCGATGGCGAACAGGCTGGCGCAAAGGGCTCGGAGTTTCATGGCGATCTTCCTTGTCGGTGGCGATTGGGTGGCGATGTAAGCGTTGCTGCGGGGATAAATGCAGTGCCGTGCGGCGGCGATCAATCGCGCGACGCAGCGATCTTCGTCAGGGCCGCGACAGATAGCCGCAGGCGCCCATCACGTCGTAGTACAGGTCGTCGTCGTGTTCGACCGCGGCCACGCAGGCCGGATCGGATGCGCTGCCGGCGGCGCGGCAGATCATCGAGCGGTGCGGCCAGTACTGGGCGTGATCGGCGAGCGCGGCCAGGCATTGGCCGTCGGGGTTTGGACAGTTGCGCCGCAGCGAAGTCCAGCCGACGCGTTCGCGGTCTTCGGCGGCGCCGCAGCTAGCGCTGGTTGGGCCGTCGGTTTCGCACGCGATCACTCGTTCGAAGCGATCGTGATGCAATTGCGTGGCGGTGAGAAAACACACGCTGGGCGCGGCGTGCAGCGTCGAGGCGAAGCTGCAGCAGCACAGCGCAAGCAAGATGGCGAGGCGAGTGGACATGAAAGGCTCCCGATTGGGCTTCCGATGGGCTTGCGATCCAAGGAGCTGTTCCGCGGCCCGCGCGGGTGGCTCGACGGCGCGGCTCGACTAAACAGTCTCGTCAAGGGCGGTTCGACGAGGCGATCAGGCCGAGCCGCTTCGACCGAAGCGATCGGGTCGAAGCGGTCGAACCGAAGCCGCCATGAATCATCGAAAATCGACTTGATCGCGTCGTTCGGTTTGGAAAGCTGCGCGATCGCGTCCGGCTCTAGACGGTTTGTTCAAATCACCACGCATTCGCGCACGAAGCGTTTGAACTGCTGGAACTCCGCCTGGCGCAGCGCCTGGCATTGCGGATCGAGGGCGGTTCCGGCCTGGCGGCATTCGAAGCTGCGGGTCGCGGCCGCTTCTTCGTATTGATCGCGGACCACGGTGCAGTAGTCGTCCAGCGGCGGGCAACTGCTGGTCATCGCCTGCATGGCCACGGCCTGTTCGGCTTCGCGAATATCGCAACTCGCGCTGTTCGGGCCCTGGTTCGAGCAGGCCACGTCCTTTTCATGAAACGCGGTCATCCAATCCTGGCCGGCATAGACGCAGGCCGCATTGGCCGCGGCCGCGCCGCTGCACAGCAGCAATACCGACAGCGCGGCGGATGCGATTGCGGATCGTGCATGGCGCGGCGTGCTGGACGAAATAAGGGTTTTCATGCGGGCTCTCCTTGGCGGTGATGCGCGAAGCCGGCTGCGGCGTTCGCGCGCTGAGTGCGCTGACCGGGCTGTTGTGGCGCCGGCGGCGGACATGGGGTGATGTCAGATGCGATCGATCGAATGCGCGCGCGCCGACTGCCGCGAAGACACAAGTGGCGTGGCTGGGTTGGTGAAGGATCGCGAAGACCGGCGGTTGCGGCCACGTGCGTGCGCATTGCGCGCGCTGCCTGCGTGAGGGGTCATCCAGCTCTCCTTAGCTGCGCGGGAATCGTGATCCTGCGATCGCGCGGACCGATTCGGCGCGCGGCTGAGGGGACTGTAGCCATCCCGGCGCCGACCGCCGTCGTGGCCGTGCGTAATTGATGCCGAGTCGACATTTTTTAGCGGCGGGCGTCGCTGTTTTGGCCTGACAATGTGGTCGGCTCTAGTGCTCTGGGAGTCGCATGGTAAGCAAAGCACGGTGGCGGCCTGGCCGGTGATGCCGGAGCGATGCGCATGGGCTTCAAGGCGCGATTGGATTCATTTCGCCGGATGCGGCAATGAAAGCTGCGCACTGCGGCCGCAGCTACGCGCGTGAGCGGTGACGGCCGAAGGCAGGCCGATGACGGGTCGCCTCGATCATGAGGCGCGTGCGGTCAGCGCGACAACACCGTGGTGTCCTGGGTTTTGTGCTGGGTCTGTTGCGGGCTCAACGATTCTTCGCGTTGCCGCTCGTGCGCGATGGCCTGATTGGCCGCTTGCAGTTTCTGGTCGGACTGCTCAGCCGGCGTGTTGATCGCCTGCTCGATGACCACGGTGGTGCGTTTGTGCGCGGGATCGTCGAGCCGGCCTTCGACGGCGAACAGGTGTCCGGTCGCTCCCATCACGATGTGATCCACGCGGTTCAATGCGTTGGCCGACAGCGAGTAGTCGCTGCCCGGATGCATGTCGCGATTGTCCTTGCAGGCCGCGAGCGTGGCGCGGCTGAGCCGTTCGCTGAGTTCGTCGTAGGGTTTGCCGATGCGTTCGTCGTTCGCGCGCACGCCGGCGCGGATTTGTTCCAGCATCGCGAGGTCGGCGCCGGAAGGCAGGGTCGGTTCGGCAGGCGCGGACAGGGCCGGATGGCCGAGTTGTTTGCTGGCGCGGTGATGTATCTCCACCGCTGCGCGGGTACTCGGGTCGATGAACTCGAATGGAGTTTTGTCGTGAAAGCGGCCCAGGTCGATGTCCTGCCGCTTCAAGGCCGCCGGGTCCAGCTTCAGCCTCGCCAAGTCGATATGGACATCGTTGAAGCTGCGGTCCGGGTCGAGCTTGCGCGCCTGAAACTCGGCGTCGGCGACCCAGCCGATGGCGGTCGCCTTGCTCGACTCGGAATAGCCGTGGGCGCGTTTGATGTCGTAGAAACAGTTGGCGACGGCTTCGATGTTCTGCGGTGTGGCCGGGAAGGATTGGCTCTTGGGGTCGAAGCTCAGGCCAGGGGCGAATTCGGCGCTCCCGTCGGCCATTTTTTTCGCGCATGAGCTGACAGGATCCGCGCGCCTGGCCAGCGCGCTTTCTGACACCTGGCCCTTTCCTTCATGCCGCAAACGATCGGCCAGCATGTTGATCCCGCTCAGTTCGGCACGGGCCTCCTGCTGTCGTTGAACGGCATCGTATCGCTCGACCAATTGGGTGTAATCGCGAGGACGCGCGCCGCTGTGAGCGAGTTCGCGCATCTCATTGGCGATGGCTTGTTCGGCTGCGTGGGCTCGATTGCCTTGCTGGGCGTGGGAGATTTCGTGGCCGAAGGCATAAGTGAGTCGGTCGAGGGAATCTCGATCGATATCGGAATCGAGTATTTCGGGCTTGAAGCCGATTTCGCGTGTGGTCGGAGCGTACGATGCCAGTGCTGGAGACTCGGGCGGCAGGAAGCGCAAGCCCGACACTCTGCCGCTCACTATGGTGTCGGTCATCGCCCGGTTCAATTCGGGCGAGCTGCGTAGGGAGGCCTCCAGTATGCGCAGCTGATGTTCGGTGGCGCCGCGTTGCGTGAATCCGTCGAATACCGCGTTCAGCTCATCCCGATCAGGCATGGCGCAGTTCCTGGTCGGTCATGGCGAAGGTCAATCTGACGGTCTGAATGCAACGGCCCGCATCTGCTTCTGGAGCGCCGGAATGGTAGTACCCGATCCGCAAAATTTTCCCGTTGCGTGTGTAGCGCCATTCCTGAAGATGGCCATGCACGCCGCTTTCTCTGACCGCCCGGAATCCTTGTCGCTTCAGACGGTCGTTGAATTCCTGGAAGTCGTAGGTGCAGTTGGGCGAATTGCCTAGACCGTCAACCTGATTGGGCGAGGCGAGCATCTCCAGCCGCGTATCGTCGGGCGCATAGGTAACGATATTCACATTCCATCGCCACCACCCATCAGCCCCGTTCCCCGTGATGCTGCGTATATCCGGCTCGCGAGGATTCGGCGACAGCTTCAATCCGATGATGCGTTCAAGCTCGTCCTGGGTCAGTTTTTCGCGGCTGTCGATGCCATCGATGACCTTGAAGACCAGCGCCTTGAATTCGTCCACAGTGAGTGTCGGCCCCTTGATGGCGTCCTTCATCGCTGGGTCTCCCTTTTTATCCACGCCCGATCCCGCAACGGTGGTCGGAGCCGGAGCCTGACGTTCTTGCGCGCACGCAGTCGCCGCCGCACACGCGAGCAGCGCGACCAACATCCAGTGTCGTGTCGGTTGCATGGCCGGGCGCTCCGTGGTGTTGCGATGTCCCGATGCTCGGCCGCGCACTCGCAGCGGTCAAGGGGTATCGAACGTTGCGCACGCACGCAGGCACTTTCGACGCGCACAAACGCAACGGCCCGCCCGACGTCGGGTCGGGCGGGCCGCGATGTGGCGCGATGCGTGTTGTGCGGGCCGGCTTACTTGGCCGCGTACTTGGCGATGAAGTTGCGCACCTGCGGATACACCTGCTCGCGCCAGCGGCGGCCGCTGAAGATGCCGTAGTGGCCGGCGCCGTCGACGGTGATGTGCTGGCGGTCGGCTTCGGCCACGCCGGTGCACAGCGTGTGCGCGGCGCGGGTCTGGCCCTGGCCGGAGATGTCGTCGAGTTCGCCTTCGATGGTCAGCAGCGCGGTGGTGTTGATCGCGCCGGGGTTCACCCGCTCGCCGGCCACGTCCCACAGGCCGCGCGGCAGCAGGTGTTCCTGGAACACTACGCGAATCGTGTCGAGGTAGTACTCGGCCGGCATGTCGAGCACGGCGTTGTATTCGTCGTAGAACCGGCGATGCGAATCGGCGTCTTCCAGGTCGCCCTTGAGCAGGTCCTGGTAGAAATCCCAATGCGACTGGAAATGCCGCTCCGGGTTCATCGCCACGAAGCCGCTGTGCTGCAGGAAGCCGGGATAGACGCGGCGGCCGCGGCCGGGGAAATTCGCCGGCACGTGGTGGATCACGTTGTTCTCGAACCACCACAGCGGTTTATGCACAGCCAGGTCGTTGACCTTGGTCGGGCTTTCGCGGGTGTCGATCGGGCCGCCCATCATCACCAGCGAACGCGGCGTGGGTTCGCCGCGCGCGGCCATCAGCGACACCGCCGCGAGCACCGGCACGGTCGGCTGGCAGACGCTGACCACGTGCAGGGTGTCGGCGCCGATCAGGCGGATGAAGTCTTGGATGTAGCCGATGTAGTCGTCGAGGGTGAAGGCGCCGTCCTCGGTCGGCACCATGCGCGCGTCGACCCAGTCGGTGATGTAGACCTTGTGGTCGCGCAGCAGGGTCTTGACCGTGTCGCGCAGCAGGGTGCTGTGATGGCCCGACAGCGGCGCGACCACCAGCACCGGCGGATCGTCCTTGAGCTCGGCGATGTTGTCGGCGTCGTCGGCGTAGCGCTTGAAGCGCAGCAGCCGGCAGAACGGCTTGCGCTGCATCTCGCGCTCGATCACCGGGTAGGTGTTGCCGTCGATCTGGATCGAGTGGATGCCGAATTCGGGCTTTTCGTAGTCCTTGCCGATGCGGTAGAGCAGTTCGTAGCCGGCGGCCAGGCGCGAGGCGCCCGGTACGGTCGACAGCCAGCTGCCGGGCGCGGCGAACATCTTCGCGCCGGCGTCGGCCCAGTAGGTCATCGGGGCCATCCAGGCGCGGCCGAATTCGTGCATCTGATAAAGCAGCATCGGGTCGGGGTCTCTTTGGCGGGCGAACTGGCGCCGGAGCGTAGCGGGTTCCGGGGCGTGCGGTTTGCTGCGGCGCAGCATAGCGGATTGGGACGGCGGTCGCGTGAATGGTGGGCGGGGCGGGGAATCGTGTGCCACGCGGTGGTGAGACGGGCTGCAGGTGCCACGAATCCACGAAGGCGCCCTGTAGGAGCGGCGCGAGCCGCGACCGCGCCACTTCGATTACGGCGCCCGTCTCCGAACCGATGCCGTTGCTGCCTTTGAAGCGACAAGTCCGGGGATCGGGTCTGCGGCCGGTCGCGTCGCAGGTGCGGCGGCGTGGTCGCGGCTCGCGCCGCTCCTACCGGGTTGCTACGCGGCTAACCCGTGGTCTCGAGCGCCGAGGTGCCGAAGCGCAAACGCCGCGCCAGCCACAGGTGCGAGCCGAGCGCAGTGAAGCCCTGCGCGGCGAAGCGTTCGCGGTAGAACGCGGCCGGGCGGCGCTTGAAGTCGTCGGTGTCGCCCTCGATCCCGTCCTCGCGGGTGAAGGTCTCCAGGAACGCGACGCCGCCGCACAGCTCGGCCAGGCCGGGCAGGCCGCGGTCGAGTTCGCGGGTGTCGAGGTAATGCAGTACGTCGCTGCAGATCAGCAGGTCGACCGGCGCGCACGGCCGCAGGTATTCGAAATCGCCGAACCGCGCCAGGTGCAGGTTGCGGCTGCGACCGAAGCGCGCAGTGGCGTACTGGCTGCTGTCGAATCCCAGATAATGCAGGCGCGGGCGCAGCTTGAGCAGCGGCGCGCGCCACGGGCCTTCGCCGCAGCCGATGTCGAGCACGCTGCGGATGGGGCGTTCGAGGTGGTATTCGGCGGTGGCGACGGTCAGCGCGACCTTGCGCGCCAGCCGCGCGGCGCCGCCGATGGCCTGGTGCTTCAGGGTCGGGTCGCGGTACCAGCGCTGGAAGTAGGCGGCGTCGTACTGTTTGCTCATCGTGGCGGTGGCTTGCGGTGGAGCGTGGCATCCTAACGCGCCCCGGGATCGGTGCGGCGGCGGGTTCGATCGTCGTCGCGCGATGCTGTCGATGTTGGCCCATCGCGAGTCGGCGTCACGGCGGTCCGCAGCCGGTTCCCTCGTCCTCGTATCGACCCGCCAGCCCCAATCAGGAAGCCCGCGATGAATGCCTATGTGTGGATCAAGACCTTCCATGTCGTGTTCGTGATCGCCTGGATGGCAGCGGTGTTCTACCTGCCGCGGATCCTGGTCAACCTCGCCGAGGCCGGCGACGAGCCGGCGGTGCGCGCGCGGTTGGTGCTGATGGGACGCAAGCTGTATCGCTTCGGCCACGTCATGTTCGGCATCGCGTTCCTGTGCGGGTTGCTGATGTGGCAGGGCTATCGGGTGTTCGGCGACGGGCTGCCGCAGATGTTCGCGGTCGGCGGCTGGTTGCACGTCAAGCTGAGCTTGGTCGTGGTGCTGCTGGTGTATTTCATCTTTACCGGGCGCTGGCTCAAGGGCGTGGACAAGGGGCGGGCGCTGCCTTCGTCGCGGACGTTGCGGTTGTTCAACGAGTTGCCGTTGCTGGCGTTGATTGCGATCGTGTGGTTGGTGTTGGCTAAGCCGTTTTGAGGGATGGGGCTGGCAGGGCAACAGCAACGGCAACGGCAACAGCAACAGCAACAGCAAATCCCCCTTCATCCCCCTTTTTCAAAGAGGGAGACTGCATTCGTTGCTTCGGCTGGTTGCGCGGCGTGTGGGCGATAACGGCAGTAACGGCAGCAACGTGGATTCATTGAGCATCCGCGGGCTGTGAAGATTCGCCTCGAATGCGATGCAAAAGAAAACGGCGACCACGTGGTCGCCGTTTTCACTCCCGAGCCCGCGCTGTTCCCCCCTTTGAAAAAGGGGGGCAGGGGGGATTTGCTTTTCGATCAGTTGACCGGATCAACTCAGTTCTTGAACTGATCCGCCTTGGGCAACGTCACCGGCACCTGGTTCGCATCGCAATCGCCCTTCGCGCACAACGAGGCGCGCAGCTTCGGCATCGACTGCAGCAGGAAGTGATAGATCGTGTTCTGCTCGACGCTGCCGCGCACCGCGCTGCTGCCGGGGCCGCGCGCCCAGATGCCGACGTCGTCGCCGCCGTGGGTTTCGGCGGTGGTCGGGACCAGGGCTTCTTGCATGTAATCGGGCGCCTGGGTGTCGACGTGGGTCAGGTCCGGGCGGCCCTTTTCGATTTCCTGCATGCCGCTGGCGGTGTGCGGGAACTTGTGCGGGCCTTCGGGCTGTTGTGAGCTGGCGCCGGTATAACCCGGGCCGTTGCTGTAGTTGAGCGTGGTGTAGGGCTTGCCGAGCGCGTCGCGGGCGTAGTCGTTGGGGTCGCCGTCTTCGCCGCTGGTGCCGCGCACCTTGCCGAGCATCGGGTTGCCGCGGGTCGGGTAGCCGACGAAGCTCAGGGTGTGCGAGTGATCGGCGGTGACCAGGATCAAGGTGTCGTCCGCGGACGTGGCCTTGTTCGCCGCATCCACCGCTTCGCTCAACGCGATGGTGTCGGTCAATGCGCGATACGCGTTGCCCATGTGGTGGGCATGATCGATGCGGCCGCCCTCGACCAGCAGCACGAAGCCGTTGTCGCCCTTGACCTTCTTGAGCCGTTCGATCGCCGCGACCGTCATCTCCGCCAGCGAGGGCTCGCCGGCGCCGTCCTGCGGGCGGTCGTGGTCGAACTGCATGTGGTCGGGTTCGAACAGCGCGAACAGCGGCTTGTCCTTCGGCGCGGCGGCGAACTGCTTGGCGTTCCACACGTACTCGCCGCCGGGGTGGCGCTGCTTCCAGGTCGCGATCAGGTCGCGGCCGTCCAGGCGCTGGCCGACCTTGTCGTCGTACTCGGGATCGCGCTGTTCGACGGTCATGAAGTTGGCGCGACCGCCGCCCATCAGCACGTCCGGGCCGGTGCCGTACGGCGACTCGATCATCTGCCTGGCGATGTCGATGCAGCCTTCGGACTTGGCCTTGTCGGTCAGGTCCATGTCGTTTTCCCAGTTGCGATCGGCCGAATGGCTGAAGGTCGCGCCCGGGGTGGCGTGGGTGACGCGGGTGGTGGTGACCACGCCGGTGGCCAGGCCTTGGCTCGCGGCGAGTTCCCACAAGGTCAGCATCGGCGCCTGCAGGGCCGCCGCGCAGTCGCCGCGCAGGCCCTTCTGGCCGATGCTGAGCACGCCGGCGCGGGTCTTCACGCCGGTGGCCATGGCGCTCATGGTGCCGGCCGAGTCGGGGGTCTGCGAATCGGTGTTGTAGGTCTTGCTCAGCGCGGTGGAGGGGAAGCGTTCCCAGCTCAGGCGGTTTTCTTCGCCCGGCGCGCCCTTGAGCTGGCCGGCGAGGATGCGCGCGGCGGCGACCGTGGTCAGGCTCATGCCGTCGCCGACGAACAGGATCACGTTCTTGGCCTTGGCCGACGAGGCGCCGCGCTGCGCGGCCTGGGCGGCGCCGTCGCGGTACCACCAGGCCGGGGTTTCGCCCTGCGGGTGCTGGATCGCCGGTACGTCGATGGCCACGCCGGCGCTGGGCGCGTCGGCGCGGGTCGGTGCGGACGCCGCGCAAGCGGTGAGCAGCGCGGGAACGAGGAGAACGGAAGCGGAACGCAGCTTGGACATGGGCGGGCCGGGCGTTGGGAATGACAAGCCGGCGATTATGCATCGGGCGTGTGACCGCGGTTGGGCGGGCGTTTGCCGTTTGAGGCAGGTTCGAGGCGGGAACCAGTGCACAGGAGTGAGGAACGAGTGGGTAGCGCGCTGCCTTACTCGTTTCTCACTTCTCTGGACTCGTTCTTCGTATCGCCCCGCCAATCCACTATTGTCCCAACGCAGCCCGGCTGGTTTGCCGAAGCTGTCGGAAGTAATAATGTTTCGTTGCCGGCTTATGCGCTCAGATCAGGCAGCGCCGCGGCGAAGCTGTTTATCGTGTCGTCCCACCCGCCCGCCAACGCGTCCGCCATCGGCCGCGTCCGGCCCGCATCCACCGACGCATTCATTGGATAGCCCGCGATGACCGCTTTGTTCTCGGCCTGGTTCCGCATCCCGTTCTGGCAGCGCGTGGTCGCCGGCTTCGTGCTCGGCGCGCTGGCCGGCTGGGCCTTCGGTCCGGCGGCCGACACCTGGTTCGGGCCGCTCGGCGATCTGTACGTCACCCTGATCAAGATGATCGCGGTGCCGCTGGTGTTTTTCGCGGTGATCAACGCGGTCGCGTCGCTGCACGGACAGAAGTCGATCGCCGCGCTCGGCGGGCGCACCTTCGCCTGGTTCGCGATCACCGCGGTGCTCGCGGTCGGCATCGGCCTGGCGGTCGGCACGATCATGCAGCCCGGCGCCGGCGTGACCGGCCTGGCGGTGGATTCGGGCTACAAGCCGCGCGACGTGCCCAGCGTGGTCAAGGTGTTGCTCGACGTGGTGCCGAGCAATCCGTTCTATGCCTTGACCGGCATCGGCGCGACCAAGAACGCGGCCGGCGAAACCGTGCTCGCCGCCGGCAAGGGCTCGATCCTGCCGGTGATCTTCTTCGCCGGGCTGCTCGGCTTCGCCATGGTCAAGCTCGGCGAGAAAGTCGCCGGCGTGCGCAAGCTGGTCGGCGAAACCAGCGACCTGATGATCCAGGTGACCCGCTTCGTGCTGGAAGTCACCCCGATCGGCACCTTCGGCCTGATCGCCTCGCTGGTCGGCGCGTACGGGTTCGAGAAGCTGCTGCCGCTGGGCAGTTTCGTGCTGGCGTTGTACGTCGCCTGCGCGCTGCACATCGTCGTGGTCTACAGCGGCCTGCTGCTGGCGCATGGCCTGAACCCGCTCAAGTTCTTCCGCGGCGCGGCGCCGGGCATGCAGGTGGCGTTCGTGAGTTCCTCGAGCTTCGCCGCGATGCCGGTGGCGATGCGTTCGATCACCCACAACCTCGGCGTCAACAAGGATTACGCCGCGTTCGCCTCGCCCCTGGGCGCAAGCATCAAGATGGACGGCTGCGGCGCGATCTATCCGGCGCTGTGCGCGGTGTTCATCGCCCAATACACCGGCACGCCGTTGACCGCCGACCAATACTTCATCGTGATGATCGCGTCCGTGCTCGGCAGCTTCGGCACCGCCGGCGTGCCCGGCACCGCGGTGATCATGGCGACCGTGGTGCTCAGCGCCGCCGGCCTGCCGCTGGAGACGATCGGTTATCTGTACGCGATCGACCGCGTGCTCGACATGATGCGGACCATGACCAACGTGACCGGGCAGATGCTGGTGCCGGTGCTGGTGGCCAAGGAAACCGGTCTGCTCGACAAGGCGGTCTACGATGCCGCGCCGACCAATGTCGGGATCGAGGAAGAAACCCGCGCATGATGCGGACGCGGCGATGACGCTCGTGGTGAGGGACCACCGTTCGAACCGGCATGCATCGATTCGCAGCGCGTTGCCTGTCGCCGCCGCGGCCTTGGCCGTGTGGCTAGCGGGTTGCGCCGCGCCGACGCGTCCGGATGCGGCCGCGCCGATGCACGACACGTTCGTCGGCACCTACCAGCGCGATCGCGACGACGATGAGCCCGGTGCGTTCCTGGAGATCTCGCGCGACGCGCAAGGCTATCGCCTGGCGATGCGCACCGATCGCGACAGTTGGAGCGAGCCGGTGCGGTTGTATCCGGCCAGCGAGCATCTGCGCCGCGGCATCTACGGCTACGGCCGCAAGATCGACGACGAAGGCCTGGTGACGCAGGACAATTTGGTCATCCTGCATGTCCCGCCGCAAGCCGAGCCCTGTATCGACTATCAGGGCGAATGCGTGCCGAACACGACCGGCTATTTCTTCCAGTATTACGGCCTCGTACCGCTGCGTCGCCTGAGCACCGGCGCGGCGCCGAGGGCGGCGAGCGCAGTCGAATCCGACGCGAAAGCCGACAGCAAACCCGACGCCGGGCGCTGAGCCCGCCCGGCCTCAATGCGCATCCGCGCTCGGCGGCGCCGGCGCCAGGCTGCTGCGGCACAGCGGCACCATGATCAGCGCGGCCAGGAAGATCCACGCCATCAACCGGAACACGTCGTTGAACGCCAAGGTCAGCGACTGACGCGCGACCACCTTGGCCATTTCGCCCTGCGCGATCAGCAGCGCCTGTGCGGGATCGGGCGTGTACTCGCCGACCCGCGCCGCCAATGCGGCGATGAAGCCGCCCGCGTGGCGTCCGGCTTCGCCCAGGCTCTCGCCGAAGCGCGCCGCGTGGATGCGGCTGTGATCGCCCAGCCAGGTGTTGACGATGGCGATGCCGAGCGCGCCGCCGAGATTGCGCATCAGATTGAACAGGCCCGAGGCGTAGCGCAGTTCGGTCATGGCGAAACCCGACAAGGCCATGTTCACGCTCGGCACGATGCACATCATGATCGCGAAACCGCGCAGCGCCTGCGGCGCGAGCAGGGCGGCGAAACCCCACTCGGCCGTGAGTTGCGAGGTCAGCCACAGGCTGGTCGCGAACAGCAGCAGGCCGACGGTGATCATGTGGCGCGCATCGACGCGCTGCGACAGGCGCGCGACCAGCACCGTGCCGAACAACTGGGCGATGCCGGTGACGAACACCGTGGTGCCGATGTCCAGGCTGTTGTAGCCGCGCACGCGGCCGAGGAACACCGGGATCAGGTAGGTCGATGAATACAGGCCGAAACCGATCACCAGGTTGAACACGCACGCGAACACGAAATTGCGATTGCGAAACGGCGACAGGCGCACGATCGGCCCCTTCGAACGAAACGAACGCTCCAGGAACAAGACGAACGCGACCAGCGAAAACCACGCGGCCATGACGATGCCGTCGTCCTCGAACCAGTCGTGGCGCGGGCCTTCTTCGAGCACGTACTGCAAACAGCCGAGGAACACCGCCATCGCCGCCAGGTGCGAATAGTCGATGCGCTTGAGCATCGGCAGGTTCGGCCGGTCCACGCGGATCAGCGAGTACGACAGCACCGTCACCGCGATCCCGGGCAGGATGTTGATGTAGAAGATCCAGCGCCAGCCGGCGACTTCGGTGAGCCAGCCGCCGACGGTCGGCCCGAGCGTCGGCGCCAGCACCGCGACCATGCCGAGAATCGCCGGGATTATCGCGCGCTGTTTGCCGGTGAACAGGGCGAAGCCGGTGGCGAACACGGTCGGGATCATCGCGCCGCCGACGAAACCCTGCACCACCCGGAACGCGACCATCGAATCGATGTCCCAGGCCAGCCCGCACAGCGCGCTCGATAGGGTGAACAAACCGGCCGACAAGGCGAACAGCACGCGGGTCGACAGGGCCTGGGCGAGAAACGCCGAGAACGGAATCATCACCAACTCGGCCATCAGGTAGCCGGTCTGCACCCAACTGATCTCGTCCGGTCCGGCCGACAGCCCGGCCTGCACCTCGTTGAGCGAGGCGGCGACGATCTGGATGTCGAGCAGGGCCATGAACTGGCCGAACGCCATGACCGCGAAGATCAGGAATTTGCGCGCGTTCGGCAGGTCGGCCGGGGCGATCGCGTCGGCCGCGGCGGGCGCGGGCAGGGAGGTGCTCATGGGGGCCTTGCCAAGCGCGGAGGACTTAGTATGATGATCGTCATATCAAGTCCGGCGGTCAAGTCATGCGCTACGACAGCGAACACAAACTCAAGACCCGCGAGCGCGTGCTCGCGGTCGCGGCCAACGCGATCCGCAGCCAGGGCCCGCACCGGGTCGGCGTGGCCGCGGTGATGAGCGAGGCCGGCCTGACCCACGGCGGCTTCTACGCCCACTTCGCTTCGAAGGACGAGCTGATCACCGCCGCGATCGATTACATGTTCATCGATGCGCGCGCACGCATCGAACATCACGCCTCCAGCGACAAACCGCCGGCGCAGGCGCTGGCGGCGTACATCGATTTCTACCTGTCGCCGCGCCATCGCGACGCGATGGGCAAGGGCTGCCCGGTCGCGGCGCTGGCCGCCGACGTGCCGCGCCTGGGCGTGGCCTCGCGCGAACGCTTCAGCGCGGGCGTGACCGCCTTGAGCGAACGCATCGCCGCGCCGATGGTGCAGTTGGGATATGCCGACGCGGCGGCCTTGTCGCGTTCGGTGCTGGCCGAATTGCTGGGCACGTTGGCGATCGCACGCAGCGAACCCGATGGCGCGCGCTCGGACGCGATCCTCGACGACGCGCGGCGATTGATCAAACGCCGGTTGGGCCTGGATGACGCGGGCCTGGACGACAACAAAAACGGAGCGCAGCGATGAGTCTTGTTGACGAAACCGGCGCGGGATTGAGCGGCATCGAACAACTGCGCGCGCTGATCGCCGCCGGACGCCGTCCGGGCATCGCGATCGCCCTGGATTTCACCCTGGCCGAAGTCGGCGACGGCACCGCCGTATTCGTCGGCACGCCCGGCCAGCACGCTTACAACCCGATCGGCATGATCCATGGCGGTTATGCCGCGACCTTGCTCGATTCGGCCTGCGGCTGCGCGGTGCATACCCGGCTGAGCGCGCAGCAGCTGTACACGACCCTGGAAATCAAGGTCGCCTACCACAAGGCGATCACCGACCAGAGCGGACCGATGCGCGCCGAAGGCCACGTGGTATCGATCGGCCGCCGCGCGGCATTCGCCGAAGCGCGCTTGATCGACGCCACGGGCCGGCTGCATGCCTCGGCGACATCGACGCTGTTGGTGATGGAGCGATGAGCGCCGCCGTGAGCGGCGCGGCCCAAGGCGCGGAAAAAACGCGTTGGCGGCCTTCGCGCAAGGCGGTGATCGCGGTCGCGGTGGCGGCCGCGCTGGCGATCGGCGGCGCGCTCTACATCCTCTCGCCGAAGCGCTCGGTCTCGACCGACAACGCCTATCTGCAGGCCGACAGCTCGATCATCGCGCCGAAAGTGCGCGGCCTGGTAGCGCATGTGTTGGTCAATCACAACCAGGTGGTCAAGCGCGGCGATGCCTTGCTGCGCATCGACGCCGAGGAGTTCGACGCCAAGGTCGCCTCGGCCGGCGCCGATCTGCAGGACGCGCGCGCCGCGGTGCAGGCCGCGCAAGCGGCGCTGGTGTCGCTGGATGCCGAACAGCGGCTCGCGCAGTCGACCGTGCATGCCGCGCAGGTGTCCATCCGCGCGTCCGACGCGCAGAGCGAAGTCGCTCAGGCCAATCGCAGGCGCTACGACAATCTGGTCGCTTCCGGCGCGGTCGCGCGCCAGGACGTCGAGCAGTTCCGCGCCGCGGCGATCACCGCCCAGGTCGGCGCGCAGCGCAGTCGCGCCGAATTCGAAGTCAGCCGCAACCAGGCCGATGTCACCCGCGCCAAGCGCGCGGCCTTGCAGGCGGGCCTGGCGCAGGCGCAGGCGAACGTGGCGCGCGCGCAGGCGGCGTTGAATCTGGCGTTGCAGGATCAGCGCCACACCTTAATCCGCGCGCCGATCGACGGCGTCGTCGCCGATCGGCAGATCGAGCAGGGCGATTACGTCCAGCCCGGCACGCGGGTGATGAGCATCGTGCCACTGGGGGCCTTGTACGTGGTCGCCAATTTCAAGGAAACCCAGACCGCGCGGATGATGGCCGGCCAACGCGCGAGCATCGAAGTCGACGCCTTGCCCGGCACGACCTTGCACGGGCGCATCGACAGTTTCGCGCCGGGGTCGGGGTCGCAGTTTTCGCTGTTGCCGTTCGAGCCGGGCACCGGGAATTTCACCAAGATCGTGCAGCGCGTGCCGGTGCGGATCCGCTTCGATCCGGGTCAACCCGAGTTGGCGCGGTTGCGTCCGGGGTTGTCGAGTACGGTGAGTGTGCGGCTGGATGCGCCGCCGCGGGCGACGTTGGTGTCGGCGGTGCCTTGATACTCCCTGCTGTTGCTGTTGCTGTTGCTGTTGCCGTTGCCGTTGCCATTGCCGTTGCCGTTGCTCGGCCCTCATCTGAGTCATTACTTCCAGCGCTGCGAAGCTTGTAACTCGCGTTAGCAACGGCACACCCGGAGGGCGGCGCACATGGATGTGCGCCGTGCGCCACCGGGACAGGATGTCCCGTGTGGCGCATGCCTGCGTCAGCACCGCACTTGCGGGCACTTGATTCAAGAAAAAGCGTTTTTCTTTGGTTACCTTTCTTTTGTCGCTTTAGACAAAAGAAAGTAACTCGGCCGCTTGCGGACGAAAGCCGTTGATCTTGCCTTCGGCTTCAAAGGCTTTGAAGCTTTAAAGCCTCAAAGACTTTAAAGCTTCCAGCAGGATCAAAAGCTTCCGCCACTAAAGCGGCGGGTCACTTTCTTTTGTCAAAAGCGACAAAAGAAAGGTAACCAAAGAAAAACGCTTTGTTGTGAATCAAAGGCCCGCAAGGTTGATGCTGACGCGGGCACGCGCCACACGGGACATCCATGTCCCGGTGGCGCGCGACGCGCATCCATGCGCGTCGCCCTCCGGGTGTGCTGTTGCTGACGCGAGGTTGCCGCTTCGCAGCGCTGGATGAACTGCGCGGCTTCAAGCGCAAGCAAATGCCACGTTGCTTACCTGTAGGAGCGGCGCAAGCCGCGACCGCGCCAATACGGCAACGTCGCAAGATACATCGCAGCTGCGCCCGGTCACGCTTATAAAAAAAATGAATGACACCGCGACTTGCCCGGCCCCCAAAACCACGGCGCCACCAAAGCCAGACTCACCGCGCCCGCTTGACCAAACCTGGCGACGCGCCAGCCGGCACGAATGCAGCCGCGACATCGCCGAAAAATAAGCGACACTTCGCCGCTGGCCAACGAACCTCATCACCCAACCCAACCCAACCCGATATCGAACCGATCGAACAGACCTGCACCGTCGACGACCACCGCCGAACAAATTCGATGAACATGCGCGCCGCAAGGGCACCGCGCGGAATATTGCCGGCGATGCGCGGGATGCAACGAGACACACCATGCCGATGCAAGCGATCTCCCGCCCAATGACCGACGACGAGCGACGCAAGCTGCTCAACCTCGGCGGCGCCCGCGATGCCCGCTTCGATCGCCCGATGCTGGCGAACTGGTTGACCACCGCCAGCATCGCAAGCCTGGCCTTGCTGTTCATCGCCGCCAGCTGGCCGTTGGTGCTGCGCGCAGGTTTGAGCGATCCCGATTGGGGCGCCGGATGGTTGCCGTATGCGATCGTCGCGTGCCCGTTGCTGGGCGCGGCGTATGCCAGTTATCGAACCTTGATGTATCGGCGCGAGGTCCGCGCGAACCGTCCGCGGATGTTCGGGTCGTATTGGGCCGACGCCGATGCCGGGACGATCCAGGAAGAACGTTATGAATTTCTCGACGGCCGCTGCGTGCATGAGCCCGAGATCGGCGGCCACGTCCATCTGCTGCGCGTGGACCGGGATCGTTGCCTGGTGATCTTCGACCTGCGCAGTTTCGATCTGGCCGAAGCCGGTCGTGATCCGATGGCCAGCGCGATGCAGCCGGCGCGGTGCGCGGTGCTGCGCCGCGCGCCGGTGTCGGGCTTGTTGATGAGTATCGAGTTCAGTGGGCCGGTCTTCGCCAAGACGCCGAGTCGGGCGCTGGGCCATGAGATGCCGCGATGGGCCGATCATGGCAAGATCTGGCGCGTTGCCTGGGACGTGATCGAGCGTCGGCTCGAGGCGGTGTAAGCCGCGAGACGCGCGGTTCGCGAGCAGGACGGTGGCGCCGATCCGGTGCCGATGCCGCGCCAGCGAGGCAAGGAATACTCCCGTGGTCATGGAGACGAGGATGCGACTCGAATCATGGATGCTCTGCGGCTGCGTGGCGATGTTGAGCGCCTGCGCCAGCGCGCCACCGCACGGCGCGACGCGGAGCGATGCCCACACCGGCGCGGTCGGCGTGCGCTCGATCGACAAGCTGCTGACCGCGCCCGAGCGCATGCAACTGGCCGACAACGAAACCTTCCAGATGCCGCTGGCCGAACGCGACAACGCCGCACCGACCTATCCGGACGAATTGCTGGCGCAGCGGTTGGCGCCGCAGACGGTTTGCCTGAACGTGGCGATCGGCGCGGACGGCCGGGTCAGCGGCAGCCGTCCGGTTGGAGTGGAAGAGGGCTGTCCGGCATCGACGGCCGCGGCTCCGCAGTTCGTCGAAGCCGCGCGCGCGGCGGTGCTGCAGTGGCGTTTCGATCCGGCGTTCCGCTGCGTCTATCCGGGCGCCAGGCCGCAGGAAGAAGGCTGCGTGACCGGCCGGGAGGAAGCGGTCGCGGTCAGCCTGGCTTTCAGCTTCGTGTTCGAACAAAAGCAAGGCAAGGGGACGGTGCGGGTCGGCGGTTGAGGGCGCGGCCAGGGTGCTCGCCAGCGACCTGGTGCAGTTGCGATGCAGGCGGTTACGCGCGTATCGCGCCACGGCGCGGTGGCCGACCGCGTGCTTTACCCGCGTCGGTCTTTTGCCGAAAGTACGAGACAGTGCTGGACACACGGAGGTACGGGCATGGCGGCGCGGACGACGATGGTGGCGATGAC
The DNA here is from genome assembly GCF_018732085.1 of Lysobacter capsici. Classification (NCBI taxonomy): domain Bacteria; kingdom Pseudomonadati; phylum Pseudomonadota; class Gammaproteobacteria; order Lysobacterales; family Lysobacteraceae; genus Lysobacter; species Lysobacter capsici. The sequence goes on along the minus strand of NZ_CP076103.1, from coordinate 4,235,816 downwards.
GCAGGACGAGCGCAGCAGGCTCGATTTGATGGTGCCGAGGGCGAACGAGTTGATCGAGTCGACGGACGATTCGCCTGACCAAATGCCTGCCCACATACGCGAATGGCGATGGGAGTGGCTCAAGAGCAGCGCCGCGGTCACCGGTTTTCTGCTGGCGTTGCTGATTGTTTCCGCATTGAGCATCCGTAGCGGCAGCGACCTGGGCGGCTGGGTCGCGGTCTATTGGCCGTACCTGCTCGCGGCCTGTCCGTTGCTGGGGACCGTGTATGCCTCGGTAAACGCCTGGACCTTCGCGCGGCAATGGCGGGCGATCAAGCGCAGCATGCTCGGCGCTTTTCAGGTCGATGCCCAGGCCGGAGTGGTGCGCGAGGAGCGCTACGCGTTGCGCGATTGCCGCGCCGTGCACGAGCCCGAAGAAGGCGGCCGCCTTTATCTGCTGCGCACTGACGACTCGCGCTGTCTGGTGGTGTTCGACTCGCAAAGCTTCGATCTGGCGCACAGCGGTGGCGATCCGGCGCAAAGCCCGTTGCGGCCGGCGCGCGAGGCGATCGTGCGTTGGGCGCCGGTATCGGGAATATTGTTGAACCTGGAATTTAGCGGCCCGCCGTTCCCGCACGGGCCGGCCGAACGCGTGAGCGGTTCGCTGCCGGACTGGGCCTGCCACGGTCGCACCTGGGAATTGGGTTGGGGCGACGTCGAGCGGCTTTTGTCGAAAGGGTAAGCGGGCTCGCCATTGTTCCGACTCGCCGCGTCAGTCTGCGAGTTCCGGGTTCCGCACGTCTCCGACCCGGCCGCTCAAACCCGCGAATACTTCCACGACACCATCCGCCCGTCGCGGTACGGCATCACCCCGTGGAACGCGCGCGGGTCGGCATCGAACACCAGCGGCAGGAACTCGCGGTCGCCTTCCCACATCGGCAGTTCGTGCAGGCGGTCCAGATCGACCCACTCCAGCGAACCTTCCGGATTGCTCGCGAACGGCGTGCCTTCGAAGGCGGTGATGGTGAACACGAAGCCGAGCCAGTCCTCGCCGCGCTTGCCGAACCCCGGCCAGCTGATGGTGCCGCGCAACTGCATCGCGGTGCAGTCGATGCCGGCTTCCTCGAAGATCTCGCGGCGCATGCCGGCGACCACGTCCTCGTCGGCCTCGAGCTTGCCGCCCAGGCCGTTGTACTTGCCGAGCTGGTGATCGTCGGGGCGGGCGTTGCGATGCACCATCAACACTTGGCGGCCATCGGGCGAAAGCACGTAGCCCAGGGTGGCCACGATAGGCGTGTACGGCATCGGCGGGTCGGTGGGGCAAGGACGCGGGGCGCACAGTGTCGGCGATTCGCGTGGCGACGGCCAGCGCCGGGCCGTGCGTGGCATCCCCTGCGTGACTTTCGACCCGCATGCGCATCGCGCCCGGGCAGGTTAAGGTGCGCGAGCCCGGGGCGCGTGGAGGGGATACGCCGCCGTTTCGCCATACCCGTACCGCATCATCCGACTCATCTCGACAGACCATCTCGACAAAAACAGGGAGCCACCCATGCGCACGCGTCATCTGAGCGTACTGCTGGCCGGACTGACCACGATCACGACCGCCGCGTTCGCTCCTGCGTCCGCGGCCGAGAGCGATCGCTGGCAAGTGCCGGTGGCGGTCAAGAAACTCGACAACGGATTGACCGTGGTCGTCTCCGAGGACCACAGCTCGCCGACCGTCGGCGTCAGCGTGGTCTATCACGTCGGCATGCGGCTGGAACCCAAGAACCGCACCGGCTTCGCCCATCTGTTCGAACACCTGATGTTCCAGGGCACGCCGACCGCGCCCAAGGGCGTGTTCGACCAGGTCATCAGCGGCGGCGGCGGCCGCAACAACGGTTCGACCCGCGCCGACTTCACCAACTACATCGAGGTCGCGCCGGTGTCGGCGCTCGACCGCATCCTGTGGCTGGAAGCCGACCGCATGAAGACCCTGGATTTCAACCCGACCACGCTGAAGAACCAGCAGGACGTGGTCAAGGAAGAAATCCGGGTCAACGTGAAGAACCAGCCCTACGGCGGCTTCATGTGGATCGACATCGGCCAGCACGCGTTCCAGAAGTGGGAGAACAACCACGACGGTTATGGCAGCTTCCAGGACCTGGAAAACGCCAGCCTGGCCGACGTGCAATCGTTCCATCGCGACTACTACGGCCCCAACAACGCCGTGCTCGGCATCGCCGGCGACATCACCCCGGCCGAGGCCTTCCAACTGGCCGACAAGTACTTCGGCGCGATTCCGGGCCGCTCCACGCCGACCCCGCCGGATTACAGCGAAGGCCTCAACACCCAGGAAAAGCGCGTCAACCAGACCGACGCGCTGGCGCAGGTGCCGGCGATCGCCGCGGCCTGGAAGATGCCCGCGCGCGGCAGCCGCGATCACGCGCCGATGGCGGTGCTCGGCAGCGTGCTGGCCGGCGACGAGGCCTCGCGTCTGTACCAGAGCCTGGTCAAGCGCAAGCAGGTCGCGCTCAGCGTCGAGGCGCTGTACGGCCTGACCGATCCGTGGACCTACAACGGCCCGACTTTGTACACCTTGTTCGCGCTGTACAAGCCCGACAGCAGCGCCGACGCGGTGCTCGCGGCGATCGACGAGGAAGTGGCGAAGATCGCCCAGGGCGGGGTCGATGCGGCCACGCTCAAGCGGGTCAAGACCAAGATGCTGGCCGATTGGTACAACGGCCTGGAAAGCTACATCGACCGCGCCGACACCGTCGCGCGCATGCAGACCCTGTGGGGCGACGCCAACGTGGTCAACAAGATTCCCGGCTGGATCGAAGCGGTGACCTCGGCCGACCTGCAGCGCGCGGCCAAGACCTACCTGACCCGCGCCAACCGCACCGTGATCGACCGCCGGCCGACCGCCATGGCCGCGCCCGCCGCCGCCGCGCCGTCCGGCCAGAACTGAGCGAGGAGACGACATGAACATGCACAAGAACCTGCTCGCCCTGGCGACCTCGCTGGCCCTGGTTGCGACCGGCGGCGCCGCGCTCGCCGGTCCCACCGCCAAACTGCCTTCGCAACTGCCGCCGCTGGCCGCCGACAAGGCCTTGCCGGTGCCGCAGATCGCGCAGAAGACGCTCGCCAACGGCCTGGAAGTCTGGGTCGTGCCGCGCAAGGGCCTGCCGCGGGTCGACTACGTGCTGGCGGTGCGCAATGCCGGCTTCGCCGCCGATGCCGCCGACGCCTCGGGCTTCGCCTCGCTGTATGCGCAGTTGCTGACCCAGGGCACGCCCAAGCGCGACGCCAAGGCGATCGCCGAGGCCGCGCAGGGCTACGGCGGCACGCTCGCCGCCGGCGCGCTCAACGACGGCGTGATCCTCAGCGGCTACGCGCTGCCGACCCAGTCCGAAGCGATGCTGCGGTTGCTGGCCGAAGTCGCCCAGCAGGCGAACTTCCCCGACGCCGAGGTCAAGCTCGCCCAGGCCAATGCCTTGCAGGAATTGAAGGTGTCGCAGGCGCAGCCGGGCTTCAAGGCCACCCGCGCCTTGCTCGCGGCGACCTACGGCGATCATCCCTACGGTCACACCCAGCCCACCGAGGCCGCGCTCAACGCGGTCACCGCCGACAAGGTCCGCGCCGAACACGCGCGCCGTTTCCGTCCCGAGCGCGCGTTGTTGATCGTCACCGGCCGGATCAGCGCCGAGGAGGGCTTCAAGTACGCGCAGGCCGCCTTCGGTGACTGGAAGGGCAGCGGCGAGCCGATCGCCGACACCGCGCCGGCGCGGCGCGAGGCCAAGCCGCAACGCCTGTTCGTGCAGCGCGACGGCAGCGTGCAGTCGGCGGTGCGGCTGGGCCGTCCGGCGATCGCCGCCACCGATGCCGACTACATTCCGGCGCAGCTGGCCGGCATCGTCCTCGGCGGCGGTTTCAGCAGCCGCTTGATGCAGAACCTGCGCGAGGACAAGGGCTACACCTACGGCGCGCGCGGCGGGCTCAACGCCCTGCGCGCCGGCGGCATCGTCCAGGCCTCGGCCGACGTGCGCAACGAAGTCACCGGCGCTGCGATCGGCGAATTCATCTACGAATTCGGCAAGCTCAACGATTACCCGGTGCCGGCGCAGGAGCTGGAAGACACCAAGCGCTATGTGGCCGGCGGTTATCTGATCGGCAACCAGATGCAGGCGTCGGTGGCGTCGTCGCTGGCGAGCAACTGGCTGTACGGCCTGCCGCCGCAGTTTCTCGGCGAGTACGTGCCGAAGGTGCGCGCGGTCGGCGCCGAGCAGATCCAGGCGGCGGCGAAGAAGTACTACGCGACCAAGGACCAATCGATCGTGGTGGTCGGCGACTACAAGGCCGTGCAGAGCCAGCTCAAGGAGTACGGCGAGTTCAAGCTGGAGAAGTGAGCGCCGCTTGAGCGCGCGCGGCCGTGCGCGCCGCCGCGATGGTTGGAAACGACAACGCCCCGGCCTCGGCCGGGGCGTTTGCGTTACGCGATGCACTCACCCGGCTCAGCGGCGGCTCGCGCATAATCGGGCGATTCGCCACGGAGCACCGCATGTCCGCCAGCCCGATCGACCCGTCCCCGCGCCTGCTCGCCTTCGCCGGCAGCCTGCGCGCGGGGTCCTACAACCGCCGCCTGATCCCGGTGCTGGCCGAGGGCGCGCGCGCCGCCGGCGCGCAGGTGACCCTGATCGAACTGCGCGATTACCCGTTGCCGATCTACGACGGCGATATCGAGGCCGAAGGCCTGCCCGAGAACGCGCTGCGCCTGCAGGCGCTGCTCGGCGAACACGACGGCCTGTTGATCAGCACGCCCGAATACAACGGCTCGATGCCGGCGCTGGTCAAGAACACCCTCGACTGGATCTCGCGGCCGATGCCCGGCGGGCGTTCGGGCACGACGCTGTTCGCCGACAAGGTCGCCGGCATCGTCTCGGCCTCGCCCGGGCCGCTGGGCGGCCTGCGTTCGCTGCTGGTCCTGCGCGACGCGCTGGCCAAGCTCGGCCTGATCGTGGTGCCGCAGCAGGTCGCGGTCGGCCAGGCCGCCGACAAACTGCACGACTACGGCCAACTCGACGACGAACGCGCGCGCGAAGCCGTGCATCGGGTCGGCGCGGCGGTGGTGCGGCATTTGAAGGTCTACACCGCCACCGGAGCCAGCGCATGAAAGGCCAGCAACGCGAATTGAACCTGCGCTTTCTCGCCCAGCCCACCGACGTCAACTACGGCGGCAAGGTCCACGGCGGCATGGTGATGAAATGGATCGACCAGGCCGGCTACGCCGCCGCGGTCGGCTGGAGCGGCAAGTACAGCGTGACCGTCGCCGTCGGCGGCATCCGCTTCGTCGCCCCGATCCGGATCAGCGATCTGGTCACCGTCCACACCAAGCTGATCCTGACCGGCAACAGCAGCATGCATTTCGCGGTCGACGTGAAAGCGCGCGACCCGGGCCTGGACGACGGCGAGCCGGAGGAGCGGCTATGCACGCACTGCGTGATCGTGTTCGTGGCGATGGATCAGGTCGAAGGCAAACCGACCGCGGTGCCGTCGTGGACGCCGGAAACCGAGGACGACAAGCGCCTGGCCGAATACGCGCTCAAGGTGATGGAGCTGAGCAAGGGCATCGAGGCGACGGTGGAGCGGTATGTGCATGAGGGCGAGCCGGGGAAGTAGCCCGCGCGTCGTTGCCGTTTCGCATTCCCAGTGCGCGTCGCACATCCACATCCTTCGTCAGCCTTATCGCGCGCCCCTTTGCTTTTGCTTTTCCCCCCTTTGAAAAAGGGGGGCAGGGGGGATTTGCTTTGGCTTTGGCTTCTGCATCAACGCCCCCGGCCCGCCGAAAAGCGAATCCCCCGCGCACCAACCGCCCCCAGGATCGAACCACGCCGGGCGCTCGCCCCCTTTTCCAAAGTGGGCGCCGATTTCAGCCGCGGCCTCGTGCGCAAATGGATGGCTCCGTACTCCACCCGGAGCTGTTGCGTTCGGGCAACCGCAGTCTCCTTACGGACACGGCATCACGAACACGGCATCGCCTACGCGGCATGCCAAACCGCAAAACCGGTCGCCCACAACGCAACAGGCCGCCCGAAGGCGGCCTGTTGCGTTTGAATCCTGAAGCGCGACCTCAGATCCCGTCGACCCGGCGCGCTTCCATGAACTTGCCGCTCCAGTAGCCGCTGTCCAGGCTCGACACGGTCACGTCCTTGCCGGTGCGCGGGGCATGCACGAAGCGCCCGTCGCCGAGGTAGATGCCGACATGGTCGACGCGGCCGCGGCGGCCGAAGAACACCAGGTCGCCTTCGGTCATCGAATCGCGGGCGATCACTTCGCCGGTCTTGGCCATCTCGCGCGACACGCGCGGCAGTTCGATGCCCAGGGCGTTGCGGAACACGTAGCCGACCAGGCCGCTGCAATCGAAGCCCTGGTCCGGCGAGGTGCCGCCCCAGCGGTACGGCGTGCCCAGCAGGGCCAGCGCGCGCTGCAGCATGCCCTTGATGCGGCCTTGTTCGGCCACCGGCATGTCGGTCTTGCTCAGGGCCACGTCCTGGCCCTGGCCCAGCAGGCGGTTCAGGTCGGTCGCCAGCAGCAGGGCGCGGTCGGACAGGGTCATCGCTTCGGGCAGCATGTTGCTGGCCGACGGCTCCGGCGCGTCGGCCGAATCGTTGCGCAGCGAAGTGGCCGAAGGCAGGGCGCCGGCGGTCGCGGCCAGCGCAGAGGACTGCTGGGCGAAGGCGGGCAGGGCGCAGACCGCCAGCGAGGCGGTCAGCAGAAGACGTTGGGTGGCCCGGGCCGAAAGGCCTTGGGCGGTAGCGCGCGGTGCTTGGGGGGTGGCAGCCTTGCGGTTGTGGCGAGTGGTTTGGGTCGTCACTTAGTCATCACGAAGTCGTCACCGGTAGGGGATCATGCCCGTGAAGCGCGAGAGGTTGGTTCAAATTTCGTTAGAGGCTCGTTAACAGGTATGTGATTTTTCTCACATTTCTGACGAGTCTGGGAACCTTCCCGCATTCAGGAAGTGATCTCAGTTCTTTCTGAGAACCCGTTTGGCACCGCTGTAGTGGTCGCGCCAGTACGGGCCGTCGAGCCGGTCCAGGCGGACCGTGCCGCCGGTGCTGGGGGCGTGGACGAAGCGGCCTTCGCCGACATAGATGCCGACGTGGCTGACGTTGCCCGCGCTGCCGAAGAACACCAGGTCGCCCGAGGCCAGCCGGGTCGGCTCGATCTTGGGGCCCTGGTAGCCGGCCAGATCGCGCGAGGTGCGCGGCAGGTTGAGCGCCAGCATGTCGCGGTAGACGTAGTTGACCAGGCCGCTGCAGTCGAAGCCGCTGTCGGGGGTGTTGCCGCCGTAGCGGTACGGCGTGCCGACCAGGCTGATCGCCCGCATCAGCACGGCGTTGGAGGCACCCGGGTTTTCCGGCTCGACGTGCGGCCAGACCCGCGCCGGCGGCTGCGGGGCCGGGCCGCGGCGGACGATCTGCTTGCCGCCGCCGCAGGCCGCGAGCAGCACGCACAGGCTCAGCCCGGCGAGCAGCGCCGGCCACGGCCGTGGCCCGCGTGCTGGCGCGGGAGCGATGTTGCCGGGATAATGCGCGGCCTTCGTCACGGCCGATAGCTTGGCGGCTAACGGCAGCGGCGACAAGACAATCGATGTGACCTTTTGTGGCGGCCCGCTCATTGCGGCGCCGCCGTTCCTTTCCTGATCGCCACGGGGCGGTCTTCCCAGCCGGATTTGCCATGAAAATCGAGAAAGATCGCGTCGTTCAATTCCACTACACCGTTTCCGAGCAGGGCAGCGAGCCGCTCGAGAGTTCGGAAGGCCGCGATCCGCTGGCGATCCTGATCGGCCACAACAACATCATCCCGGGCCTGGAAAAGGCGATGGAAGGCCACGAGGCCGGCGACAAGTTCGAAGTCGACGTGGTCGCGGCCGACGCCTACGGCGTGCGCCAGGACGGCCTGACCCAGCGCGTGCCGAAGAAGTATTTCAAGGACACCAAGCTGGAAGTCGGCATGCAGGCGGTGCTGCAGACCAATTTCGGCCCGCGCGCGGTGACCATCCAGAAGATCGGCATGAGCGTGGTCGACGTCGACCTCAACCACCCGATGGCCGGCAAGGACCTGCATTTCGCGGTCGAGATCGTCGAAGTGCGCGAAGCGGCCAAGGAAGAGATCGAGCACGGCCACGTGCATGGCGACGGCGGTCACGCGCACTGATCCACACGCGGCAGCCGGCAACGACGTCCCTATCGAACGGCCCGCGCGAGCGGGCCGTTCGTTTTTTGCGCTGCGATCGGTCGCGTGCGGGTGAGCTGTCGATCCAGTTCCCGTCTGGCGCAGGTAGGGACCGACCAAGCGGTATCTTTTGTTGGAGGGGCTTGAGCCCCGACGCTTTTCGGTCCGGGCTTGGCGAGTTCGGGTTCCCCGAGTGCCGGTGCGATCCGAGAGGAAAGCGTCGGGGCTGAAGCCCCTCCCACAAGAGCGAAGCCCCTCCCACAACAGCGGCGCTTCCGCGCGAGCAGCGTCGCCTACAAAAGCGGCGTTGCGCGCACGCAGCGGCGATTTCACCAAGGCAGTGTCGGCCCAGCGCCGCGCAGATCCAGATCCCTCACGATTCCCTAGGCAGCCTGCGAGCCCGATGAGTCCCGTCCCGTCCGAACTCGCGCCCATCCCCGAACGCGAGCGCCTGCAGGCGCTCGACGCGCTGCGCGGGATCGCGCTGCTCGGCATCTTGCTGAGCAACGTGTCGGGCTTCGCCGGGCCGTTGAACGCATTGCACGAAGGCATCGATCCGGCCCTGCGCGGTTCGGACCGCGCGCTGTCGGCGTTCGTCTACCTGGTGGTGCGTGACAAGTTCTGGACCTTGTTCGCGTTGCTGTTCGGCATGGGCTTCGCAGTCATGCTCGAACGCGCGCGCAGCGCCGGCCGCGATTTCGGCGCGGTCTATCTGCGCCGCAGTTTCGGCCTGTTGGCGCTCGGCCTGGTGCATGCGTGGCTGATCTGGGGCGGCGACATTCTGGTCACGTATGCCTTGAGCGCGTTCGCCTTGTTGGCGCTGCGTTCGTTGTCGCTGGATTTCTGGCTGAAGCTGGGCCTGACCGTCTACCTGGGCACGATCGGCTACATGCTGATCATCGCCGCGGCGCTGACCTTGCCGGGCGTGGCCGAAGGCGATGCCGCCGATCTGGCGCGGGCGCAGGCGCTGCGCGCGGCCGAGGTCGCCGCGTATGCGCATGGCGACTACGCGGCGGTCACCGCGCAGCGGCTGCAGTTCTTTTTCGAGAGCACGATCGCCGGCTGGAGCATGATGCTGCCGCTGTCGCTGGGGCTGTTCCTGATCGGCGCCTCGCTGGTGCGCGGCGGGGTGATCGCCGATCCGGCGCGGTATCGCTGGGTGCTGCGCGCGCTGATCGTGCACGGCCTGCCGACCGGCATCGTGCTGACCGCGATCAGCGTGGCGGTGGACAGCGCGCCGTCGCTGGCGGTGTTCAGCGCGTCGTCGATCTTCGCCCAGACCCTGCACATGCTCGCCGGCCTGCCGGTGGCGCTGGCGTTGATCGCGGCGGTGGTGCTGGGGCTGCACCACGGCGCGCGCTGGCTGCGCGTATTCGCGCCGGCCGGGCGGATGGCGCTGAGCAATTACCTGAGCCAGTCGTTGATCGCGACCTGGGTGCTGTACCACCACGGTTTGAACCAATGGGGACGCTGGTCGTACACGACATTGATCGTGGCGGCGCTGGTGTTGTTCGCGGCGCAACTGGCGGTGAGCGCGTGGTGGCTGCGGCGGTTCCGTTTCGGGCCGGTGGAATGGCTGTGGCGTGCGTTCGCGTACGGCCATTGGCCATCGATGCGGGTGCGCGATCAGGCTTGACCCGCGATCATGCGGCGCTGGTGGCGGCGCGCGGACGGAGCGAGACAAAAAACGGCCCGCAATGCGGGCCGTTTTCGTGTCGCGTGACGATGGATCAGTTGACGCCGGCCGCCGACCAGGCGCGGGCCACGGTCTGGTACTCGGTCGAGTTGGCGCCGTACAGGTCGGTCGCGGCCTGCAAGGTGCCGGCGCGCGCCTGCGGGTAGGTGGTGCTGGAGACGAAGTACTTGGTCAGCGCGCGATACCAGATCGCGCCGGCCTTGGCCCGGCCGATGCCGACGATGGTGGTGTCGCTGTTGCAGACCAGTTGGGCCTTGGTGTAGCTAAAGCCGGCCTGCGGGGTGACGCCTTCGGCGAACAGGAAGAAGGCACGGTTGGCCACGCCGGAGGTGAAGTGCGGGTCGTACTTGGCGCCCTTGCCGGTCTGCGAGGCCGGGAAGCCGCCGCTGGGGTAGCACGAGACCGAGCGGCCGTCGGCGTCCTGCTTGAACATCAGGCGCAGCGCCTTGGTCGCGCCCTGCGACGCCGGATAGACCTCTTCGCCGATCAGATAGTCGCCCTTGTCGATGGCGTTGCCGACGCTGTATTCGACCAGGGTGCCGAGGATGTCGGAATTGGCCTCGTTGATGCCGCCGGAATCCTTGATGTTGTAGTAACCCAGGTTGGCGGTGGCGGTGTTCACGCCGTGCGACATTTCATGGCCGGCCACGTCCAGCGCGACCAGCGGCGTGTTGCCGTTGCTCGAATCGCCGTCGCCGTAAACCATGTAGCTGCCGCTCCAGCCGGCATTGAAATAATTGCTGCCGTAATGAACGTAGCTCTTGACGCCCTTGCCGTCGTTGAAGATGCCGTTGCGGGCATGCACGGTCTTGAAATAGTCCCAGGTGGCGGCGACGCCGTAATGCGCATCGGCGGCGGCGGAGGCGCGGTCGCTGATGGTGTTGTTGCCCCAGACGTTGTCGCTGTCGCTGAAAGCGACCGCGCTGAACGTGCTGCTGCTGTTCTTCGCGTCCAGGGTCTGGCCGTTGCCGCGGCTGGGATCGGTGAGCTGGAAGCCGCCGCTGACCGAGTTGGTGACGATGCCGACATTGCCCAGGGTGATGGTCTTGCCGGTACCGTTGGCGGCCGCCGTGTGGAAGTGGTCTTCGGCTTCCAGCAACGCACCGGTGTGCGCGTCGAGGAAGTACGACATCACGCCGGGCGCCTGGTCGCCGTTGCGCGCGCCTTGCAAACCGACCTGATACGCCAGCGTCGGTTCGCCGCCGCCGCGCGCGTACACCACCAGCTTGGCCGGATCGAGCGAGGCGACGGTGCCGTCGAACTTGGCGCCGGCTTCGATCCGCGCCTGCTCGGCGCCGATGCCGGGCTTGAGCGACGGGCGCGCGGTGGTGCGCATGTTGTCGCCCTGGGTGATCGACTTGAGTTCGCCGTTGCGCGAATGCACGACCATGTCGCCGCCGATCACCGGCAGGCCTTCGTAGGTGCGTTCCATGCGCACGTGCTCGGTGCCGTCGCGATCGATCATCACGTCGCGCGCGACGAAGCCGTCGGACGCGGCGAGGTTGACTTCCTTGGCCGCGGCGTTGCGCAGCAACTGGCGGGCGCGTTCGGCCGCCGAGGTGGTATCGGCCTGCGCCGGCGAGGTGCTGGAGAACGCCAGCTCGCTGCCCGCGCGCGCACCGGTGTCGCCCAGTGCGGCCATGTGCGAACCGGCGTGCTTCGCGTTGGCGGTGAGGCCGGTGGCGTGCGCGGCGGCCGATGCGCTGCCGGCGGCGGACGCGGTGGCCGCCAGAGGGCCGTTCGGTACATCGGAGCGAGCGGAGTGGAACGCCACGCCGGCCAGAGCGGCGACGACGGCGGTGCTCAACAGAGCGGTCTTCAACTGCATAGGTGATCCCCTTCAAGAAAGAGCGAGCAATGAGTGATGACGGACGCTGCAATGCCGAAGTGGAGGCGACCGGTCGCGCTCGTTCCGCACGCAGCGGACGAATCGTCTTGCGCTCTTCATGGTGGAGCGCGCGCGATGCGTCGACACAACCTTAGGCCGTCGTCGAGGCCCGAAGCCGGCCGCATGCAGGCGATAACCGGACGTTAATGCGGGGGATATCACAGAACCGGATATTGCCGTTTCGCCCGTTCAATTCGCCGCTTTCCGGCGCCGCGCGACGCCGCGTTCGCGCATCAACGCAAGCCGTGCTGACAAGGTGAGATGGATGTGTTTTTCCGAGTTGTGACGAGAATCCGATTGCGCGGCGTGGCACGGTTGTGATGTGTGATCGCTGATGTTTGTGTTCGTCGCGGCGAGTCGTGGCGGACCTGCGTGCCGGGCCGTCGGCGACGGGCTTCGCTCGCCGCGACGTTCGCCAAGCAACGAACGGCCCGCTCGCGCGGGCCATCCGGTACTGCGTCGCGCGCATCGATGCGGTGACGCAGGTTCGAGCGTTAGTTCACCTTCACCGCCGACCAGGCGCGGGCCACGGTCTGGTACTCGACCGAGTTGGCGCCGTACAGATCGGCCGCGGCCTGCAAGGTGCCGGCGCGCGCCTGCGGGTAGTCGGTGCTGGAGACGAAGTACTTGGTCAGCGCGCGATACCAGATCGCGCCGGCCTTGGCCCGGCCGATGCCGACGATGGCGGTGTCGCCGTTGCACACCAGGTCCGACGCCCGGTAGGTGGTGGCGAAGTTGGCCGGCACCTTGGCGCCTTCGGTGAGCAGGTATTGATAGAGATTGCCCACGCCGGAGGTGTTGTGCGGATCGTAGCGGCCGCCCGAGGCGGTGCCGCTGCCGCTGAAGCCGCCGACCGGATAGCACTTGAACGAGGCGCCGTCGGCGTTCTGCTGGAACAGCACGCGCAAGGCCCGCTTGCCGTCCGGGCGCGCGTAGACGTTTTCGCCGAGCAGGTAGTCGCCGGCGTCCTTGGCGTTGTTGACGCTGAACTCGACCAGGGTGCCGAAGATATCGGAGCTGGCCTCGTTGATGCCGCCGCTGTCCTTGATGTTGTAGTAGCCGAGGTTGGCGGTGGCGTTGTTCACCAGATGGCCCATCTCGTGCGCGGCCACGTCCAGCGCCACCAGCGGCGTGTTGCCGTTGCTGAAATCGCCGTCGCCATAAACCATGAACATGGTGCCGTCTTCCATCGTGCCGGCGCCGGCGTTGAAATAGTTCCGGCCGTAATGCACGTAGCTGGTGATGCCCTGGCCGTTGTTGGCGACGCCGTCGCGGCCGTGCACGGCCTTGAAATAGTCCCAGGTCGCCGCGACGCCGTAGTTGACGTCGGCGGCGGCGGTGGCGCGGTCGGTCTTGAGGTTGTTGCCCCACACGTTGTCGGTGTCGGTGAAGACCTTGGCCGCGGCCAGTTCGGCTTCGGTCGAGCCGGTGGTGTTGAAGATGTCGATGGTCTGGGCGCCGCCGCGCGAGACATCGACCATGCGGTAACCGCCGCCGGTCGAATCGGTGAGGATGCCGACGTTGCCCAGGGTCAGGGTCTTGCCGGTGCCGTTGGCCGCGGCCGTGTGGAAGCGATCCTCGGCCTGCAGCAGGCTGCCGTTGCGCGCATCGAGGTAGTACGACATCACGCCGGGGTCCTGGCTGCCGTTGCGGGCGCCGCGCAGGCCGACTTGATAGGCCAGGGTCGGTTCCATGCCGTTGCGCGCGTACACTACCAGCCTGGCCGGATCGACCTGGGCGACACGGCCGTCGAACTGCGCGCCGGCCTCGGTCTGCGCCTGCGCGGGGCTGATGCCGGGCGTGAGCCGCGGGCGCGCGGTGGTGCGCATGTTGTGGCCCTGGGTGACCGAGAGCAGCTGACCGTCGCGCGAATGCACGACCATGTCGCCGCCGATCACCGGCAGGCCTTCGTAACGGCGTTCCATGCGCACGTGCTCGGTGCCGTCGCGGTCGATCATGACCTCGCGCGCGGTGAAACCGTCGGCCTGGGCGAGGTGGACCTCGCGCGCGGCGGCGGTGGCGAGCAGTTCGCGCGCGCGTTCGGCGGCGGCGCTGCGGTCGGCCTGCTCGGGCGAACGGCTGGCCCAGGCCTGGCGACTGCCGGGACGCGCGCCGGTATCGATCAGGGCGCGCAGGGCGGCGGTGTTCTGCTGCGCGGCGGCGGCGCGCGCGTGGGCCGAGGCGGCCGGCGCCGCGAGCGGGCGACCCTGCGCGCCGGCCATGGCGGCGGAGGTGTCGAGGGTGGCGTTCGAATGCGGGCCGTACACAGCCAAACCGGCGAGTCCGGCGATCACGGCGGTGCTCAGTAGTGCGGTCTTCAACTGCATGGAAGCGATTCCCCTGGGAAATGGTGCGGAAAGACGGCACTCCCGCGGCCGGCCCGGGGGCGCGGCGTGAGAGGCCGGTATGACGGCGGCTCGGCCGCTTCGGTGGCGTCGGGCGGTCGTAGCGGTGCGTCGGGATCAACGCTAAGGCCGTGCACTACAGTTGCGATGCAAGAAACAAAATTTTCTGAAATAGAAAATGAGAGGCGCGTCACGATCCTGTCGGCTTCGGACGAGTCTCAGGTCCGCTGCCGGCCGCGCCGGAGACGCCATCGCCGCGTGCGATGCGCCGATGCCGCATGGCGTTGCCGATCGCGGCATCGGGTCGGTGGCGCGTGCCTGTCGGCAGGGTGCGATCGCGGCTGGGCGCCCGATCCGGAAGACGGACTGGCGGGTTGATTTCGATCCGTCCCCGATCCGGCTCAGGTCGCACCGAACGATCCGCTGGAGCCTCATCGGCGCGCGCGGCCTGATCGCAACCCCGCATCACTGAAACCTTGTATCCGATCCGCATCGCAATCACATCCGCGCGCGCTCGTTACTATGTCCGCGGCGCCGCACGAAACGGCCCATGGCAGTGCCGCGCCGCCGCGCGCGGATCGGTTCGAACCAGGCGACGGAGCACAATGGGCGCAGTGCAGGTGGGTGAGGATTCGGCGGCCGCCGTCGCGGGTGCGCGGGTGATGTGAGGGCGCGCGGGCGTGGGTGACAGCGCGCTGGCGGTGCGGGTCGGCGCGCGCGCGGGAGCAGCAACGCGGCGATCGGGCGTGCGGCATGGCGCGGGATGGAGTGATCGCGCAGGCGGATGATGATGACCGCGCGCGGCCTGTACGTGCATCCCCGCTCGACGCAACTGTGCGATCCGCATCGCTGCACATCCGCGCGCGCTCGCACAATCCGCGCGCCGCCGAAACGGCCCATGGCAGTGCCGCGCCGCCGCGCGCGGATCGGTTCGAACCAGGCGACGGAGCACAATGGGCGCAGTGCAGGTGGGTGAGGATTCGGCGGCCGCCGTCGCGGGCCGCCGCGAGGACGTGATCGTCGTCGGCGCGGGCGTGATCGGGCTGACCTGCGCGCTGGCGCTGCTCGACAGCGGCCGCGCGGTGCGGGTGATCGATGCGCGCGCGGCCGGCGCCGGCAGTTCGCACGGCAACTGCGGCACGATCACTCCGAGCCATGCCACGCCGCTGGCCGCGCCCGGAGTGATCGCGCAGGCGCTGCGCTGGATGCTGACCCCCGACGCGCCGCTGTACGTGCATCCCAAGCTCGATCCGCAACTGTGGCGCTGGCTGCTGGGCTTCGCCGCGCGCTGCAATCCGCGCGACTGGCGCAGCAGCGCGCAGGCCAAGGCGGCGTTGTTGAACGACTCGCGCGCTCGTCTGGAAGACTGGGTGACGCGGTATGGCCTGGTCTGCGAGTTCGATAGTTCAGGCGTCGACTACGTCTTCCGCGATGCCGCCGCGTTCGCCGCCGGCCAGCACGAACTCGATCTGCTGCGCGAATTCGGCGTGAACGTCGAGCTGATCGACGGCGCCGCGTACAACGCCCAGGACCCGGCGTTCAAGCCCGGCCTGGCCGGCGCGATCCGCTTCGATCACGACGCGGTGCTGCGCCCGGACAAATACGTCGACGAGCTCGCGCGCAGCGTGCGCGAGCGCGGCGGCGAGATCGTCGAGCAATGCGGCCTGCGCGGCGTACAGCGCCGCGACGATGCGCTCGAACTGGACACCACCGGCGGGCCGATGCGCGCGCGCGAGGCGGTCATCGCGCTGGGCGCGTGGTCGCCGCAGTTGTCCGATGCGATCGGCCTACCTTCGCTCAAGCGGGTGATGCAGCCGGGCAAGGGCTATTCGATCACCTACGACCGGCCCGCGCTGACCCCGCGCCGGCCGGTGGTGCTGCGCGAACGCAAGGTCTGCGTGACCATGTGGGACAGCGGCTTCCGCCTGGGCAGCACGATGGAATTCTCCGGTTTCGACGCCAGCCTCAACCCGCGCCGTTTGGCCGCGTTGGAACGCGGCGCGGCCGAATACCTGCATCAACCCGTCGGCCCGGTCGAGCGCGAGCGCTGGCAGGGCTGGCGGCCGATGAGCCTGGACGACGTGCCGCTGATCGGCCGCGTGCCCGGCCGCGACGGCCTGTGGCTGGCGACCGGCCACGGCATGATGGGCGTGAGCATGAGCGCCGGCACCGGCCAGCTGATCGCCGACCTGATCGCCGGGCGCCCGCCCGCGATCGACCCGCACCCCTATCGACCGGAGCGTTTCGCTTGAACGCAAACGAACGAGAACTCGAGACAGACCCCGCCCACTTCGACCTGATCGTGATCGGCGGCGGCTCCGGCGGCCTGGCCGGCGCGTTCCGCGCGGCCGAATACGGCGCGCGCGTGGCCTTGCTCGAACCACATCTGCTCGGCGGCACCTGCGTCAACGTCGGCTGCGTGCCGAAGAAGGCGATGTGGCTGGCCGCCGACATCGCGAGCAAGCTGCGCATGGCCCAGTCGCTGGGCTTCGCCGTCGACAGCCCACCGAACAAGCCTTGCGGACTCGACTGGCCGACCTTCATCGTCCATCGCCAGCGCTACATCGCCAATATCCACGACAGTTACCGCCGGCGTCTGGATGCGGCCGAGATCGTGGTCCAGCCGATGCGCGCGCACCTGATCGACGCCAACACGATCGAATGCGAGAACGGTGTGCGCCTGCGCGCGCCGCGGCTGTTGATCGCGACCGGCGGGCATGCGGTCAAGCCGCCGATTCCCGGGGCCGAACTGGGCGAGACTTCGGACGATTTCTTCAACTGGTGCGCCGCGCCCGAACGCGTGGCGATCGTCGGCGCCGGGTACATCGCGGTCGAACTGGCCGGCGTATTGCAGGCGCTGGGCAGCCGGGTCGAGCTGTTCGTGCGTGGCCAACGCCTGCTGGAAGGCTTCGACCATGAGCTGACCAAACAACTGGCCGACGATTACATCCAAAGCGGCGTGCATCTGCATTTCGGTCATGCGATCGCCGCGCTGGAAGCCGACGGCGCGCGAGTGCGGCTGCGCGGCGTCGACGGCTCGCTCAGCGACGCCTTCGACAAGGTGCTGTTCGCGACCGGGCGGCGGCCGAACACGGCGAACATCGGCCTGGAGCAAGTCGGCTTGGCGCTCGATCCGCGCGGCCACATCGTCGTCGACGAACTGCACGCGACCAACGTCGATGGCGTGAACGCGATCGGCGATGTCACCACCGACCTGCCGCTGACGCCGGTCGCGATCGCCGCCGCGCGCCGGCTGATGGATCGCGTCTACGGTCAACGCGAGGGCCGGCTGGACCCGAACGATATTCCGACCGTGGTGTTCGCCCATCCGCCGATCGGCAAGGTCGGCCTGACCGAAGACGAGGCGCGGGCACGACATGGTGACAATCTGCACATCTATCGCGCCGGGTTTCGGCCGATGCTGTACGCCCTGGCCGAATCGCCGCAGCGCAGCCTGTTCAAGCTGATCTGCGTGGGCGAGGAACGCCGCGTGGTCGGCATCCATCTGCTCGGCGAGGCCGCCGACGAGATGCTGCAGGGCTTCGCGGTCGCGCTCAAGCGCGGCATCACCCTGGACGACCTGCGCGATACGGTCGCCATCCATCCGACCAGCGCCGAAGAAGTGGTGCTGATGCGCTGAACAACGCAAGCGACAGGAGCAGGCGGCATGAAGGGTAGGGATCGCGGCAACACACGGCTTCGGCGTTTGCGCGGCGCGCTCAACGCGGCGCTGGTGCTGGCCTTCGCTTGCGCGGGATTTGCCCACGCGGACGAAATCAGCGCCGCCCAAGCCCACGCGGAGGCGGGTGGTTTCGACATCGCCGACCTGCTCAGCGCGCCGCAGCCCGAACAACTCACCGGCGCCGGCGATGCGCCGGTGATCGCATGGGTGTCGAACGAACGCGGCGTGCGCAACCTGTGGTCGGCGCGCGCGCCGCAATTCGCGCCGCGCCAGCTGACCGCGTTCGACGAGGACGACGGGCAGTTGCTCAGCGCGCTGCGACTCAGCCGCGACGGCCGCTGGCTGGCCTATGTGCGCGGCGGCGGTCCGGACGCCGCCGGCAACAACAGCAATCCCACCGGCGATCCGGACGGGCAGGAACAAGCAGTGTGGCTGGTCGCCAGCGACGGCTCGTCCAAGCCGCAGCGCATCGCTGCGGGGCGCTCGGTGCAGTTCGCGCCGCAGGGCGATGCCGTGATCGTGCAGGGCCGCGGCGTGGGCTGCTATCCGTTGCCGGGCATCACCGCGCCGGCGTGGTGCAAGGAAGCGTTGATCAAGACCCGCGGCGCGAATGCCGCGGCCGGGTTCTCGCCCGACGGCAAGCTGCTCGCGTTCGCCAGCAACCGCGGCGATCACGGCTTCATCGGCGTACTCGACCTGGGCCAGCGCGAAGTGCGCTGGCTCGGCGCGGATTTCTACAACGACAGCAACCCGGTGTTCTCGCCCGACGGTCGCCGGGTCGCGTTCCTGCGCACCGCCGCCAACCGGCCGGGCGAGCAATTCGATCTGACCAAAGCCAATGCCTTCGAAATCTGGACCGCCGACGTCACCACGGGGCTTGCGAAAAAAGTCTTCCGATCGAGCGACACAGCCGGCGGCTACGCCCAGTTCAACGGCGCCGACCCGTTGCTGTGGAGCCGCGACAACCGCTTGATCTTCGCCTCCGAACAAAGCGGCTGGCTGCATTGGTACGCGATCGCGCCCGAGGGCGGCGACGCGCGGCCGCTGAGCCGCGGCGAATGCGAAGCCGAAACCATCGCCCTGGCTGACGACGGCGCGTTCGTGTTCAGCGGCAACTGCGCGCAGATCGATCACCGGCAACTCTTCAGCGTCGACGCGAAGGGCGCGACGCAGACCCTGCTCAGCGCGAAGGACGAGATTTCCACCGAGCCGGTGGTGCTGGGCGGGCAGTGGATCGCGTTCCGCCACGCCGATGCGCGCCGTCCGACCGCGATCGCGGTGATGCCGCGCGGCGGCGGCGAGCCCAGGCGGATTTTCCCGGCGAGCTTGCCGGCGCAGTTCCCGATCGATCGCTTGGTCGTGCCCAAGACCTTGAGCCTGCGCGCCAGCGACGGGGTGACTTCGCACGCGACCGTGTTCGAGCCGCCGGCGAGTTACAAGGGCAAGCGCGCGGCGCTGATCTACGTGCATGGCGGCCCGATCCGGCAGATGCTGCCGGGCTGGCACTACAGCAACTACTACTACAACGACTACGCCAGCAATCAATGGCTGGCCAGCCGCGGCTACGTGGTGCTGGCCCTGAACTACCGCGACGGCACCGGTTACGGCCAGGGCTTCCGATTGGCCGAGAAACAAGGCCCGCGCGGCGCCAGCGAGTACCAGGACGTGCTCGCCGCGCAGGCGTATCTGGCCAAGCGCGACGATGTCGACGCACGCCGCATCGGCATCTACGGCGGCTCCTACGGCGGGTTCCTGACCGCGTCGGCGCTGTCGCGCAATTCGGATCTGTTCGCGGCCGGCGTCGACCGTCACGGCGTCCACGACTGGCGCGAAAGCGCCAAGGGCGGCGACAACAGCGGCCTGTGGGGGCTGAAGCCGGATGAGCTGGACCTGGCGTTCAAGTCCTCGCCGGTCGCCTTCGTCGATGGCTGGCGTTCGCCGGTGCTGTTCGTGCATGGCGACGACGATCGCGCGGTCAAGTTCTCGCAGAGCATCGATCTGGTCGAACGCCTGCGCGCACGCAAGGCGCCGGTGGAAACCCTGGTGATTCCGGACGAAGACCACTTCTTCCTGCGCTACGCGACCTGGCTTGCGGTCCATCGCAGTACCATGGACTTCTTCCGCCGGCATCTGCAGTCCGGCGCCGACTGAAGCGGCTTATGACTATTGCGCACCCGACCGAGCCCGTATTCCAGCTGCATCGCGGCACCGCCCCGCTGCTGATCAGCCTGCCGCACGACGGCGCGTTGATCCCCGAGGCGCTGAAGGCGCGCATGGTCGAATCGGCGCGGCGCGCGCCCGACACCGACTGGCATGTCTCGCGTCTGTACGATTTCGCCCGCGAACTCGGCGCATCGATCCTGGTGCCGCGCTATTCGCGTTACGTGGTCGATCTGAACCGTCCGCCCGACGACACCTCGCTGTATCCGGGCCAGAACACCACCGGCCTGTGTCCGGCGGTGCAGTTCAGCGGCGAGGCGGTGTACCTCGACGGCCAGTCGCCGGATGAAGCCGAAGTCGCCGAACGGGTCGAGCTGTATTGGCGTCCGTATCACCAGACCCTGGTCGCCGAACTCGACCGCATCCGCGGCGAACACGGCCGCGCGGTGTTGTGGGAAGGCCATTCGATCCGCGGCGAAGTGCCGTTCCTGTTCGAAGGCCGCTTGCCCGACCTCAACCTGGGCACCTCCGGCGGCAAGACCTGCCTGCCCGAGTTGCAGGCCGCGCTCGAAAGCCTGTTAGCTGCGCAGACCGACTACGACTGGATCGCCAACGGCCGCTTCAAGGGCGGCTACATCACCCGCCATTACGGCGATCCGGAGATCGGCGTGCAGGCGGTGCAGTTGGAGCTGAGCCAGCGCAATTACATGAACGAAGACTCGTTCGCCTACGACGAAGCCAAGGCCGCGCGCCTGCAGCCGCTGCTGCGCAAGCTGCTGAGCGCGACCCTGGCCTCGCAGGACGCATGAGCCCGAAGCGCGTGGCCGCTACCCGCGCCGCGCGCGCAACCGCGGCCGTCGTGGCGGACGCGGCGGCGTTCGGCGAGCCGGCATCGCCAGCGATCGCGCCGGCCGCGCCCGTTGCGCCGCTCTCGCTGACCCAGGCGCGCGCCTTGCATCTGCACGCGCAGGGCCTGCTCACGCGGCCGCGCAAGCGCGCGACCCGGGCCGATGCGCTTGCCGCGATCGCGCGCATGCAATTGCTGCAGATCGACACCATCCACGTCGTCGCGCGCAGCCCGTACCTGGTGCTGTTCTCGCGACTGGGCGATTACCCGGCGCAGTGGCTGGAAGAACTGCTGGCGCAGCGCGCGATCTTCGAGATCTGGGCGCATGAAGCCTGCTTCGCGCCGATGGACGACTACCTGTTGCACCGCAACGCGCTGGAGCAGCGCGCCCACCACTGGGCGATCCGCAACGCGCGCCAGCATCGTCAGGACAACGGCGAGCAGATCGATCGGCTGCTGGCGCATATCCGCGAACTCGGTCCGGTCAAGTCGTCGGACTTCGAACGCGAGCCCGGCGGCAGCGGCGGCGGCTGGTGGGGCTGGAAAGACGAAAAGCGCTGGCTGGAAACCGGGTTTGCGCTGGGCGAGCTGATGGTCGCGCGGCGCGAGAATTTCCATCGCGTCTACGACCTGAGCGAACGCGTGGCCGGCCTCGCCGTGCCGGGCTGGGACACGAGCGTGCTCGACGCGGCGCAGGTGCGGCGCGAAACCGTGCTCAAGTCGGTCAAGGCGCTGGGCATCGCCCAGGCGCGCTGGGTCGCCGATTACTACCGCACCAAGCCGCGCCTGCGCGATGCCGACCTCGACGCTTTCGTCGACGAAGGCGTATTGCTGCGAGTCGCGGTGAACGGCTGGAACGCGCCCGGCTACGTCCACGCCGATCACGCCGCCGCGCTGGCCCAGGCCGCTGCCGGCCGTTTGCGCGCAAGCCATTGCACCCTGCTGTCGCCGTTCGACCCGGTGGTCTGGGATCGCGAACGCGCCAGCGAACTGTTCGACTTCGACTACACCCTGGAGTGCTACACGCCCGAAGCGAAGCGCCGCTACGGCTATTTCGTGTTGCCGATCCTGGTGCGCGGCCGATTGGTCGGACGCCTGGACGCGAAGGCGCATCGCGCCCAGGGCGTGTTCGAGGTCAAGGCGCTGTATCTGCAAGAAGGCCTCGACGGCGACGAAGCGCTGGCCGCCGACATCGCCCGCGCGATCGACGATTGCGCGCGCTGGCACCAGACCCCGACGGTGAAGCTGACGCGCTGCAAGCCGGCGGCGTTCGCCAAGCCGCTGAAGTCAGCGTTGGCGGCGTTGGGCTGAGCGATCGGAAGGTTCGTCGCAGCGGGCGAGGATCAGCGCGGCTGCGGCGCGCCGTCTGGCATCACGCGCGGCATCAACAGGCCATCAAGCCCATCAGCAGAATCACATCGTCGTCCTGCAGCGGCAGGTCGCGGTCCTGGCGTGCGCAGAATTCGCCGTCGCTGCGCTGCACATGGATGTCAATCTGCTGCTCGTCGCCGCTGTCGAGGTCGAGATAGAGGAAGTAGCGTCCGTCGTACCCGACCGCCGGCGCGATCCGCACGCGGAATGCGCGTTCGTACGCGTCCAGTGCTTCGCCGAGCGTCGCGGCCTGCACCTGCAGGCTTTGATCGAGTGAGCCGAGGAATTCGTCCAGATGATTGGGGCCGTGTACGACAGGCATGCGGCGATCGTCTCGGAGGGGGGAACCGGCGCCGATTCGCGGGCGTCGTCGGCGCGTCGGATGCTGCGAGGTGAATCAGCAGGGCGTCGCGGTCATACGCCCTTGGCGATCAGCACATACGCCGCGACCAGCCCCAGCAGCGGAATCATGTTGAGCACCAGCGCCGGCACCGCGATGCCGCGCCGCTCGCCGCGGAACAAGGCGGTGATCGCCAACAGGCTGCCGAACAGCCAGCTGGCCGCGCTGTACATGATCGCCTTGCCGCTGCAGTGCAGGCTCCAGTCGCCGCACTGGTTCTGCGGGGTCAGGCCGAACACGATCGCCCACGCCAGCAACGGCCCGAGCAGCAGGGCGAACCAGGCGAGCACGCCGAACAGGCGGCCGGCGGTGTCGACCGGCGGTTTGCGTCGGATCGCCTCGCTGTCAGTGACCATGGCGGCGGGCCTCGCGAGGGGCTGGGCGTGCGGCCCACGAGTGGGCGGGGTGGCGTCCTGTCATGTCGATCTCCTGTGAATCCGAACCGATGCGGGAACATTGCCGCATCGCCGCGCTGGGCCGCGTGATTATGCGCCGCGCGGCGCGACGGTGCGAATCGCGGCGCTACCGACAACGGCCGCCCCGAGGCGGGTCGGCCGTTGCATGGTAGGAATCGCCGGCCTGGAACGACCGCTGGCTATTTCAGGGAACGCACTTGTCGCCGCTGAACACCAGCAGATTGTTCTGCAGTTCGGCGACTTCGGGACGGTACGGGAGATCTTCGACCGCATAGTCCTCGAACGGCCACCAGGCCCAGCTCTGCCCATTGGCGCTGACGATGCGCGAGGTGTGCTTGGCCAGCGACAGCGCCTTGTTGCCGTCCTGGACGACATCGGCGCCGAACTCGCCCATCACCATCGGCACGCCCCAGGCGCCAGCCTTGTCCAGTAGCGGCTGGATCACCGCGACCAGGCCGGCGCAATCGCGATTGTTGTAAGCGACCGCTCCGGCTCCCTGATCGGCTTGCGGATAGAAATGCGGCGTCAGCACGAAATTGGTCAGGTCGGGCTTGGCGAGTTCCGGCCGCACCGTGCCCACATCGCCCTCGACGAACAGCATGTGGCTCTTGTTGTCCAGGTCGCGACGGTCGGACCAGCGGATGCGCGTGCCCACGTACTGGTAGAACTGCGGGAGGATCGCGCTGTTGAGCTGCCCCGAACCGATCGTGCGGCCGGGGTGTGGCTCATTGATGACGTCCCAGCCGGCGAGGTTGTGATAGTTGCGCAAGCGCCAGGCCACCGTGCGCCAGGCATCCGAATAGA
This sequence comes from Lysobacter capsici, assembly GCF_018732085.1. NCBI lineage: Bacteria > Pseudomonadati > Pseudomonadota > Gammaproteobacteria > Lysobacterales > Lysobacteraceae > Lysobacter > Lysobacter capsici. Next base: position 4,212,014 of record NZ_CP076103.1, on the reverse strand, counting down.
CGTCCCAGGCTTTCTGGCCGGCGTGCGGGCCTGCGCTGACGGTCTGATTGCTCCAGAACGCATCCCAGAACTCGGGCTGGTTGGACGAGGTGCACGCGCCGGCCAGCATGTCCTCGACGAACCATCCCGGAAAGCCGCTGCCCCAGTCGCTTTGGAAGCATTGCGAGGTGTTCCACTGATGCATCGAAATCAGCACCCACATCTGGCGCTTGTCGGCTTCGGCGACCAGGGTTTCGATTTCGGCCACATAGCTCCAGTCGATGTTGCCTGGGGTGGGTTCGAGAAAATTCCAGTTGATCGGAAAGCGGACGAAATTGAAGCCCCACGACTTGTAGCGATCGAGCTGCTTGAGGTCGACCGGGCGCTTGTGGGTGTGCTGGATGAGGTTGTAATTGAGGCCTTTCAGCCGAACCCATTGGCCGTCCTGGCGGGTCATCTGGCCGAGCCCGGCGGGCGCCTGCAGCAGGTCGTCGGCGGTGGTCTGGGCGTGAGCGAGATTGGCCGCCAGCAACAGCAGCGGCAGGGCGAACTTCAGATGCATGATGCAATGTCCTTATCAATCTGATTGAGAATAAGCAGCAGCGCCGCCGACTCGACTGCAATGTGCTGCAAGCTGGATTTACGGGCGGTAGAGAGAGCTCTCGACCGCCGAACACGATCGCGTATCGCCGAATCACTCGCTAAGACGGCGCGTTGGCTTACCGGCGGCAACATCGCGTCGGCGTGATGCCGCGATACCTTCGCGGGGAGTGAGTCATGGCGTCGGCGACGGGGCGGGGCGCCATGTCGTAATCGTCGGCGCGCTCAGGCCGATGGACGCGGCACGGCTCGCAAAGCCCGTGCGCGTCCGTGCATCGGTCAGACTTCCAATGTCGCCAGATCGCCCTTCGTTTCCAGCCACGCCTTGCGGTCGCTGGCGCGCTTCTTGGCCAGCAGCATGTCCATCAGCGAGTGGGTCTGGGCGTTGTCGTCGATGGTCAGCTGGACCAGCCGGCGGGTGTCGGGGTGGATGGTCGACTCGCGCAGCTGCGAGGCGTTCATCTCGCCCAGGCCCTTGAAGCGGGTGACGTTGACCGCGCCGCTCAGGCCCTTCTTGCGATCGCCTTTCTCGCGCTCGATCTTTTCCAGCAGGATGCGTTTTTCCTCTTCGTCGAGCGCGTAGAACACGGTCTTGCCCACGTCGACGCGGAACAGCGGCGGCATCGCCACGAAGATGTGGCCGGCCGCGACCAGCGCCGGGAAGTGGCGCAGGAACAAGGCGCTGAGCAAGGTCGCGATATGCAGGCCGTCGGAGTCGGCGTCGGCCAGGATCACCACCTTGCCGTAGCGCAGGCCGCCGATGTCTTCCTTGCCCGGATCGCAGCCGATCGCGACCGCGAGGTCGTGCACTTCCTGCGAACCCAGCACGCTGCCCGAAGCGACTTCCCAGGTGTTGAGGATCTTGCCGCGCAGCGGCAGGATCGCCTGGAAATCCTTGTCGCGCGCCTGCCGCGCGCTGCCGCCGGCCGAGTCGCCTTCCACCAGGAACAGCTCGGTGCGCGACAGATCCTGCGAGGAGCAGTCGGCGAGCTTGCCGGGCAGGGCCGGGCCCTGGGTGATCTTCTTGCGGGTGATCTGCTTTTCGGTCTTCAGGCGCGCTGCGGCGCGCTCGATCGCCAGCTGCGCGATCTTCTCGCCCAGTTCGGTGTGCTGGTTGAGCCAC